>DATNBB010000225.1:0-34110 GCA_035607335.1 Binatia bacterium | reverse complement strand
TCCTGCTGCCGCTGCTCAATCGTGATGTAGCCTTTCACGGCGAGATCGACCAGCGTTGCCGTGATATCGCGCATGTCCACAGAATTATCGACGAGCGTGCCGCATTCGCCCGGCGTCAGCTTGTCGGGCGGCTCATACTGCACCGCAATCGGATTGCGTCGTGGATCGCGCCCGCGCGTCCACCAAATCCAAATCATCAGGCCGAGAGTAATGATCGGCAGAAACAGCGGCCAATTGCTCCGCAGAAACATCCAGATTTTTGTGCCCACGCTCGGCGGAAACACAAACCCTTTATCGAATCCGACAACGGCCGTAAGGCCCTCGTGAAAACCAAGTTCCCCGTTCGTCTGAATATCGACGTGGTTCCCGTTGATGGAGACCTCCGCGTTTTGTGCTCGCGATCCATAAACGCCGGTGTAGGCAATCGCGTGCAAACCCGTGACGCCCTCGGGAAGCACGATGTGCGCGGAGGCCGATTCAATGGGGTACTCCCATTCGTCGCCGGTCACATTCCAATAGAACTCGTCGTGATCTGAAAAGTGGAAACTGATCGCATCGAGAACGCGATAATGAAGTACGAGAGTACGCGTTGCATCCACGGCGTTCGGCACCCAGATCTTAAACTCCGTGTACCGCCCCACGTCGCTTTGTTGGTATTTCAACGCATGGCCGGCGTCGTCCGTCACGCTGATGGGTTCCAGAAATAGCGTGTAGCCGAAACCGGCCGGCGTGGTGTACTTTACCGGAATTTTTCGGTAGATGCCGTTCCATGCGCCCGTAAAGTGGACTTCGATGCTTTCTGTAACGTCGATCGTGCCGTTTTTCGCCACCTCCACGTGCTCAACGAAGTTCTGGATCGTGAGCGTGCGCGCCTGCGCCGCCACAGCGAGAAAGAAACTCGCAGCGGCAAGCGCAAGCACGCGAAGCGAAGAGTATCGGCGCGAAGGCATCGATTGTGGGCGTCAGGATGAAGCTGCGCTGCCGAAGCTCACCTTTGGCGCTTCGCGTTCGGCTGCGGCGCTGATTTCGAAGAATTCGCGCGGCTTGAAATTGAACATGCCCGCGAGAATGTTCGTAGGGAATTGCGCGATTTTCGTATTGAAGTCCCGCACTACGGCGTTGTAGTAGCGCCGTGCGTTCTGTATGTTGTCTTCCAGTTGATTCAGCGTTTGCTGGAGTTGATTGAAACTCTCCACCGCGCGCAGTTGAGGATATGCCTCAGCCAACGCAAAGACCTGCCGCAGGGCGCTCGTGAGCATCGATTCCGCGCCCGCCTTAGCCGCTGGCCCCGTGGCGCTCATCGCGTTATTCCGTGCCGCGACGACTCCTTCGAGCGTGCTCTTTTCGTGTCCTGCATAGCCCTTCACCGTTTCGACCAGGTTCGGTATTAGATCGTAACGGCGCTTTAGCTGGACGTCGATGTCAGACCATGCGTTGTCGCACTGTACCTTTAGCCGTACCAGCCCGTTGTACATGGCGATCGTGACTACGATCACGATGCCGATAATAATTAACGCGATCAGCATGCATTGCCTCCGCTATCGCTATCGTCCTGAGTCGCCGGACGAGAAATTGTGGTGTCTGTGCCTAGCATACGGGCCGCACGCGAGCGTGTAAAGCAGCGGCGACGCCTGTTTTTCCTGTTCGTACTATCTAATACGTCCTGCGCCCGGCTGAAATTTCGCGTGCGCAAAACAAACGGCGGTTTCGCTGGCTTGGACCTGCATTTTAGGATACGCTCTCCGCTCTAAACGACGGACCTTGGGATGCTCTTCAAAACGTTCAGCGCAGCAGTATTTGGAATCGACGCATATCTGGTCGAAGTCGAAGTTGATATAGGTCCAGGCTCGCAGGCAATCTTCAACGTCGTCGGCCTCCCCGATAATGCCGTGCGCGAAAGCCGTGAACGTGTCCGCGCGGCGCTCCGCAATTGCGGTTTCGATTATCCGTTCATACAGACGATCACGGTAAATCTTGCCCCTGCCGACGTGCGCAAGGAAGGATCGGCCTTCGATCTGCCCATCGCCTTGGGCATACTTGGCTGCACTGGCGCCTTCTTCGGCAAGGTTCTCGATTCTTATATTTTTCTGGGTGAACTCTCACTCGACGGCAGCATCCGCCCAGTTCGAGGCGCGCTCTCGGCTGCTCTGGCCGCACGCGAACGCGGCATCCGTAATGTCGTTGTTCCCGAGGCAAATGCCAGCGAAGCCGCCGTCGTCGAAGGCACGCGCGTCTTCGCCGTGAAAAGTCTGCCGCAAGCCGTCGATTTGATGAACGCACCCGAATCGTTCCAGCCGGTCACGGTCGATACATCGCAAATGCTCGCGGACGCGAGCCAATATCCCGTGGATATGCGCGATGTCCGTGGCCAAATGTCGGCCAAGCGCGCCCTCGAAGTCGCGTGTGCGGGAAGCCACAATATTCTGCTGATCGGCCCTCCCGGAGCGGGGAAGACGATGCTTGCCAAGCGCATCCCCACCGTCTTGCCCTCGATGACAATTGAGGAAGCTATCGAAACGACGCGAATTCATAGCGTGGCTGGCGTTCTCGAAGACTCCCGTGGCCTGCTCGGAACGCGGCCGTTTCGTTCGCCGCACCATACGATCAGTGATGCCGGCCTCATCGGTGGAGGAGCAATTCCACGCCCCGGCGAAGTTTCCCTCGGCCACAATGGCGTTCTTTTTCTCGACGAGCTGCCGGAGTTTCAGCGCAATGTCCTCGAAGTAATGCGCCAGCCTTTGGAAGACGGCTGCGTCACCATTGCGCGCGCGGCACTTTCTGTAAATTTCCCGTCGCGCTTCATGCTTGCCGCTGCCATGAATCCGTGTCCTTGCGGATTCTTCGGCGACCCTACACGCAATTGCACCTGCTCGCCGCCGCAGATTCAGCGCTACGTCGCCAAAATTTCCGGCCCTTTGCTAGACCGTATCGACATCCATATCGAAGTCCCGGCGGTGAAATACAAAGAGCTGCGGGGAAGCGAGGAGATCGAGAGTTCAGCGGCAGTTCGCGAACGTGTGGTGCGTGCACGCACCGTGCAGGTCGAGCGTTTTCGCGCCGAGAAGAGTGTCTACGCCAATTCCCAAATGCCTCCGAAGCTCATCCGCAAGCACTGCGCCATCTCCGACGAAGGAGAGACGCTCCTCGAAAACGCAATCGCGCGTCTCGGCCTCTCCGCCCGCGCCCACGACCGCGTCCTCAAAGTCTCCCGCACGATTGCCGACCTCGAAGGCGCCGAGTCCATCGACCCGCGTCACCTCCGTGAAGCCATCCAGTACCGCACCCTCGACCGCACCTATTGGGCTTGAATCGAATAACCAGACGGATGGCCCACGGGCACCATGCGGCCCGAATCGTGATAATGTTTCGGCCACTTGAGGTGACTTACGTGAATCGACGAGACTTTCTTGCATCTGCGGGTCCGGTAGCTCTAGGCGCGGTTGCGTTGAGCGACGGCTCTGCTGCGGCGAATCCGGCCGCTGGCAGACAGGCGGTCGCGAGACTGTCGCAGATCAAGCTTGGGACAGTCTATCGGCATCTGGACGATGCTCATTTGAAAGCATTAGCCCGATATAGCGTCACGCACGTCGGCGGGCCACCGCCCATCGCAGACACCAATCGTCTGTATGCGACCGTCGAGGAACTGGAACGCGCCCGCGATATGTGCGCGAAAAACAGTCTCACGTACGAGATCGTCACGCCGCCATTTTTGGCGTCGAGTCACATCGATCATGAGCCGCACCCAGCGATCATGCTGGCGGATAGTCCCGAGCGCGATCGCGATATCGAATCGATGCAGACGATGATCAAAAACTGCGCGGCGGCTGGAATTCCGGCGATCAAATACAACATGAGTATTCTGGGCGTGCTGCGTATCGGGCGCGTACCGGGCCGAGGCGACGCGACCTACAGCAAGTGGGATTTGGCAGAGGCGCATCCGGCAACGCCGCTCACGCGCGCAGGACACGTCAACGCGGACATGTTTTGGGAGCGCATCACATACTTCCTGGATCGCGTGATTCCGGTGGCAAACGAATACAAGGTTCGCATGGCATGCCACCCGCAGGATCCCGGCGTGCCGCCCGAAGGTTATCAAGGAGTTGATCGCGTTCTCGGTACGGTGGATGGCCTGAAGAGATTCATCACGATTCAGGAGAGTCCTTATCATGGCCTGAATTTCTGCCAAGGCACGATTTCGGAAATGCTCCAGCGGCCGGGCGAGGAAATTTTCGACGTGATCCGGTACTTCGGTTCGCGAAATAAGATTTTCAACGTCCACTTCCGCAATATTCGCGGACATCGGGACAATTTCTTAGAGGTGTATCCGGATGAAGGCGACATCGATTTCGTGAAAGCGATCCAAGTCTACAAAGAGGTGGGCTATGACGGCGCGCTGATCCCGGATCACGTACCCCAGGCTCCGAATGATTCCGATGACGATCAATCGTTTGCATATTGCTTTGGATACATCCGGGCCTTGATTCAGGCCGTCAACCACATGACTTGATGCATCGCTGAGACGAGATCCGGCGGTGGGTAGTGTCCTAATTTGGATCAGGGTGTGGGGCAGCGAGCGTCGATTTGTGGCTGGAGGGCGGCGTCGAAGAGGGCGCCCGCACGCGAACGAGAGGAACAGACTTGATAAGCGGTGAGGCTGAAGGCACCGCGAAAATCGGCGCCGTCGAGGATGGTGCCCGTCATGTCCGCCTCGCTCAAGACTGCTTGCGCGAAATGCGCGCCGCTGAGGTTTGAGCCACGGAGGCTCGCACCGATCAAGATGGCACCGCCGAGATCGGCATCCTTCAAATCGGAATTTTGCACGCTGGCAGACCATAGGTACGCGCTGCGCAGGTCGGCATGTTCGAGATTGGCTGTGTCGATGTGGGAATTACGTAAATCCGCGCGCTCGAATACGGCCCGGATCAGCGTGCTATTCGAAAGGAGGCCGTCATAGAGGCTCGCGCCGTCGAAGCGCGCGTCCATCGTGAACGTGCCGGTGAGGATGACATAAGACATATTCGCGTCGCGAAAATCAGCGCGGGCGAGATGCGCATTCTGGAAATTGGAGCGATCGAGATTCGCGTGGTTCATCCGCGCGCTGTCCATGATTGCGAACTGGAAGTTGCTCTGCGTGAGATCGGCTGCGCGGAAATCGGCGTTGGAGAGATAAGCGCCGCGAAAGTCGGCGTGCCAGAGGTGCGCGTTCGCGAGAAAGGCGCCGTACGCCTGTGCATAACGGAAGCGCGGATCATTGAGGCGAATGCCGCGAACAGAACTGACGGTGTCATCACCCCAGTTCCAGTTCCCAGGCGGTGTGGAGAACTGCGATTCCGTGAGATCCGCGTATGGATCGTAACCGACGGCCCACAGCGCTGTGGGCGCCCAGCGGCGAATGTTGGCAGCGCCATATTGTGGCGCACGGCTAATATTGTGGGGAACACCCCAGATCGTCCCAAAAGATATAAACGTCGTGATCGCGAGCAGAATGGCGACCAATACCGGGGGCTTGGAATGGTGCAGTTTTTCGCTGATACGTGTCGCTAGCGTTCTTTGGAGTGCCCACGTCTCCTGTGGTCTTCCTACCTTAAACGTGGCATGGACGGCAATTCCGGCGGCTATGGACGCGAGAATCTCGTGGAGCATTGTGCCGTGAATTTCCTGAAGCGTGAGATAGCGCACCCAGAAAAGGAACAGCATGATGGGAACGGTCCAATAGGCGAGTAAGAGAGATATAGTCGTTTCGAGCGTGCGCGATGGCGCGGTCTCCTGATTCATCCAGCGGAAATGCGCGCGCAGCAGGCCGAGGATTATGCCGGACTCTTTCTCACCAAGCGAAGTGCCATCGGGAAAGACGGCAGGCAGTTCGAGCGCCGCGCCACAAATTTTTTGGATCTGCTGCAGGAACGCGAGATACATCAAGAACAGTGCGACGGGGGCAATGAGGAAAATTTCGGCCGTCGGCATGGCGGCAGCGGCTCTTGCGGAATGCAGAAAGGGTAGGATGGCCGAGTCCGTGACGAGTTGGATGTCTTTCGTTTTCCAGATGGCAAGTGCTGAGAGCGCGCTGAGCGTCATGATTGCGCTGAAAAACCGTAAAGCTGTGCGCGATGCGTCACGAAATACGGCGATAGCAGGGAACTGGGCGATTTGCGCGGGCAGAGAGGCTTCGCGCAAATTCGCCCCGGCAAGCTGACGCGGAACGATGCCGAGCGCCGTTTCGAGTGACGCGCCTTCCAGGTTTGCGCCTTCGAGATTCGCGCCGACGAGACAGGCTTCTTCGAGGTCGGCACGCACCATGCAAGCATCGCGCAAATCGGCGAGCAGCAAGTCAGCGCCTTTCAAGTCGGCATAGTGAAGGTCGGCGAAGCGTAGATTAACGTTGATTAATTCCAGACCGGAGAGTTCGGCGTTGGCGAGATCGGCCTTTTTTCCACGCTGACCTTTTGCGTCGATCCATTCGCGATGGGCGGCAAGAGTTTCTTCAAATTCCCAATCCTTTCGTTTTTCCGGACTGCTGGCATTAAGCGCGGCGGGGAACTCATGCGTAGGACTTAGGTTAGAGTTTTCGGTAGGACGCGCGGTTTCTTCGGCTTTGATTTCCTCCGAGGCGGCTGCGAGGACTGTTGCGGCATCCTCGGGGCAGAGTTCGACGGAATCGGCTGCAGGCATCGAGGCTGCTGAACTGGGTTTTGCAACCTCCGGCGCGGCTATGGATGCTGGCGCACGCGCCGGGCTTACTTCGGTGTTTGCATGGGCGCTGACTCTTGCGGAAGGTGTCGCGGATTCGGATGTTCCGGCTTGTTCGGCAATGATCGCTACCGGCTGATCCTGGTCAGCGATTCTGAGCTGAATTGCTGGCTCCGGCGCGGGGGATTCGATCTTGGTAGAGGGCTCCTGTGTTTTTGGCTGAAAGGAAGTGGGCGGAGTATCCGCGAAAAGCTCCTCTAGTGCAGCGAATGCGGACGGGAGCTCGCTCGCCGGAACCAGTCTTTTCTCGGGAGAAAACGATGCGGTGCGCGATACCGATTCGAGGTCGTGTGATTTTTCAGAACGGAGTATTGTGTCAGATGGTTTCTGCTCAAGCTGTGCTTCATTTGGAGCCAATTCCAGCGTTGTGAGGCCAGTCGAGTTCGCGCCGATAGATTTTTCCTCCACACCCGAACGCCGAAAGAAAAAACGCATGGATAAGTTCCGTTTCCTGGAACGTAATGAAAATGCGCGTATGAATGCGGAGACCGGCGGCGTTCCCCCAAGCCGACCCCACGCGATCATCGTAGCGCGGCGAGGTGCAGGCTAACCCCTGTACGATGGTGCAGCGAGCGTACAGCTGGACGAGAGATACAAAGGCAGCGGAGGCAAAGGAAGTAGAGGGGGTAAAGGAGGCAGCGGAAAGGCCGGAGTTTGGATATTTGGCGCCGTGCAAAGATTTTTTTGCTGGAGTGTCGAAGTTGATCCATAGCAGCATGGTTGCGGTATGCTTAGAACGCAAACGTTAAGTGGAAATTCGTCATAAATTCCTGTGAGGGATGACTGTGAACGTATCGGCGACGGAGAAGAAAGTGGCGACGCGGACCGAATCGGACAGCATGGGAAAAATTGAAGTCCCCTCGGATCGATATTACGGCGCGCAAACGGCGCGATCATTGATTCATTTCGATATCGGCCACGACACGATGCCGGCGGAACTGATTTGGGCGTTCGGAATTTTGAAGAAGGCTGCGGCGATGGTGAATCAAGACCTTGGCAAGCTTTCGCCGGAAAAGACAAAGCTGATCGTTCAAGCGGCGGACGAGGTAATCGCCGGGAAATTGAACGACCATTTTCCATTGCGCATCTGGCAAACGGGCAGCGGCACACAGACGAACATGAACGCGAACGAGGTGATTTCGAATCGAGCGATCGAAATTGCCGGCGGTGTGATGGGGAGCAAAAAGCCGATTCATCCGAACGACGATGTAAATATGTCGCAGTCCTCAAACGATACATTCCCGACGGCGATGCATATCGCGGCGGCTTCGCGAGTGGCTGAGGCGCTGATTCCTTCAGTGGAGGCGCTGCGGAGGGCGATTTCAGCGAAGGCTGGGCAATTCGGCGAAGTGGTGAAGATCGGGCGCACGCATTTGATGGATGCGACGCCGCTCACTGTGGCGCAGGAAATGTCCGGTTGGGCGAGTTTGCTCGAACGGGACGTGGAGAGACTCAAAGAAGTGCTGCCCGGGCTTTACGATCTGGCGATCGGCGGCACGGCGGTCGGCACCGGGCTGAACGCACATCCGGAATTTGCGGAGCGGGCTGCGAAGAAGATCGCAGAGCTAACAAAGCTGCCATTCCGTTCACATCCGAATAAATTCGCGGCGCTTTCGGCACACGATGAGCTGGTATTTGCGAGTGGCGCGCTGAAGACGCTGGCAGCATCTCTGATGAAAATAGCGAATGACATCCGCTGGCTCGGATCGGGCCCAAGGGCCGGACTGGGAGAATTGTTGTTGCCGGAAAACGAGCCGGGGTCCTCGATTATGCCAGGGAAGGTAAACCCCACGCAGTCCGAGGCGATGACGATGGTTGCCGTGCAGGTGATGGGCAACGACGCGGCAATAGGGTTCGCTGGCTCGCAGGGAAATTTCGAGCTGAACGTCTTTAAGCCTGTCATCATTCACAATTTCTTACATTCAGTGCGTCTGTTAACGGATGCTTGCCGTTCCTTTAGAGAGCACTGTGTGGACGGGATGGAGATCGATCGCGAGCGCATCGACTGGTACGTGAAGAATTCTCTTATGTTGGTGACGGCACTGGCGCCAAAGATCGGGTATGACAAGGCTGCGGAGATCGCGAAGAAGGCGCATCATGAGAAACTCAGCCTGCGCGAGTCGACGTTGGAATTGGGATATTTGAATGAGAAGGAGTTCGACGAACTGGTGCGGCCGGAGAAGATGACGAATTCCGGCTCGAAGTAGCCGATTTCACCGTAGAAATACGGAGACAAATTATGTCAGTTTCAGAGCGGTTCATTTTGGTACCGTCCGCTAGTTAACCTTTCGATACACGTATAATTCCAATGAAAATTTCCTTTGACTCTTCATTATCGGGAATTTAAATTCAGGTTCCCCTTTCGAATTTCCATTCCAAAAACGTAGTACTCCCTCTCGTTCGGAGCACAAATGCGCATTCTTGTTGCAGAGCAGGATCAAGCCCTGGGAACGTTTTTGGAGCGCAGTTTCGACGCGGAAAACTATCACGTGGACCTCGCAGCCGATAGCGAAGCCGCCAAAGCCATGGCGGACGCACAGGAGTATGATGCGGCGATCTTCGACCTGAATCTAGCGGCTCAGGAAGGAATGGAAATCCTTAGGCACGTTCGTTCGCGGCGCGAGAGCCTGCCGATTCTGGTGCTCTCGAATCGAACGAGGCCGGAGGAACGCGCGCAGGCACTCGACCTGGGCGCGGACGATCTTGTGGTGAAGCCGTTTGCGTTCTCTGAGCTTTCGGCGCGGGTGCGAGCAATGCTGCGGCGCGGAGGACACGCGCCGGAAACCGTACTGCGTGTGGACGATTTGGAATTGAATCGCGTAGAACGCACCGTGAACCGTGCGGGACGGCGCATCGAATTAACCCCGAAAGAATTTGGATTGCTCGAATACCTGATGCGCCATGCGGGCCAGAGAGTGACGCGTGCGCAAATCATTCAGCATGTGTGGAATCTGTCCTTTGACACGATGACGAACGTGGTGGACGTTTACATCAACTATCTGCGTAAGAAGGTGGACACAGGAGCCGAAGTGAAGCTGATTCATACGATTCGCGGAGTCGGTTACAAGGTTGAGGCGGCGCAGGCTGTGGGGCGAGGCGCAGCCTGACTCAAAGAGGGCGCAGCAAGCAGCGCCGCTAAGAAGATTCACCAGAGCTGCGGGCGAACAGCGAATTCGACTAGGGGGAGGGACGATGGCGGCTGGGGCGATGTTAGCGAGAGGTGCGCAGGGGAGAGTGCTGGTGGCGAGTTCGCGGGCGGAGTTTCGAGCGAACATGGTCGGCAAACTCACGGCGGAAAACGCGATGGCAGCAGAGGCGGCGGGCGGCGCTGATGCGCTGATGAAACTCGAGCGCGGAGCATATCAAACGCTGCTGCTCGATCCGCATATCGAGGATCTTGATCCAGATGAGCTCGTCGATATGATTCAGACGCGTTATCCGCAGTTGAATGTGGTGATGATGGATGCACGGTCGGAATCTGAACAGTTGTCGCTCGATTTAGCGGAAGCGGACAGCGAAACCGCAGTCGATGATGTTGCCGAATCAAAGGAGACAGACTGGCTTGAGAAGGAGGAAAGTCCAGTTACGCTTTCGCCCCGTGTTGCCGCGACGGGAAACACAGAAAAGGCGGGAAGCGCGCGAATCCAGCCATTACCGGGAATGATCGGCACGAGCCCAAAAATGGAGCAGATTTACCGGCTGGCGCGCTTGGTTGCGCCGCGCGATACGACGGTGCTGATCGTCGGCTCCACGGGAACAGGCAAAGAGCTTGTGGCGCGCGGAATCCATGAGTTGAGTCGAAGGAGCCGCGCGCCGTTTGTGGTGGTGAACTGCGCGGCGATTCCGGAAAGCCTGCTGGAAGCGGAGCTCTTTGGATTTACGCGCGGCGCGTTCACGGGTGCGGTGCAGTCGCGACTGGGAAGAATTCACGCGGCGCACGGTGGAACGCTGTTTTTGGATGAAGTGGGCGAATTGCCGTTGAGCATGCAAGCGAAGCTGCTGCGATTTGTACAAGAGGGCGAAGTGCAACGGCTGGGCAGCGCGGATTTATTTCGTGTCGACACGCGGGTGGTTGCGGCGACAAACGCAGACTTGCTGCAACGCGTGCGCGAAAAACAATTTCGTGAGGACCTGTATTACCGGCTTGCGGTGTTTCCGCTGGATCTGCCAACGCTCGAAACTCGTGCGGACGATATTTTACCGCTGGCACGGCATTTTCTTGAGTCGTTTTGCAAGCAAAACGGCGCGCCGCCGAAGACAATCCATCCAGATGCGTCGATTCTCCTGAAACGCCACAATTGGCCGGGAAATGTACGCGAGTTGCAGCATTCGATCGAGCGAGCATTTGTACTTGCCGATGGAAACGCACAAATCCGGCCGGAGGACTTGTCGATGCCGCGGCCAACGGCTTGAATCAGAGAATTCTAAGCTAAAGGGCAGCTCGGTGGAATCTGCCGTGCATTACTTGCCGAGCGATGGCATCAACTCCAGCAACGCACGGAACAGTTCAGGAACAACGACCACCGTCGCGGCCGGTTCTCTCTTGCGTCACCGGTCGCTCACGAAAGAATGCGGCTCCGCGCCCACCGCGGACTTCAGCGGCACGACAATCGCTCGCCCGCGCATTTGAGGCTTTCACTTCCGCTGCAGATTCCCTCGAACGCTCCTATTCCCATTTGCAGTCAGAGGTTTTGCGGCTGCGCTTCGACCTGGAGCGGACGAACCGCGATTTAGAGTCGAGTCTGGGAGAGAACGCGCGGATGCGTTCATTTCTGGCGCAGGTACTCGAGAGCATGCCTTCCGGTGTGGTCGTGACAGATCGCAACGGGCGGGTCCAAATGATGAATCCGGAAGCCCGACGACTGCTGAATGCGGGCGTCTATGAAGCAGCGGTATTGCCACCTGAGATTCTGGCACGCGCATTGGCTCCCAAATGCCCCGGTGCTCCGGCAGAGCAGGAATGGGAGATTGCGGTGGCGGAAGGCAAGCGGACCATCGGGATCGGCTGCGCGGTATTGGGTGAAGGCGACGGATACGAGTCGGTGCTCTTGCTGCGCGATGTGACGGAGGAACGGCGGCGCATCTCGGAGCGAGAGGCCGCGCGGCGGAGGGAATCGCTGGCGGAAATGGCGGCGCTGCTTGCACATGAGATTCGCAATCCGCTCGGCAGCCTGGAGCTCTTTGCGGGATTGCTTGCTGATGCCGCGGCGAGGCAACCGGACTTGAGGCGCTGGACGGATCACGTGCAGGCCGGGCTGCGTTCACTCTCGGCTACCGTGAATAACGTTCTTCAGTTTCATAGCCAGCCGGCGCCTGAGTTGGTGGCAATTAATTTGGGCCGGCTTATTCGCGATTCGGTGGAATTCCTGCGGCCGCTAGCTCGGCAATCGGAATTGCGCATAGACATTCAGAATTCGCTAGGAGAACTGGAAATTCCCGGTGACGCACACCGCTTACAGCAGGTGATCTTCAACTTGTCGCTGAACGCGTTTCGCGCGATGAGCTCAGGCGGCGTGCTGACCGTAAGGCTTCAATGGAACGATTTTACTCAACTCGATGATGTTCGGCTGGACTTCGAAGACACGGGGCAGGGCATCACCGAATCGCATCTTGCCAGGATTTTTGAACCAGGATTTACGACGACGGCCGGAAGCCCAGGATTGGGGCTGGCTGTTGTGCGAGCTGTGATCGAGCAGCATCACGGGACGGTTCGCGTGACGAGCAAGCCGGGCGAAGGCACGATGTTTTCCATCGTGCTGCCGCGCGTGGGGAGCGTGGAATGAATCAGGTGTTGGTGGTTGACGACGAAGCGCCGATGCGCGCGGCCCTCGAAGCGCAATTCAAACGTAATGGCTGGGATGTGACGACAGCGTATGGCGCGAATGACGCGTTATCGAAGTTTCGGCAGGCGCCCTGTCCCCTGGTTGTTACGGACATGCGAATGCCGGATGGTGACGGGCTGCGCGTGATGCGCGGCCTGCGCGAGGTCGATCCACAAGTCGGTGTAGTTTTCCTTACGGCGTTCGGCACGGTGCCGGAAGCCGTGCGTGCGATGCACGAGGGCGCATGCGACTACCTGGTGAAGCCGGTCTGTTTCGAGCAGTTAAGAGACGTGGCAGAGCGCGTGATGAACCGTACGTCGCAAGGCTCGGATGACGATGGTGCGGCGGAAAACATCTTTATTGGCGAATCTCCAAAACTTCAAAAGTTGCTGCAACGGGCACGGCAGGCCGCTCGTACAGACATGGACGTCCTGGTAGAAGCGGAAAGTGGGACAGGGAAGGAGTTGCTGGCGCGACTCATTCACCAGACGAGCGGCCGCCGTAACCGTCCATTTGTGGCGGTGAATTGTGCAGCGTTTCCGGAGGCGCTGCTGGAGAGCGAACTTTTTGGGCATGCGCGAGGCGCGTTCACAGGCGCAAGCGTGGCGAAGCCAGGCAAATTCGAGATCGCGCACACCGGAACCCTCCTCCTCGACGAAATCGGCGAAATGCCGCTGCAACTTCAGCCGAAATTGCTGCGGGCGTTACAAGAGCGCGAAGTGGACCGGCTGGGCGATACGAAGCCCCTTCGCGTGGATGTGCGCGTGATCGCGACGACGAATCGGTCATTGCGTGCACTTATAGAGGAGGGAAAGTTCCGGGCGGATCTGTACTACCGGCTGAACGTGGTGCCCCTGACGATTCCGCCATTGCGCGAGCGGCGCGAAGACGTCGCGCGTCTGATAAGGCATTTCTCGCAAAAACACGCCGGATCGCGTGCCGATGCGGTGCCATCGTTCTCGCCGGAGTTGATCGAGCGGCTAGAGGTGCTTGACTGGGCGGGGAACGTGCGGGAACTTGAAAATCTAGTGCGCCGCGCACTAGCTCTCCACACAGGAGAACGTATCGGGCTGGAGTTCTTGCAGGAGATTGAAGCGCCTTCTCCCACACTCACGCAGCAGTCGTCGGCAACGCAGCAAGGCGAGGTTGTGACGGGCGAAGCAACCCCTGGAACGTTGCTACGGGATATGGAGCGGCGCCTTCTTGAGTCGACACTCGAGGCGGCGGGCGGAAATCGTACGCACGCAGCGAAGATGCTGGGCATTTGTCCGCGGACGATGCGGAACAAGATCCGCGAATATGGGTTGCCGCCAAGGAGGCACGCATGAGCTTGATCGGCACGCCTTACGTGCCTTTTCTTGAAAACTACCTCGACTTGGCATCGTTCCGACAGACGCTGATTTCAGCCAATTTGGCGAACATCGATACGCCGGGCTATCAGACCGTGGATGTCTCGTTCCAAAGCGAGCTCGAATGGGCGAGTTTCGGCGATTTTCAGCAGCCAGTACGCCCGGTTGTGCGGCCCGTTTACGGGCTGATTGCTCGACCGGACGGAAATAACGTGAGTTTGGACCGCGAAGGCTTACTTCTTTCGCAAACACAGCTTCAGTACAAGACAGCAGTCGAATTTTTGCGGGCCGAGTTTCGCAGAATTCTCGGCGCAATCAATGATGGGAAAGAATCATGAACCTATTCGACGTAATGACCATCAGCGGCACGGCTCTTCTTGCGGAACGCGAGCGCGCCGAAGTGACGGCAAGCAACCTTGCCAATGCGGAGACGACGCGAACACCAGAGGGTGGGCCCTATAGACGCGAAAACGTGATGTTTGCGGCTTGGCGGCCATACGGGATGCCATTCAGCGCGCACCTTGCGTCGATGGTGGACTTCAGTGCGCGCGGTGTGGCAGTTACAGCCGTGGTGCCCGACCGGACACCGCCGATCCGGCGTTTTGAGCCGGGGCATCCCGACGCCGATGCGGAAGGGTATGTTTCGATGCCGGCGATCAACCCAATTGAGGAGCAGGTGAATTTGATGGGCGCAGCGCGTTCGTATCAAGCGAACGTGTCCGCGGTGCTGGCGACCAAGAACATGATTGCGTCCGCATTGGAAATCCTGAGCTAGCGAAGCCCGCCTAATAGGAGAGAGCGATGGCCAATCCGATTCAACCGTTTTCTTCAGTGCAACAGATCGCGCAAGTGCCAGGCGGGATTTCAGCCGCTGGCGGCGCGGGCGATAATGCAGACTTCTTGCAAACGCTCGATGGAATGCTCAATCAGGTGGGAACCATGCAGACCGACGCGCAACAGCAGGTGACGGATCTCCTTCAAAGCGATGGCCAGGACGTTCATTCCGCAATGATCGCAGTGGAAAAGGCGGATCTGTCGTTCCAATTGATGATGCAAGTGCGAAACAAGATCGTGCAGGCGTACCAGACGATCTCGCAGATTCCGTTTTGAGGTAAGAACGCATGCGTCAGTTCCGCTCAAGCGCCGGGCACATGTGAGTGCTTGAGGAAAACCTCCAGGCAAATCCAGACATTATGGACAAGTTCATTCAACAGCTCTTGACCTTCCTTCGCGGGCTCTCAATGCGCCAGCGAATTTTGCTGGGCGCAGGTGCGGTGCTTGTATTGGCGGCAATTGCTTTGTTTGTGCGCCTTACGCAAAGCGCGGATTATTCCACTCTCTACGCCGGACTTGCTCCGCAGGATGCACAGACGATCGTGGCCAGTCTTATTTCCAAGAACATTCCATATCAGCTTTCCACCGACCAAGCTACCGTGAGCGTTCCCACGGACCAGTTGGACAAGGCGCGCCTGTTATTGGCGGCGGAGGGTGAACCGCAAACGGGACGGCTCGGATTTGAAATCTTCGACAAAACGAATTGGGCCGGCAGCGATTTCTCCGAGCAAGTGAATTATCAGCGAGCGCTGGAAGGCGAACTCGAACGCACGATTGAGACGCTGGGGAACGTAGAGTCAGTCCGCGTACACCTAGTGATACCGCACGAATCGCTCTTCAGCGGGCAAGAGCGAGCGGCCAAGGCAGCTGTTGTGATGAAGCTGCGCGGCGGAACGCTTTCGGACGACCAGGTGAATGCAGTGACGCACCTTGTTGCCAGCGCCGTTGACAATCTCTCGCCCGCAAACGTAACACTGATTGGTGCCGATGGCCGCTCGCCGCTTGTAGCGCGAGGACACGATGGACTAGGCGCCGATGCTTCGCAAACACTGGAATCGACGCTCGCGGAAAAACTGGTGGCGACACTCACGCCAATTGTCGGGCAGGACCACGTGAAAGCGAGCGTGACCGTCGATTATGACCAAAGCTCAGGCGATACAACTTCAGAGACGTACGATCCGACGAATCCGGTGCTGCTAAGCTCGCAGATTCAGGAAGAGAACTTTGGCGGTTCACCGCCGGCCGGAATTCCCGGTACGCCGAGCAATGTTCCCGCAACCGCACCCACAAGTGGCACAAAGGCTAAAGGACAACAGCCCGCAGCGAACGCAAGCTCCGCCTCGCAACCGAACCAAACGAATAATCCGATCGTCTCGGTCTCGTCCGAATCTGAGGGACAGCGTAGCGAAAGTAAAACGTACGCGGTGAGCAAGACCGTTCGTCACACGATCGACCCAGCCGGTCGGATTCAGAAAATTGCCGCGGCCGTTTTAGTCGATGACGCCGCTGGATCAACGACCGACGCACAGGGGAAAACAGTGCAGACCCACCGTAAGCGCACTCCAGAGGAGATGAAGCAGATTGAGGATCTGGCGCGCGCGGCAATGGGTTTCGATGCGACGCGTGGCGACCTTCTCTCCGTGGAGGATGTGCCGTTCGTATCGGCTCCGACCGACGAGCCGGCGCCGCCGCCAATCACGCAGCGTGTGCGATTGGTGGTGCAGGATTGGATGTGGCTGATTCGCTATGCCGTGATCGTGCTGCTCTTTGGGTTGATATACCTCCTGATTTTGCGGCCGGTGAAAAATCAGCTTGTCGCATCGTTTCAGCAGCTAACGACCCCAGCGACACCGGTTCTGGCCACTGCTGCGGCGGGAGCGGGCGCCGAGAGCGGGGCTTTGCCGGCCGGGGCGATGTCTGCAGTGGCACTCGAAGAACAGCTTAGCCAGACAAATTCGGATGTGGAACGCGTAGTGAAGATGAAGCGCCACCTTGCCGATCGCGTGAAAAATGATCCGATTGCAGCGAGTCAGCTCGTGCGCCAATGGATCAATGAAAGAGAGAGCTGATGCGCGAGGGCACAGAAGAAGTCACCGGTTTGCAAAAGGCTGCGATTTTGATGGTCCTACTGGGAGACGAGGCATCGAGCACGATTTATCAGCATCTCGGTGAAACGGAAATTCAGCGAGTCACAGGGCAGATCGCAGCGTTAAGCAATGTCTCACCGGAAGTCGCGAGCGAAGTGCTGACAGAATATCACCGGTTGGGGATGACGCAGGACACGCTGGCCGAAGGCGGCCCAGAAGTGGCGGCGAAGCTCTTGTCGAAGGCGTTCGGCCAGGAAACGGCGAAGCTACTGCTCGACCAAGTGATGGCGGCGAGCGAGCAGACGACGCGAAACTTCGAAGCGCTGCACAAGGCAGACCCGCAGCAACTCGTGAAATTCGTACAGGGAGAGCACCCGCAGACCATTGCGATGGTTTTAGCGCACATGGGGCTCCGCGCAGCGGGTGCGCTACTCGTGCTGCTGCCGGAAAGATTGCGCGGACAGGCGGTGAAACGCCTTGCCGAGATGCAGCAGTTTTCGCCGGAAATGGCACAGAAGATTTCCGTTGTGCTGCACCGGAAGGTAAAAAGCCTCGGAGATCAGAGTCGGCGATCGTACGGGGGCGTGAAAAGCGCGGCGGAACTGCTGAACCGAATTGATCCCAGCGTGAGCAAGTCGATTTTGGAGGGCGTCGAGGCAGAGGACGCGCGACTCGCGCTGAATATTCGCAACAGCATGTTTACGTTCGAGGATTTGCTCGGCGTGCCGGAGTCCGGAATTCGCGATCTGCTCTCGACTGTCGATAAAAAGACATTGGCGACTTCACTGAAAGGTGCTCCGGAAGATTTGAAGAATCATGTCTTCAAGACCATGTCCTCACGCGCCGTTGAAATGTTGAAAGAGGATATGGAGGCGCTTGGCCCGGTGCGCGCGCAGTCTGTCACACAGGCACAACAGGAAATCGTGCAGTCCGCGCGAACGCTGGAAGCGCAGGGCAAGCTGGTGCTCAACAATGAACAACAAGAAGCCTACATTGTCTGAGGAGTCAGCAGCGAAGAAGGCTCCGCACGAAAGCGGCGCAGGTTTTGCGCCGTTTGTGTATCGTCCTGCGCCGGGATGGAACTCGGCGAAGGAAAGTGCCGCAGCGTCTGCGATTGTTGCGGCAGGAGCGGCCGTTGCTGCGGTGAACCCCGTGCAGGATACTGCACCGGATGTTGACGTTCACGTGCTGGAACAGCAGGCGTGGCAAAGCGGTTTCCGCGAGGGGCTCGCTAAAGGAAGGACCGAGAACGAGGCCGCTGTCGCTCAGCAGCGCGATGCCATTGCGGCAGCTCTCTCCGACTTTTCGCGCGAACGGCAGGCATATTTTCTTCACGTCGAAGGAGAAGTTGTTTCGCTCGCATTGGCAGTGGTGCGGAAAATCCTGCATCGCGAGTCGCAAGTCGATCCGCTGTTGCTCTCAGGGCTTGTTCGCGTTGCGCTCGAGAAAATGTCCGCTAGCCAGAATGTACGTTTGCGCGTGCATCCTTCACAGTTGCGCGCATGGCAGGACTATTTTCTTAGCCGGACCGATCTGCCTGTCGTGCCGGATTGCCTCGCCGACGCATCGCTCGACGTGAATCAATGCCGTATCGAGACGGACCACGGCTCTACGGACCTGCATATTGAGGCACAGCTCAAAGAAATCGAGCAAGGGCTGTTTGACTTGTTGGCGCAAAGGCCAGCGCCGAAATGAGTCTGCAGCCGCACCTTCTGGCACCATATTTTCGGAAGCTCGAGCAAGTCCCTACCTGGCGTTCGACTGGACGTGTCAATAAGGCCGTTGGATTCCTGGTGGAGTCGGAAGGCCCTTTGTGTTCGGTGGGCGAGTCGTGCGAAATCGTCGGTACCGACGGCGAAGCGCATCCCGGTGAAGTCGTGGGATTTCGCGGACGAACCGTGCTTTCCATTCCCCTGGGCAGGCCGCAGGGGATTCGTTTTGGAGACCGCGTCGTAACCACGGGGCTGCGGCCGCAATTGCCGGTGAGCGATAGTCTACTCGGCCGCGTGATTGACGCCACGGGGACGCCAATCGATTCGCTCGGCAGCTATCGCGCGCCGGACAGTTGTGCCCTGAACAATTCGCCGCCGCAACCGCTCGAGCGCACGCCGATTCGCGAGCCGCTCGGATGCGGAATACGCGCAATCGACGCAATGCTGACGTGCGGCCGCGGGCAGCGCGTCGGGATTTTTGGCGGCAGCGGCGTCGGCAAAAGCACGCTGGTCGGCATGATGGCGCAGGGAACTGCGGCTGATCTCACAGTGGTCGCGCTTGTCGGCGAACGCGGCCGCGAAGTGCGTGAGTTCCTGGAAGATTCGCTGGGCACGGAAGGGCGGAAACGGTCGGTCGTGGTTGTTGCCACCTCCGATCAATCGCCGCTCTTGCGCCTACGGGCGGCATTGGTGGCGACGGCGGTGGCGGAATATTTTTCGTCGCGCGGAAGGCACGTGTTGCTCGTGATCGATTCGCTCACGCGATTTGCGATGGCGCAGCGAGAAATTGGACTGGCCGCGGGCGAGCCTCCGACCGCGAAAGGCTACACACCTTCCGTATATTCGCTTCTCGCGCAACTTGTTGAACGCGCCGGGCATTTTGGCAACGGAAGTATCACGGCGTTTTACAGCTTGCTGATGGAAGGCGATGATCAGCAGGACCCGCTTGTTGATACCGTGCGCGCGTTGCTCGACGGGCACATCGTGCTCGACCGGCGGCTCGCATCGCAGAACTACTATCCACCGATTTCCATAATTGACAGCTTGAGCCGCTTACTGACAGCGGTGTGCACGCCCGAGCATTTGGCGAAAATCCAACGTATGCGACAACTGATGGCCGCGTACGCCGCTTCCGAGGATTTGGTTCGCGTAGGAGCGTATCAAAAGGGAACCGATGTCGCGCTCGATCGCGCGCTGGAAGTACTGCCCCGGCTCAAGGCATTTTTGCAACAGAAGAAGGGCGAGCGCTGTACTTTGGAAGAGGCGCGGACGCAACTGCTTGCCTTACCAGGATAGATGCCGTGGCGTTTCGATTTTTGCTGGAACCTGTGTTGCGGCTTCGCATCAGCTATGAGCGGCTGGAGCGGCTTCGCTTGCTCGCAATTAGCGCAACGTTGATTCGTGTGCGCGAAGAGATCGCGGCCGCTGCCCGCGAAGAAGCGGCGGCAAGGAACGCGCGAAGCGAGATGCTTTCCAGTGGCACTGCGGCAGCGGAGCTTCAGTTGGGCGTGTCCGCCGAGCAGGCGCGTGCAAGACGGAATCGCGAATTGTTCGATCGGCTTACCACTCTTGAGCGGCAACACACGAAACAGAGCCGCCTCTATCGAGCTGCGCAATGCAAGCGCGAGGTAATGGAAAGCTTGCAGGAGCGGAAGCTTCGAGAGTACCAGCGCGAGCAGGACCGCAAAGCGCAGCAGTCGATCGATGAGCTTTACCTGCTGCGGCGTGGAAGCCCGGTCCAATACGAATAGTTTTTGCCACGTGGACATGGCAAGCTTTGCCGCTTTTAACCACGCACATTGTCTTTAATTCGACGGCGCGACCAACCCCTCGAACGTAACTCTCGTAATTCCAGGCACTTTTCCCCGAAACCTTGCTTTGGGTTGTTCGCAGAAGCATTGGCGCGGCAATTGCAATCTGTCCGATGGCCAAAGGTCTATTCATGCCGAATGTTGCCGTATCGTCGAATGCTAGTCAGCTGGCCCCGAGTGCGGCATTGTCGTCATTTGCCTCACCCCGAAAAACATTCGATTCGTCAAACTCTTCGTGCTTTTCGCAAATATTCTCCGGGACGAAGGATGTAAAGCTGCGGCCGACGATCAAGCCCAGTCCGACGCTCAATCCGCATACAAGCGAGCCGAAGAGCGAAACAGCGCCGAGTAAAGCGCGCCGTTCGGGCGGTGATTCTTCGTCGCAAGCTCCGGTGACACCCGCTGCCGTTGCTACCCCAGTAGCGAATCCTCCCTCGATCAGCGCACCGACAGCGAGTGCCCAGACGTCAGATGCGGAAGCCGAGCCTAACCCGAAAGCAATGACCGAGACCGAACCGGTTGTTAGGCCGCAGAATGCGATAGCAAGCGAAGCAGGTGTGTATTTGCCGGCGAATACGGCTATCGCCAAACAACAAACCATAGACGCTTCAAATTCGGTACCCGACGCCCGTGCCTCCGCCAGCTCTTCAACGCAACGAACAATTGAGGAATTCGAGAAGACAATGGGCTGTCCGGTTTTCGACGCGAGCAGCCCGGTCGATGCACCTGTGCGCACCCGGAGCGATGTCGACGCGGCAACCACATGCAGTGCCGATTCACCAGTGAATACCCCAAATACGGCGACAAGTTCCGCACCTCAAGCGCAGGGGGATGCGACAGTTGCTGCTGCGGCAATTGTGCAGGGGAATCGCGCGACACAACAGCCTCAAACGAACGCGGTATTCGGGACGAGCACGGCGCAAGCCAGCAACACTCCGCTGTCTTTGCCGAGTGCGATCACGTTGATTTCAGCCACAGCAGCGGGCGGTGATGAAACTGCACTGGCGAAGGCCAATTTGCAGAATCGCCAAAACATCGCTCAGCGCATTCAACCGGCGCTGCCGAACCTTGATGCGGCGCTCGCAAACGGCCCGCAGGCGATCCAGTCGTCTCTCGTATCGGAAGATAACGGCAGGGGAGGAAATAGCTCCGGTGGCTCGCCAGCGCAGAGCGGCGGCCACTCGATGGATCAGGCCCAGCGCGACTCGAAGCCGTCAGGTGCGCGCGATTCGTCGCAAACAAGCACACAATTTTTAAACGGCCCGGCGTCTGGGCCGCAGAACTCATCAACTGCGAACGCGGCGTCAGCCGCGGGGACGGCAGCCTTTGGAACGCAGTCCGCGCACATCGCTGCTCATGCAGCGGCGCAAACGAACGCGTCCGGCGAGTCCGCTGCTGCGACAAAATCCCTCGCGAATGGCCCGTCCGTCACAAATCAGCCCTCATTGCCCTCTTCGCCGATAACCCCGAGCTTGCCTCGCTCTTTAAGCGACGTGAACCAGGCCGCCCAGCTCTATCAACAAGTAGGCCGCGCGGAGATGCACATATCAATGGACACGGACGCACTCGGCTCGATCGACCTGCGCGCTGTCGTTCATCAAGGCACCCTCTCGGCGACGATTGGTGTGCAACGCGCCGACGTGCAGACGCTGCTCGTCAACGAACTCCCGGCGCTGCAGCATTCGCTCGCAGAGAAGAATTTTCAGGTGAACCACATATCGGTATTGGCTGGATCAATCGGGAGCGGCGCAAATCCAAACGGGCAGAGGGGCAGTCAGCAGCATCAACGGCAAGCGGCTCCGGCATTCACGTCGCTTTTTCGCGACGTGCCGTCGCCGGCGGTATCCCGCGCTCACTTGAACGAAGTAGCCGCCTTAGTGGGAAAGTCGGCGAGATTAAGCGTCATCGCTTAGCCGGCAAGTTTACAACGGTGGAGAGGAGAAAAAGAGATGGCTTCGATTAGCACAGTTGTTCCGTTAGTCGCGCAGGCAATCCATGCATTTGATCATGTCAACCCGGCGGCAACTTCGGGCAACTCTAGTGCGTCCGGCACTTCCGACAGCCCGAACCCAGCGCCGAGCAATAAACTGACGGGCGACTCGTTCATCCAACTGCTCACGGCCCAGTTGCAGTCGCAGGATCCGCTGAATCCCGTCGATCCCACGACGTTCGTGACCCAGCTTGTGCAGTTCAACCAGCTTGAGCAGCTTATTGATATCAATACGACGCTTTCCGGTGCCGCTTCGGCAACGGGTGGTGCGGCGGATACGCCGGCTGCGAATGCGCGCGCGATACAAAATTTCAACGCTTTGCCGGGGCATTCCAATCCGGCGGCGGGACTCTAAAATCGAGGAGAAATCAAATGGCATCATTCGCAACGTCACTTTCTGGCCTGCAAGCAAATTCGCAAGACTTGTCCGTGATCTCCAATAATCTGGCAAACTTGAACACGACGGCTTACAAAGGCGCAACAGCCTCGTTTCAGGACCTGTTTTATCAGCAGATCGGTTCGAGCGGCAGCGGCAATCCCATTCAAGTGGGCGTCGGCACGTCCGTCGGTTCGATTCCCGCAAACTTTACAGAAGGCAATATCCAGAGCACGGGCGTTCCGACGGACGTCGCGATTCAAGGCAATGGATTCCTGGTTGGCGAGGACAACGGTGCACAGGTTTATGTACGCGCCGGAAATCTCACGGTCCAAGCCGATGGGACGCTTGTCTCGTCGAATGGCTCTGTTATTCAGGGCTATCAAGCCGTGAACGGAACCATCAACACGAATCAGACTCCCGGTCCGTTAACAATTTCAAGCGGCACGATCAATCCGCCGAATCCCACTACCACGGCGGACCTGTCGCTGAATCTCGATTCGGGATCGGCCGTTGGCGATAAATTCAGCACACCCCTTACGGTCTATGACTCGCTCGGCGCATCACATATTCTCACATACAATTTCACGAATACCGCCGCAGGGCAGTGGGACTACAGCATCACCATCCCCGCGGAGGATGTGGGCCAGACCGGCAATCCCGTTACGATTAAGAGCGGCACGCTCACGTTCAACGGAGCGGGGCAACTCACGGCGCCGGCGGCGGACGTTGCGGGAATTAACATTCCGAATTTGGCCGATGGCGCGAACACACTGAATTTCACTTGGCAACTCTATGACGCGGCGGGAGCCGGTCAGTTGACGCAGGTCGCCGCGCCTTCAGCCACCGCCTCGACGTTGCAGAACGGCTACGCGAGCGGTTCCTTGACCACCTACACGATTAATTCCGACGGGGTTATTGAGGGCACCTTTAGCAACGGCCAGACTCAGCCGCTCGGCCAGATCCTGCTTGCGACTTTCGCCAATCAGCAAGGGCTCTCGCGCAATGGCAAGAACGAGTTTCTCGCCACTCTCGCATCTGGCGCACCCAATGTAGGTGTTCCGGGCACCGGTGGACGCGGCACGCTTTCGGGCGGCTCGCTCGAGCAATCGAACGTGGACATCTCTACTCAGTTTGCGAATTTAATCGTGGCGGAAAGCGGCTATCAGGCAAATGCGAAGGTGGTCACCACGCTCGATACGATCGTGCAGGATACGATCAACCTCATTCAGTAAGAAATGCTTCACACACGCTAAGGAAAGCGCTGGCGAAGATCGATCATCACCCGGCGAGTGGCCTTCGCCAGCGCCACTTCATTAGAAGATTCAAATATTTAGTGCCTGATTGCACGACGCATTACACGGCGCGTGGACAATGCGCCACGCGCGGCAGTACAACTATTCGTGGTTCAGTAACTTACAGAGCCACCTTCATCGGAAAAATTCCGTCGGCTGCGCATTCATTTCGGCGTTCCAATTGCATATCTTCGCTGCGACCATGGCAGCCCCAGCTCCAGCGGCCAACGCGCCTGCAAAGAAAAAATCCAAACTCCCGCTCATTCTGATTGCGGCGATCTTCGTGATCGGCGCAGGCGTCGGCGGATGGATGTGGAAACGCTCGGCAAAGACGCCGAGCGCGGCAGTCCCGCCGACAACTGAAGTCAACTCGGTGCTTGCACTCGATAGCTTTGTCGTGAACTTGCAGGATCCTTCGGGCAACGGCTATTTGCGCGTGAGCATTGACCTCGGGCTCGCTGCACCGGCAAAGGAAGACGACAAAGACAAACAGGCTGCGTATCTGCCACGTGTCCGCGACACCATTCTCGGCGTGCTCGGATCGCAGAGTGTGGATGCGCTGCTGACGCCTGACGGGAAAACGAAGTTGAAAGGCGATTTGCTGAAGGCAATCAACGCAAGTGTTCCTGAATTGCAGTGCAAGGAAGTCTACTTCACTGAATTTCTGGTGCAGCACTGAGCCATGGCATCCGCGACCCCACCTTCCGTGCCAGCAGCCGCGCTTCCGGTCGCGAACGATCCATTTGCTGCATTTCTGCATATTCCGGCGCCCGTGACGGTTGAGGTCCCGGTGGTGGCGCTCACCGTACGCTATCTGTTCCGACTGGAAAAAGGTTCTATCGTGACGACATCACAATCGGCGGGAGCCAATATTCCAGTCAATATCGCCAAAATCTTGATCGGATGGGGCGAGTTTCAGGTGTTCGGAGACAGGTTGGCTGTGCGTCTGGCTGAGTTGGTTTGAGGTAGAAACCCATGCAGATAGAAACACATGCTGTCACCGCAAATCCGATGACGGAATTCATCCGCAGCGCGTTCGGCCGCATCGCGCGGCCATCGCTATGGAAGAGAAGGCGCGAGCTGTCCATTTGCGAGACTCTCTCGCTCGGAAATCGGAACTTTGTGGCGGTCATCGGATATCAGGAGCAGCGTTTTCTAATCGCGGGCACATGTAATTCCATTTCGTTGCTGGCTGATGTCACAGGCGAGCGCGCAGTAGGGCGTATTCGAGACAAAGGAGAAGTTCCCGCGGATTGACGGTTGTAGCGTCCTTCAGGAAACGTATGCGCGCCTCTTCGATAGCCAAAGTCTCCGTCTGTACCGTGTCATTTCTGCTGGTGGCGGCGCCTGTGATTGCAGCGCCGCAATCCCTGCAGGGAATACCGCTCAAGTTGCCGCCCGCTTCGGACACGACGACGTGGACGATCGTTATTCTCCTCACGCTTCTGACCATCCTTCCGGCGCTCATCCTTTCCATGACGCCGTTCGTGCGCATCCTGATCGTCTTTCATTTTCTTAGGCAGGCGCTCGGCACGCAGAACACGCCCAGCAATCAGACGCTTATTGGTTTGGCGCTGTTTCTCACGTATTTCGTCATGGCGCCGCTCGGCGCCCAAATCAACACAGCCGCAATCGTGCCCTTCGAGCACAATCGGATTACAGCCGTCCAGGCGATTGAGCGCGGTTCGGTGCCCTTGCGCGATTTCATGCTGAAGTTTACCCGCGAAAAAGACCTGGCGCTGCTTACGGAAATCGCCGGTCTTCCCCGGCCGGCACAGCCATCCGATTTGCCCATGCGCGTCGTAATTCCCGCATACATCCTTTCGGAGTTAAAGGTGGGCTTTCAGATTGGCGCGGTTCTTTTCCTGCCGTTCATGGTCGTGGACATGGTTGTAGCGGCGGTCACCACGTCCGTGGGGATGCTCCAATTACCGCCCGTGATCATTTCGACGCCTCTCAAAATTTTGCTGTTTGTCGTCGCCGACGGATGGAACCTCGTCGTCGGATCGCTTCTGAAGAGTTTTTCGTAACGCGCCGTTTTCATGGAGGCGAGCCTGTGTCCGCAGCCGAGGTAATCGATCTTACGCGCCGCACGTTGGAGGCAACGTTCGTTGTATCCGCACCCATCCTGGCGGCGGCAATGCTCGTCAGCGCGTTGATTAGTTTGGGGCAGGTGCTTACGTCAATGCAGGACGCCACACTTTCGACGGTGCCGCGCATTGCGGCTGTCGGTGCTTTTGCCTTCTGGCTTGCGCCCTGGATGATGCGCAAGCTCGTGATGTTCACTGTCGCGCTCTTTGGTGATTTTCATCATTTCGTGCAATGAGGATCGACGATCCTTGGTGATCTGTGCTCGAACTCGATATCAGCCGCGCCGTGCTCGTCGCCATTCGAGTAGGCGCGCTCATGACGTTTGCGCCGTTCTTTGGCAATCAGTCGGTTCCGAACCAAGTGAAAGCCGGGCTGACGGTGTTGCTCACCGCGCTTCTACTCCCGGTCTACATTTCCGGACCGGCGCCGGCAAATCTGGTTTCCGCGGGCATAGGCCATTGGGTCGGGCTGGCGCTCAGCGAGATTGCAGTGGGCGCGATGGCCGGATTCGCCACACAGTTTGTGTTCGATGGCATGCTGCTTGCCGGACAGCTTATTGGATTCCAGTTCGGATTTTCGCTGGTCAACGTGATCGATCCGAATTCGCAAGTCGAAATCACTGTGCTCTCCACATTCCACGAACTTATAGCGTTACTCATCTTCATGGAACTTGGCGTCCATCGATGGCTCCTACGCGCCACTGCGGTGAGCTTTCGAATGGTGCCGCTTGGTGCGCTGGCATCTGGGTATGTGCCCGTGCGCGAGCTTCTGCGCATGTCTGGCGCGATGTGGCTGATCGGAACGGAAATAGCGTTCCCGGTGATTCTCGCCACAATGCTCGTCGATTTGACGATCGGTTTTCTCGCGAAGGCGGCACCGCAATTCCCGGCGATGTTCTTCGGAATTGCCGTGAAAGTGCTGCTGGGGCTTGCGGTGATGTATGGAGCGGTGGCGTTCTGGCCTACCCTGCTTCGCCACTACTTCTACCATGCGCTCGAAGGCCTGGAGAACCTGCTGTCGCTCGTGCATTAGTCGAGACGTGCAGAGACTCTCGTACGGAACGGTATCCCAATGGCCGATGAACAGCGAACAGAACGAGCCACACCCAAGCGGCGCGAGAAAGCGCGCGAGAAAGGCCAGCTCGTCCGCAGCCGGGAACTTCCTTCGGCCATGACGCTTCTCGGAGTGGCCGCGCTGCTGCGGTTCGGTCAAGCCGGCTGGATTGCGTCGTGGCGAGATCTTTTCCGTCACCTTCTCTCTGCGTCTTCGCAGCCCGATATGAGCTCGATCACGCCCATTTTGAACGCCACCGGAACAAGTGCCGTCCGCTGGGCCGCGCCTCCGCTCGCGTTAGCCTGGGCTGTTTCTGCGTTTGCGTTGTTTGTGCAGGGCGGTTTCGTGTTTGCGCCCGAGGCATTTCAGCCCAATTGGGAGCGTTTCAACCCGGGGAGCAATATTACGCGTCTGTTTTCCGTCGCCGGCTTGAGCCCGATGCTGAAGTCGCTGATACCTGCGTCGGCTTTGCTTTATGTCGCCGCGACGATCGTTCTGCGTGAGTGGATGTCGCTGATCCATTCCTCGCAGATGGGCGTTGGCTCTGCGTCCGATTGGCTCGCGGCTATCCTCTATGAATTTTCCTGGAAGGGCGGGCTCGTGCTGCTCGTTTGGTCTGGCGCGGATTACGGCATCCAGAAATGGAACTATGAACGCTCGTTGCGCATGACTAAGCAGGAAATCCGCGACGAATTTAAGGATACAGAGGGCAATCCGGCGATTCGCGGGCGTATTCGGCGTCGCCGAGGAGAGATGCGCCGCCGCCTGATGATGAAGCAGGTGACGCGCGCGACGGTCGTCATCACGAACCCGGATCACTTTGCAGTCGCGCTGCAATACATCCCCGAAAAGATGGCTGCGCCTATCGTGCTCGCCAAGGGGCGCGGCATCATCGCCGAAAATATTAAACGCGAAGCGCGCTGGCACGAGATTCCTATCGTCGAAAATCCACCGCTCGCGCGCGCTCTCTATCGAACGGTCGAAATCGGTGCGTCGATTCCCGCGAAGCTCTACGTGGCTGTGGCCGAAGTCCTCGCATTCATTTATCGCGCACAGGCCCAGGCTCGCGCCCGCGCGGAAGCTGAAGCGCGTGAAGCGAATGGTTCGATCGCTCCAGTCGACTCGAAAACAAATCCTGCGAGACCCTGACGACAATGGCCAGCGCTGCGACAACCTCGGCTCCTGCTGCAAAGCTTAGCGGCGGCACATTCGTCCCGATTGCTGCGGTGGCAATCGTGTTTGTGATGATGGTGCCGGTCCCCGCGTTCCTGTTGGACCTGCTTCTGGCTACGAGCATCACCCTCGCCGTTCTCGTTCTTTTGAGCTCGCTCCAAATTCTGCGGCCGGCGCAATTCTCGGTTTTCCCCACGCTATTGCTGCTGCTCACGCTATTCCGTCTGTCGCTGAATCTGGCAAGCACGCGCCGCATTCTTCTTCACGGTAATGAGGGAACGGCTGCCGCCGGTCACGTCATCGAGTCATTCGGCCAGTTCGTCGTAGGAGGGAACTACGTCGTCGGCTTCGTCGTGTTCTTGGCGCTCATCGCGATTCAGTATCTCGTCGTAAACCATGGTGCCGTTCGTACTGCGGAAGTTGCCGCCCGTTTCACTCTCGACGCCCTACCGGGCAAGCAGACAGATGGCTATCGATGCGGACATGAACGCGGGCCTTATCGACGAAAAGCTCGCACGCGAACGCCGTCAGGCCATTGCACGCGAGGCCGAATTTTACGGCGCGATGGACGGCGCCGCGCGGTTCAGTCAGCGCGACGCACTCGCCACAATCCTGATCACAGCGATCAATATCGTTGCCGGTTTTCTCATTGGCGTCTTTCAGCTGGGAATGACCCTGCAGGATGCATTGAAAACTTACACCATTCTCACCGTCGGCGACGGTCTGGTGACACTGATTCCGTCGCTACTTATTTCGGTTGCAGGCGGATTGGTCGTCACACGTGCTTCATCGGACGAGACGATTGGCGTCGACCTTCAACGTCAACTGTTTTCCGGCCGCCGCGCGTTGCTCATCGCTTCCGGTGTGATGCTCGCGCTCACACTTGTCCCCGGCCTGCCGAAATTTTCGTTTCTTCTGATGGCTGGCCTCACGGGCGTCCTCGGCTATCGCATTCCGGCTGCGGGTACGCCGGCCGCATTGAAAGAGCCGGAGGTTCAAACCAAGCCCGGTGCACAGGAGCAACTGGAGGGCCTTCTCAAGCTGGATGAGTTGAGCGTTGAAGTGGGCTACGGGCTGATTGCCCTCGTTGATCAGAAGCAAGGTGGCCAGATGTTGCCGCGCATACGGTCATTGCGACGCCATCTTGCCACGGAACTGGGCTTCATCGTTCCCGCGATCCACATCACGGACAATATGCGCCTCAAGCCGCGTGAATACGTGATCCGTCTGCGCGGCGTAGAGATCG
Source organism: Binatia bacterium (assembly GCA_035607335.1). Lineage (GTDB taxonomy): Bacteria > Acidobacteriota > Terriglobia > Acidiferrales > UBA7541 > Palsa-295. Next base: position 4,524 of record DATNBB010000225.1, on the reverse strand, counting down.
CGCGCGGCGAGACACATCTCGATTGGCTGCTCGCCATCAGTTCGGACGCAACGCCTCCTCCGCTCGAGGGTATCGCGACGCGCGAGCCTGCCTTCGGCGTTCCTGCGCGCTGGATTCCCGCGAATTTGCGCGATGCCGCTTTAAGTGCCGGATATGCCGTTGTCGAACAAACATCCGTCATCGCCACGCATCTTGCCGAAGTCGTCCGCCGCCACGCGCACGAGGTCCTCACGCGCCAGGAAACGAAGCGGCTGCTCGATGGGCTGTCGGATACCCATCCGAAGCTCGTCGAAGAACTTGTGCCCCGCGTGCTCAGCCTTGGCGAGACCGAAAAAGTGTTGCAGCAGCTTCTGCGTGAACAGGTCTCCATACGCGACTTGCCGACGATCCTTGAAACGCTCATCGATGCAGCAGCTACGAACCGCACTCTGGTCGCACTGGTGGAAGCAGTTCGCCAGGCTCTCGGACGTGCGCTTGTGCAGCCACTGCTTCAGGAAGATGGCAAGCTCAAAGTCGTCGCCATCGATCCCGCGCTCGAAGAGGAGATCAACCGCACATTCGAGCCGCAGGCGGCAGCTACGCGCACCGTCGCGATGCAGACCGGCTTTTTGCGGAAGATTCTCGATGGATTACGCCGCGTCGCGGGTGACCAGTATGCCGTGGCTTCTCCCGTGATGCTCTGCGGCACGCCGGCCCGCTTCCACTTACGGCGGATGCTCGAACCCTTCGTACCGCGAATTGTCGTGCTCTCGCCCGCGGAGATTCCGCCGGTTGTTTCAGTGCAATCCATGGGGGTCGTTCAATGAACACCCATGAAACGTGTTTTATCCAACCGAGGTTGATATGACGCTGCAAGCTGCTACGCAAATGGACGAAGCTCGTCGCGAACAGATCCTGCTCGAGCATCTTCCGCAGGTGCAATATATCGCGCGCCGCATACACGATCGACTGCCGCCGCAGGTTTTGCTTGAAGATCTGGTTCACGCCGGGATCATTGGCCTCATCGATGCGGTGAAGAAATACGATCCGAGCAAGAACGTACAGCTGAAGCATTACGCCGAGTTCCGCATCCGGGGCGCGATCCTTGACAGCCTTCGGCAAGTCGATTGGAGCCCGCGCGCGCTGCGGCGTCAGGCGCGCCGCCTCGAACAAGCGATTCTGTCTTGCAAGGCCAAACTCGGGCGCGACCCGACGGAGCCGGAAATCGCCATCGAACTTCAGATGTCTCTCGAAGATCTGCAGCGGCTTCTCGGCGATTTGCGCGGGCTTGACGTCGGCAGTTTGCAAGCAGACACGGGCGAAGGCGCGGAAGACGAAGGTCTGCAGCATCGTGCAGAACGAGAAGAGGAGAATCCATATCATCAGGCGTTGCGCTCGGAAATGAACCAGATCCTCGAGACCGCCATCGGCGAGCTTCCAGACCGTGAAAGACAGGTGCTCGCTCTCTATCATTTCGAGGAGCTAACGATGAAGGAAGTGGGCGAAGTGCTGGGTATCGGCGAATCGCGCGTCTCACAGATTCACACCGCAGCCCTTCTTCGGCTTCGCGTCAGGATGCGCGAAATGCTGGACGCTGGACATCCGCCGGCAGTACGCAAACCGAGCATGCCTCCCGTAATTCCACGTCCGGTCAAGGAGTTTGCCTGATGGAAAAAATCCTCAATCAGGAAGAGATCGACAGTCTCTTCAACGCTGCCAAGAGCGGCGTGGACCGAATCGAGAGGGTCAACCGTGCCGTTGTAAAGGAGTGCGACTTTCGGCAAGCAGGTCAACTCACGAAGGATCAAGTGAGGCAGATCACGTCGCTGCATGAGAGCTTCGCCCCGAATCTTGCCAATTCGCTCGGTGCTTACCTTCGCGTGGGGTTTCAGACGAGCCTCGTCGCCGTCGAACAGCTCATTTACAACGAATTTCTCGCACGGATTCCGGAGCAGACGTATTTCACCACTGTGCTGCTCATGCCTATCGAGGAACTGGGCGCGATCCAGATCGACCTCTCGCTGATTTTCCCAATGATCGACCTGCTTCTGGGAGGCTCAGGGCAGGGGATTGGTGAGATTCGCGATCTCACCGAAATCGAGCAGCAGATCATCGAAAGCGTTGTTCAGGTGCTTTGTCGCGAACTGCAAGCCACATGGCAAATGGCGTTGCCGCTTCAATTCACTATGGGCGAACGGTTGCAACAGGCGCAGATCAGCACGGTAATGCCCCTTGCGGAACGCGTCCTTAACCTGAGTTTTGAAATCCAAATCACTGATGTTCGCGGCACGCTCAATTTGGTCTTCCCCGGTGTGGTATCGAATCTGCTGCTTCGCAAATTGGCCCATCAGGGAATGACGCGACGCCGAAGGCACTCAGGAGATGCCGGAGCGCGGCTGCGCGAACGTCTTCTCGAAGCAAAATTCGACGTTGGACTCGAGCTTCGCCATGTTCCTCTCTTGATTCGGGATGTGGTTGAAATGCAGCCCGGAAAGATTTTGCCGCTGGGGCACTCATTGCACGACTCAATGTCCATGCCGATCAATGGCACACCTGCTTTTTCCGCCGTTCCTGTCAGTTGCGGTCCGACCCGGGGCGCACTCGTACAGGAAATTCTGCCGCCGCCTGAACTGCTCGAAAAGGAGAGCCCATGAGCACGAGCGCTTTGCCAGATGCTTCGGCGACCGACCAGGATTTTGCACGGCTTTGGGCCGAGAGCACCGCACGCGTGCTGGAGCAACTCGCGGGCTCGCCGTTCACATCGACGCCGCGCTCGCCGCTGCCCGCAGATGACGCGCCGAGTGAAGCGCTATGGCCTCGTTTCAAAGCTTCCGGACGGCTGAACGGCGAGCTTGCATTCCAAATTGCTCGTCCGGATGCTGTTCGTCTCACGCAATTGCTCATGTCAGAGCCGCAGGACGCCTCCGTCGCGTTCGATGAAGGCCGGGCCGATGCTCTAAGCGAGATCCTCCGCCAATTCGCTGGCGTCGCATCCACAGCATGCAAATCGAAATTCGGTGGCGATGTTCAGTTCGCGCTCGATGCGAACACAGCGCCCGAATGGCAGCCGGTCGCTGATCTGCCGTGGATTTTTGCGGCGCCTAAGATCGATCCGCTCCAATGGGCGCTCGCGATCAGCCCCGAACTCCATACGGCTCTGACTGCGCCGATACCAGACGCGTCTGTCGCAGATTCCGGCGTGCAAATGCAGCAGGCGCAATCGGACGCGGAAACGGCGGACGCCGCCCCACCCGCCAATCTCGACTTGTTACTGGACGTTGAACTCGAAGCCAGTCTTCGCTTTGGCCAGCGTGAAATGCTGCTGCGCGATATCTTGGAATTACACCCCGGCTCGGTGATTGAACTCGACCGTCGCGTGCAGGAGCCGGCTGAATTGATCGTGGCTGGGCGGGTAATTGCTCACGGAGAAGTGGTCATCGTGGACGGTAATTATGGACTTCGCATCACGGATATCGCTCAAGCCAGTCAACGCCTCCAGTCTCTGGAGACCTGATTCGTCATCGGCGCCAAGGGCTGGACGCGAGCCCGTTTCCAGAAGGAAAGATGCTGTGGAGTGCGAGAATCCCGAATGCCCGTTTCGCAAGTCGCTACGGCGGCGCCTGTTGCGCAGCGCGAGCGAGGGTGTGCTTCTTCAGGGCCGCTGGTATTGCTCTCTCGATTGTTTTGAGCAGGCCGTTACGCAGGAATTTGCAAGCCTGCTGAAGCTCCGCGACGAGCCCTTATTGCGAATTCATCGTGTCCCGCTTGGCTTGCTCCTTGTAGGACGCGGCGTCATTACCGGCGAGCAACTGAAATCGGCTCTGGCTGCGCAACGCGAATCGGGCTCACAGCGCCTCGGTCGTTTGCTGGTGAATCTCGGTGTGGCTTCGGCGCAAGATGTGTCCACAGCGCTTGCCGCGCAATGGGGCTGCGGCGTTTTTCCCATTGATCGTGACACCCGCTATCGGGATTGTTCACAGCTTCTCCCGTTCGCGCTCATTGAGTCCTCCCGCATGATTCCTGTCCACTATCACAATCCAAGCCAGATGCTCTTCGTAGCGTTCGCCGACGATATCGATCACACGGCGCTTTATTCGGTTGAACGGCAGTTGGGTGCGCGCACCGAACCATGCGTTATCACCGAATCGGCCATGGAACAGGCTCTGGAAGACATACGTACACGGGAGCGGCCCAGTGAAATCGTCTTTGAAACGCTCTGGGAACCAAGTGAAATTGCTCGTACTGTGCGCGACTATTCGCTTGCTCTCGGTGCCGAAGAACTCGTACTTGCCCGCCCGCGGCGCTTCCTCTGGGTCCGCCTCCGCGCGGCCGGGATGTCACATGATCTTCTTTTCCGCCTGCCAGGGAAAATCGCCGAAGAATGACCTGTTAAATTATATTTGCTTTTTCTTCGCCTTATGCTATTCTCCTGTCCTGTAAAGAAAAAGGCCGCCCTAGCCGCACTTTGGTAGAATCGGGCCGCCTGCGTCCCACAGGACACTAAACGAGGTGGCAAAATGACCGACGAAAAAACCAAAAATCTTG
>DATNBB010000218.1:0-14411 GCA_035607335.1 Binatia bacterium | reverse complement strand
GCTAGTCGTAGTATTCGGCGCCGAGATGGGTGATGAGTTCTTCGCCCATCATCCAGCGGAGCGTGTTTTTGAGTTTCATGAGCTGGATGAAAAGATCGTGCTCGGGGTAAAGCTCGGGCGCGCACATCGGGCTCTTGAAATAAAAGCTCAGCCATTCCTGAATACCGTTCATGCCGGCGCGTTGAGCCAGGTCCATGAAAAGCGCGAGGTCGAGAACGATGGGCGCGGCAAGGATTGAGTCGCGGCAGAGGAAATCGACTTTGATCTGCATCGGATAGCCGAGCCAACCGAAAATATCGATGTTGTCCCAGCCTTCTTTGTTGTCGCCGCGTGGCGGGTAGTAATTGATGCGGACCTTGTGGGTGAACTTGCCGTAAAGATCGGGATAGACCTTTGGTTGCAGGATGTATTCGAGTGCGCCGAGCTTGGATTCTTCTTTCGTCTTGAACGAGCCGGGATCGTCGAGGACTTCGCCGTCGCGATTGCCGAGGATATTTGTTGAGAACCATCCGTCAAGGCCGAGCATGCGAGCCTTGAAACCGGGCGAAAGAATGGTCTTCATCATCGTCTGGCCGGTCTTGAAGTCTTTGCCGCAGAGCGGGACGCGTTTCGATTTTGCGTATTCGGTGAGGGCAGGGAAGTCGATGGTGAGATTGGGCGCACCGTTTGCGAAGGGAACGCCTTCGCTGATCGCGGCGTAGGCGTAAAGCATCGAGGGCGCAATTGCTGGATGATTGGACTTCATGGCCTTTTCGAACGAGGCCAAGTCTTTGTGAACGCTTTCCGGCTTGAGGAAGACTTCTGTTGAGCCGCACCAAACTACGACAAGCCGATCGAGTTTGTTCTTCTTCTTGAAATCGCGAATGTCTTGGCGCAGCTGCTGCGCGAGATCGAATTTCGTCTTGCCCTTTTTGACGTGCGTGCCGTCGAGATTTTTCACGAAGGTGCGGTCGAATGCCGCCGTCATCGGTTTGATCGTCTTCAGAAACTTTGCCGCTTTATCGAGATGTTTCGCATCGAGGACGCCCGCTTTTGCCGCGGCCTCGTAGGCGTTGTCCGGAAAGGGATCCCAGCCGCCGAAGACCACATCATTGAGGTCGGCGAGCTTGATGAAATCCTTGATTTTGGGAACGCGGGCTTCCGTGCGCCGGCCGAGGCGAATGGTGCCGATCTGCGTGAGCGAACCTACCGGTACAGCCGCACCTTGGCGAACGAGTTCGACTCCAGCCATTAGTGTGGTGCTTACGGCGCCCATGCCGGGCGTCAAGATGCCGAGTTTGCCTTTTGGCGGAGTGATGCTGACGGGCCTGCGCATTCGAAGACGTCTCCTTGACGAGTGAAGTTGCGGGGAACATATTCCGGCATTGAGCCGTTATTTGCAAGGCGCTAATTACTATGGATATTGTAAAACAATGTTTTACAATACCCCTATGCGAATAGCCAAAACGATTTGTATTACATTGCCTCCCGATCTGTTGAAAAAGGCGCAGAAGCTTGCGGCGCGCGAACACCGCACGATGAGTGAACTCTTTCGCGAGGCGCTGCGGCATTACATGAAAGAAGAAGCCGGCAATGAGCAGAGCGCGGAGCGCCGCGTTCCCGAGGGAATGCCGTCTGCGTCAGGCGTGATTCATTCGTTTCGGATGGAGAAGGTTGGGGAGTAAAGCGGAGCACGCGAAAAAGCGCCCGACTAACCCGCAGGTCGGCCCGCTACACAAGCAAATCAAAGTGCTTCCGCTGTCGTTACGACACTAGTTTGGGGACGGTTTTTCGGCGTGATCGATTACCAGGACATCGACTTCTCCAGTTTCGGATTTCAGTTCCAGTCCAAAGTTTTCGTTCAACGCCGCCGGAAGTGACGGAAGCGGCGAGTTGGCGGCCAAATCGCCCGCCCATTTCAGACGCAAGTCATACGTGCCATTCACACCCGTCCTGTCGATGACGGGCCTCTGGAGAACGGAAGCTAATGCACTAGCCAGTTGAGATATCGGGCCGGGCGACAACGGCAAGGGATGACATGCACGATCTTCTGGAGGGCAAGGAAGTATGGAATTGCCGTAGATCGGCGGATCTTTCTTAGGATCGTATGGTTTGCCTTTGAAACCGCCTTTGCCGACGACCAGCGCGTAAACCGAACCCTGTTTCTTTTCCCAATGAACAGCGAGTTTGAAACGATCAGCCAGCAGCGCCTGCATCATTAAACGCGCTTGTGCGTCGGTGGTATCAGGTGGCATGGTCGCCTGAAAGGTATACGTGTCACCGTTACCGTCGGGGCCGCAAGGCGCACTTGCCCACTTCGGAAGCCCATCAATGGGTGCAAACCAGGAAAAATGATAGGCATAGAAAATTAGAGATTTCAGCGTGGCGCATTGATCGGAGAGTCTGCCGGGAGTAGCGTGCACACCCACCACAATATTGCCGCTGTCTTGCGGACTACGCTCGCGGATGGATACCGCATCGAAGGCGAGTCTCTGGCTTTTCGGCGCGCGATCTTGAGTTCTAGCATTCGGCGCGAGGAAAGGTGCCGCCATGAGTGCGAGGGAAAATGAGATTTGCAGAAATGGCGAGCGCCACGCCATGTTCACCTTCTTGTGAAATGAGTGGTTCGTATTATTGCACTCATGATGTCCACTTGGAGCATTGGGTTGCAAGTTGTTATTTGCACGAAGCCGCCGATCGGGAGATTGGCCCGCCGGGAAGGCGGGCCAAATTGTCGGCATGTTCGCGGAGCTGAGCCCGTTTGGCTCGTGCGTTTACAGCGTAAGTTGGTAGAGTGGTGGCAAAGGACGGTCATTTCTGCCATGAAAAGCTCGGAAGCGCCGGGTACGCCGGCGACATGGAAGCGGTTGCTCGCGTTCGCGACGATTTACTGCGTGTGGGGATCGACTTTTCTGGCGATTCGAATCGGGGTGCGCGAAGTGCCGCCGTTTCTGCTTGCGGCGATGCGGTTTTTGGTTGCAGGCGCGTTGCTCTATGGATGGCTGATTTTGCGCGGGGAGCGATCGCCGCGTGCGCGCGAATGGGGATCGGCATTTCTGCTGGCGCTCTGCATTTTCGTATTGGATTACGGATTCGTATTCTGGGCCGAACAGCGCGTGCCTTCTGGAGTTACAGCCGTGATGTTGGCGACGATTCCTGCGTTCACGGCGCTTTCAGAGATTATTTTTCTGCGAACGCAGAGACTTACGTGGCGATTGGGGCTGGCGCTGCTGATAGGCCTCGGTGGAGTGGTGGTCCTGATGAGCCATTCGATGCTATTGGGCGGCGAACCGATTGACGCAGCGGGCGCGGCGGCGCTGATGGTTTCGGCAATGAGTTGGTCCGTGGCGTCGGCGCTGATGCGGAAGCTGCCGCAACCCGAATCGAAGGCAATGAGCGCGGGATCGCAGATGCTTGCCGGGAGCCTCCTGCTGGGAGTTATTGCCGCCGCGTTGGGAGAATTTCGCGGGTTCCACTTTGGAAGCGTCTCTCGCGGAGCATGGCTTGCGCTGGCGTATTTGATCGTTTTCGGGTCGATCATCGCGTACACGGCGTACGTTTGGCTGATTCACAATGAATCGCCGACGAAGGTGGGGACGTACGCGTATGTGAACCCGGTGATCGCGGTTCTGCTGGGGTATTTTTTCGCGGGAGAGCCGCTTGGCTTGCGGACGATTCTGGGGACGGCGTTTGTGCTGGTGAGCGTCGTGGTGATCACGACGATGCGGGGAAAGAAGAGCGTGGCCACGCCCGCACCGGCTGGCGAGGAGTCAGCCGCATGACCCGCCGAACCAATGCAGAGCCGTGGGGCTCTGTGCAGCGCACGGGCATAGCGATAAATCGACGCGCTGCGCGCTACTGAACGGACTGCTGCGCCAATGCGGCTGGTGTTGCGGCCGGAAGCGCGGCCGACGGAGCTGCGCCTGGCGCTGTGGCGTCGATGGAGGCGCCGTCGACGACGATCTCGACGCGGCGATTCCGTTGTCGGCCTTCGGGTGTGTCGTTGGATGCGACGGGATCGGCTTTGCCAAGCCCTTTTGCCGTGATCGACGATGCGGGAACGCCTTCCTGCGCGAGGAAATCGCGTACGGAGCCGGCGCGCTGCTCGGAAAGCTGTTGGTTGTAGTCGTCACTGCCGACGCTATCGGTGTAGCCCTCGATCTGCAACGTCAACCCCGGATGCGCGAGCAAAATTCCCGAAATTTTTGCCATTGTTTCGCGCGCACCGGGCTTCAGCGTGTAGCTTCCTGTGTCGAAGAGCACATCGGACATGTTCACGATGAGCCCGCGAGCGCTGTCATTCGTCTGCAAAATGGAATTCAGTTGCGCGAGAAGCTGTTTGCGCAGATCGGCTTTTTCGGCGTCGGCTTTCGCAGCGGCTTCGCGAGCTTTCTCGGCTTCGGCTTCGGCAGCCTGCTTTTGCGCCAGAGCGTCCTGCTTTTGCGCAAGCGCGGCCTGCTGTTCGGCGAGAGCAGCTTGACGCGCCTGCTCGGCCTCTTCCTTTGCTTTCGCGGCTTGCGCAGCTTCCGCTAACGCTTCCTGTTTCGCGCGTTCGGCATCTGCCTTGGCAGCTTCGGCCTGTTGGCGCGCCTGTTCAGCGGCTTGGAGTTGGGCGGCTTCCGCTGCTGCTTCGGCGCGGGCTTTTGCTGCGCGCTCCTCGGCTGCTTGTTTTTCGGCAGCGGCTTGCGCTTGCGCGTCTTCTTCGGCCTTTTTCTTAACAGAGATCACGCGGGCTTCTTCGGCAGTCTGGATCGCGTCGCGGGACATCGCAATGACGGCCGTCTTGTCGCGTTTTTGCCTGTAAGCTTCTTCGGCGGACTGAAGCTGCTGGTTGGCTCTCCCGATCACGTCCGCGGCATATTTTGAGGCATCCGCATTATTGGCGATGCGGACCGCGTTGCGTGCTTCGAAGAGTTCGGTTGGCGTCTTGCGATCGATGCCGAAGATGAGATTATCGATCTTCGTGTTCGACGAAGAATAAGCGCTCTGCGGCAGGAGTTGATACGTGGCGCTGACGCTCTCGGCTCCGGGCATTGCGCTGTTTTCCAGGACGACTTCATTACCTGGTTGCGTCACCGCGAAATATGGCTCGGCGGTGACGGCGATTGCGAAAATTTGCATGTCCGTCATCGCTTTGACTTCACCGTTGCCGTTTTTGAGTTGAAGCTCGCCGAGATTGACGGCGCGGCCTTCGGGAGATACAGCCCAGACAACATAGGTGAGATATTCGAAGCCAAACTTCGTGGCATCTTCCATGTTTTGGAATTTCGCGTCGATCTCAACGCGGTTGCCCTTATTTTCGACGCCTGCTTCGCCGACGGCCTGGGGCATCAAGCTTGTGCCGCGCAAGGGAACCTTTATCGTGCCGGTGCCGCGCCGGAATGTGATGGCCTTAGCGGTGCGCGAGACAGCGGAGTTTGCCGGAGCGGTTGTGGGAGCGGCCTGCGTTTGTGCCAGGGCGCGTGGCGCCATCAAGCCGAGCGCGCCGACCAACGCCAGCGCTAGGACTGGCGCGATGCCGGAACTTGACGGCTTTGACTTTACGCGAGCTTCAGAGGGCATGGGTATGGGCTCCTTTTGCCAATATTTCCGTGGTTTTGTTCAGGTTAGCAAAGATGGGACGTACGAGAAGGGGAGTCCGGAAGGGCCTTGCGGAAGTAATTATCTGTACGAAAGGACAGCAAGGCCGATTGACATTTGGGACTGGGTTGATACAATTGTTATAACATGCAGGAGGAATTATGCTGGAGCTGAAGGTCCGAAAAATTGGGAATTCGCTCGGAGTGGTCCTGCCAAAGGAAGTTGTGAATCGACTGAATACCGGCGAAGGCGAACGCCTTTTCCTCCTAGAGGGGCCGAACGGAGTGTACCAGCTTACGCCGTACGACCCCGGCTTTGAGAAGAAGATGGAACAAGCCGAAGACATTATTCGCCGCTACCGCAACACCCTTCACGCGCTCTCCAAGTGAACGAACCGATCTGGATCGAGAAGTACGAAGCACTCACGCTTCACAATCGTCTGCTGGCTCTGGATGGTGGAGCGGGAGGCGTTCGAGACGAAGGACTGCTGGAGTCCGCTCTCGCGCGTCCAAGGCATCTCTTCGCTTACGGGGATGATCCATCGATCATCGACATGGCAGCGGCCTACATGACCGGAATCGTCAGAAATCATCCATTTGTCGACGGGAACAAGCGCACCGGTTTCGTGGTGGGTGTACTGCTTCTGGAACTAAACGGTTATCGCTTCCGTGCAAGCGAAAGCGAGGCAACACAAGCTGTGCTGGATCTGGCAGCGGGACAGATTGACGATGCGGCCTTGGGTCGCTGGATCGCGGCCAACGCGAGCCGAAATGCCTAGATGTTCTATTGGTGGGCGGCGGCCAGGCGTTTGCTGCGTGGACCGAAAAGGCCGTAGAAGGTGAGACCCAGGCCGCTCAAAAAGAGCAAGGGCACTAAATAGCTCGTAACGAACGAACTCACGAGCACCGGAATGTGCATCGCGCTATAGCCGCCCGAAAAATATTGGATTACCGCCGCGAGCAGCATGTAAAGCAAGCCGCGCCTCACTAAACTGCGCTTGCCAGGCTGGGACGCTCGGACTGGCGCGTGTTGCGCGGAGCCTTCAGCACCAGGAAGAGCCTCACGGCAGGAAGGGCATTGGGTCGCGGTCCGCAAAACCTGAAGACCGCAAAACGGGCACTGGCGAATCTTGTGTGCCATATCGCTCGATCGCGTTTCTCGAAAGGCCATTTGCGGTATCCGCTCCTTCGGCGTTCTCTTTGTCCCAATTTTAACAAGCCCTAATGCGTGTGATCTGGAATTGATGCGCCCTTTGCAGAAACGGTCACCAGTACGCGCGGTCAGGTCGTACAGGTGTGCAAATCTGCACTCACGGGTAATTGCGCGGCACACGGGGACATCACTACAGTGGGTTGTCATTAGCCCTTCGGAGCTATCTATCCTCTCGAGCGAAGGAGATATCATGTGGAATAAGCCATCGGAAGCGGAAGCGCCGAGCACTCGCCCGGCACAAAGTAACGGTTTTGCGGCAACGCCCGCAGCGATGCGGCCTACGGTGCCTACAGCGCGAAGTATGTCATGCCTGGGATCGGGCCTGGAAATCAGAGGCACGATTACGGGTTCGGAAGATTTGCAGATCGATGGAAAAGTGCACGGCCCTATTTCGTTGCACGGGCAGAAGCTCACGATCGGGCAGACCGGAAAAGTACAGGCGGAGGTTTCGGCGCGCGACGTGATTGTCTACGGCGACATCACCGGAAATCTTCAGGCTCAGGATCGGGTCGAGATTAAGAAGGATGCATCGGTCGTCGGCGATATTAAAGCGACTCGGATCAGCATTGAGGATGGCGCGTATTGCAAGGGCCGCATCGAGATTGATCGCGGCGGACGTTCATCGTCTAGCATTTCATCTGCACCCAGCGTTTCATCGGCGGAACCGGAGAGCGTAAACGCGCTGGTTCCCGTCGGCGCGAACTGAACAGGGCGGTCTCGTGGGAACCTTCCGGCGCGCTTGAGGGACGCAATGGCATCAGGTTCACCCCAATAGCGGCGGTGAACCTGAGCTATCTCTTCGGTTTTCAGCGGCTGGCGGAGGCGTGCTGAGCCGTATCGCGCTTGCCCAGTCTGTAAAAATTGCGCTGGCCGCCGCGCGAAATGTCAGAGTGCCCGCAGTGGCGCATTCTCGATCGTGAGCGCGAATGCAGATCCATCATGGATATCGCCGCGACAATCGCACACATAGACGCGGTTATTTCAGTCGATACGATGGTGGCGCATCTGGCGGGCGCGCTCGCAAGACCTTAACTCTCTAAAGTGTGACTCTTTGTTTTTGGCTGGGCGATCCACGCGCCTGTTTGCTGCTGCAATAGCGAAACGTCACCGCCGATCTCTTAGTGCAAGTCGGCAGTGACTCCGAATCATCAAGGTGTAGCGGCAAGCAGTGGAGTTGTGAGAAATTAGGAAGAGAGCGCCCGTAGCTCAGTTGGATAGAGCATCTGCCTTCTAAGCAGAGGGTCGGGGGTTCGACTCCCTCCGGGCGCGCCACCTTCATCCTGCACAAAACTTCGGCTCACCCCACAAACCATCCGACTCAACTCAAAAACCTTTTCTCGTACTCTGTCGATCTCGGTCTTATGCACAGCCTCAACGCGGGGCAGTAATAGGCAGTCCTCGGGGATATGCGCCCATGGTTCCAGCAGGATGCAGATTCGCGGGCATGTGGATAGCTTCCTGCATCAAATCGGCCTCGGACGAGCGCTGAATTACGATCGCATTGGGGAATAAGCCCCCAAAGATGACGAACAACACTCCGGCAGCAAGAATCCAACGCTCGCGGGGCAAAGCATCCGCCATCACCGTAAATCCCGTTCGACGCTTACCGAGAAAGAGACGCGTGAACAACCGGAAAAAGCTGATGGCATTCATCGCCGTGGCAATTGGCAGCAGCAATCCGGTAAGCGGATGCGAGGTGAGCGCTCCGTGAATCAAGAGGTCCTGAGAGCAGAATCCCAGGGTACCCGGCAGACCAACTAGTGCCAGCCCAAAGATTACAAACGATACGGCGAGCCGTGGCGCATGCTCAGCCAAACCGAGGTGCTTACCCGCAGTCAGGTTTTCACCAAAGCGCACTTCGAGCAATCGCAGGATTCCGAAAAGGGCTGCAGTAGAGGCGGCGACGACGAACCAATGCACGATCGCGCCGGCTATTCCCTCGGTCGTTCGACTCTCAAATCCGCTCAAGATACAGGCCGACTGGCTAAGCGCCAGAAAAGCTAGCAAGCGGCGTGGCGAATTTTCTGCCAGCGCGCGGATCGCAACGTAAATGGCGGTCACAATTGCGAGATAGGAAAGTACCGGAAACAGAGCGTCCGTGCGCGGAAACAGCGGCACGATCAATTTGGCAACCAGCAGCGCCCCAAAATGTCCGTTAAGCAGAAGCGCCGTCGGAAGTACCGGGCCGGTTTCGGCCGCATCGGCAACCCAAGCATGCGCCGGGCAAATTCCCTTGCGAAAGATCACGGCCATTACCAGAAGCGCAAACGCCGGAACTCCACCCGGGCTTTGCCCCTTCAGATGATTGATGGAAAATGCGCCTGTGCCGATTAAGATCACCCCGATAGCCAGGGCAAGGGCGAGAGTTGATAGCAGAAGGCCCGCCAGCGGACGCCAGGCCCGCGCACGAAACCATCCGGTCCACAAAAAGGGGACAATAGACAAAATCCACGCGGCAAGCAGTACAAGTAAATTTTCAGTCGAGTACGCTAGAAGTGTCGAACCCAGCAGAAACAAAATTCCGCCCACGGTCGCGGCGGTGCAATCCCGGCGCGCAAGCAGCAGCGTCGCGCCGAAAGTGAGGCAGGAAAAGAGCAGCATCAATGCCTGATATAACGAGTCGCTCTTCGGTGCGTTCGCTAGAAGCACTGAGCTTCCAACAATCGATACGAACGCCGCTATGCAACCGATGACGCGTGCATGCCGGCGATAACCGATCAGGAGCACAGCTGCGAGCCACGGCACACCAATGGAGACAATCGTCGGAAACTGTGCACGGGGAATCCACGCAGGCACGGACACTAGTCGCTCCCCTGTTTTGCTGAATTATTCAAAGTAAGGGGCGCCGCATTGCCGGGACTGATTGTGTTCCGAGTCAACCGGAAGCGGTCGTGTTTTGCCAGATATGTGGAGACCTGCAAGAGAGGATCAATGATCCACCGGTCCAGAATTGTATCGAGATGGCCGCGGTCAAAAGCCCAGCGATAGAGCCATAACTGGACTCGTTCCGGCAACAACTCCTCAATTTGCGTGCCGGTGGGCGAGGCATCCCCTCCAATCGCCGAATGCATTTGGTGGTAATCGTGGAGCATCGATGGCGCGCGAAGAAACTGCATCGTACGAACTGTAGCGTTTCCCAAAATATGCACTACCGCGAGCCATTTCCATCCGAGCCCAATCTCGATAAAAATTATGCCCACTTGCGTCAAAGTGGCGTAGGCGAGCGAAGTCTTGGCATCGGCGCTTGCGCGTCCGACGATGGCGCCGTGGATCGCGGTAGCCAAACCAATCAGTATCACTAAAGCGGAAGCCAGCCACGAGCTTGCAAGCAGCGGTTGCGCTCGCAGCAGAAGGTACGCGCCTGCATGGATAGAGATCGCGCCGTAGAAAATCGCGCTCGATGGTGTCGGGCCTTCCATAGCCCGCGGTAGCCATCCCGAAAAAGGAATCTGCGCGGCCTTCCCAGCGGCCGCCAGCAGCAGAAGAAGACACACAATCACCGCGTGTGCGCTCGTAAGCGTTGGGAACCCGCTATCAAACGAAGCCGTTCCGGCCCAGTGATGCATGGCGAACACGCCCACGAACAATCCAATGTCACAGGCGCGATATATGCCAAAAACACGAAGCCCATTTTCCACAGGAGCCGGCCGGAGCTGAAAGAAACCGATCAACAAGACTGAAGTGATCCCCACCACTTCCCATCCCGCGGCCAGCAGGTCAAACGAACCTGCCGCGAATGCGAGCAACGATCCGAACGCGAACAGATGGAGCAAAAGAAAAAATCGCAAAAACCCCGGCTCGCGATGAAGATAAGTCGCCGAGAACTGCGCGATAAGGCCCGATAGCACCGCCGCAAGCGCCAGGAAAGGCAGCGAAAGCCGATCCGCCATCAGCACCAGCGGAAAGTGATAGTCTCCCACGGCAAACCAATTACCGAACGCGACTGTAACGGTCGATGCAGACGCGACGGTCCAGACGAGCGCCGCAATTCCAAACGCGCACGCGGCGAACGTCAAGCCGGTAATCCAGGAAAGCAAGCGTTCACCCGGGCTCCAACCAAGCAGCCACAGCAATGCAAATACGGCAAACACCACGCCCGGGGCCAGCACCACAAAAATCAAAATGGCTTGCGATGAATTCACGGCACGTCATCTCCTAACGCCGTTTGAGGCGCTTGAATCCAAGCCATCGGAAGATGCTGAAGCTTGCCGGCGTACCATTCATGCGAGGAGAGTGCGACCGGCAGCCGCTCCAATGCCTCGTGGAACTCCTCGAAGCCGCTATCCCTTCGCACGTGGACGCGCCCCGAGAGCGGATCGATCGTCGCGACTCGAATCCAACGATTTTCGACAAGTTGTTTCAGCGATGCACTTGCGTTAATTACCTTTTCCAATCTGTTGGGCGTTGTCTCGACTACGAAAAGAATTCGGACAGGCTCGTGGATTTCAACCATCTGCCATGGCAACCCGGTGCGCAGATCGCTTGCGTGGCCATCCATTACGCCCACCAGGCTCGTCACGTTGTGGGGAAGTTTTGTTCCGCAGCCGTATCTGTCGTTGTCCACGAACGAAAAGTAATATTCAAGGCTGATCCCCGCGCACACCGGTACGGCCGCGCCTAGCAGCGCCGAGAGACTGCCATCGGTGGAATCTTGCGTTGCATCGTAAGAAACAAGAAATGCCCGCCGGTCCAGAAAGAGACCCTGCGTCAGGCTGCGGCGCCCGATGATGCAGACCGAATTCGTGCAATGTCCGTACTCCGGCCGTGGTTGCGCAAGATGTTCGCTACGCTCTTCTACGTGGCGAAGCGCCGCCTGCTGGTCCGCTGTTCGAACGAACGATTCGAATCGGCGTGCACGTTCGCGTGCGTTTTGCGCTCTCGCTTGATCTAGAGATTTACGAATTGATTCCAGGTCGGCCTGATGCGTGGCGGGAACTGTATCGAGATCGAATAGTTCCACGTCGTCACTGCAGGTATCGTGGTAACCGCCAATGAACCATGTATCCGCGGGAATGTCGATGCCTTCCTCGCGTAGGCGTTCGCGAACCTCAGGCCGGTTAGCCATCGCCGCAAAAAGTCGAGCGTTCGGTCCGCCACGACGGCCCCCACATGCCCCACAATCGTGTGCCGATTCGTGCGGATTGTTTAGGCTGGTCGAACCATGGCCAAGCATCACCACCAGGCGAGCGAACCCGTGCGTGAGGCCGGCAGGCCGCAACACGCTCGCGACGCGTTCCATTTTTTCTTGCGGAGCGAACCCGGTCAACAAACCTGCCACTGCGGTTTGGGATTCCTTCGTGTTTCGCATCAACGTGAGCTCGGTTCTCGGCTCCGGGAGAAACTCCGTGTTCAGCCATTCACGAAGGAGGGCATAGCGTCGTGGCGCCAGCAAGTGTCCAACTAAGGGAACCGCCGAGAGCATGCCGAGAGCTGATGTGGAAAGCCATCCGCGCACTAATGTCTTTGAAGAAACAAGCGAATTCCGCATCAGCAGCCCAAGAACTCGCCTACGCCAACGGCGGCTCTCCAGCAGCGCGTTGTCTTCGGGTTTCGGCCGCTCCATGACGGCGTGCTCGGGTTTGATTACGACAGGGCAGAGCGCCGCTCCGTGCGGATCGTCAATCCCTTTGTAATCCACGGCCACGCCGAAGTAGCCGGCCGCGCCGTAAGTCTCGACACACGGGTCGGCTTCTTCGAGAGCGCGCCGCATCGACTCCTCTCGCTCGTCAAGGCAGAAGAAAACCTGCGCAGGAGGTCTCCCGCGCTGCTCGAATAGGCCGCGGTATCTCCTATGGCTCGCCAATCCGCGAAGAATCTCGCGTTCGTGCCAGCGCTCATAGGCAAGATGTAGGATCCGCCGCCGCTCCAGCCCGTTGAACGTTTTCACTTCATTGACAAACGCCGACCACTCGGACTCCGATAGCCGATTGATTTCTCCCGCGGAAAGCCGCAATACACGAGCGGCGTCATAGATACGCGCCGCTCTACTCAGACGCCTCTTCTCGCCCGTCTTGAGTGGGCTCTCTTGCGGAACAGCCTCCGCTGCGCCCCTGCGCGACGCCACGCGGGACATCGTCAACCTCACTGCAAGGAAGTCCATCAGCGAAAACGCGAGAGTTTCGTGAGGCGCCAGATTGGACTCTTGCTCAAGTTTGTGTATCAAACCGGCCCAACCTGGCAGCGCCAGCAGTTCGGCTTGGAGAATTTCAGGCCAATCAGCTTCTCTTAAAGACTGGCTATCGAGATAATCCAGCACCGCGTCTGCCGCTGAAAACGAAAGGCGCTCCTGTCTTCGAAATTCATCGTCTAAGCCAACAAGATACCTGGGGAAGATTCCGCCTCGCTGTGAAAAGAGCGTTCGTACGCTTTCATAAAATCCCTTCTCGCGCTTGGGCATGGGCCAATACGCCGTGCCCTGATCCAAAAACACAGAGCAAAGGCGGATCAACCAGGGATGGATCACCTCATCTACAGGCCGGGGCGGAGTTGGTTCCGCTTCGTGAGCTACTGCGCGCGCAAAGCAGGCATCGAATAGCGCTCGCAATGCCGGTCGGCGGAAGTCCTTGGCCAAATCGCCCTGTTCGGTGCGCCAGATAATCGTCGCCGCATCAAACTCCCTGACGCCGGGTGTAATCATCGCTCTGCGTAGATCGCTGCGATTCAAGCGCGCAAAAATCTGGAGATCGGGTTCGCGGTCGAGCACGGCATCGACGTCCACAAGGTGAATTCGCCCCCGGGCCAATTCGGCTCGATAGGCCGCTTCGCTCATATAAGGCTCAGCGCCGAACAGTTGCGCGGCTTGTATTACGGCCTCTTCGAAGGATAGGTGCTCAAAGGCGTGCAGCGTGTTGTGGTGAATAAAGACGCCAATGGGACCCTGCGCCGGAAGTAAGTGCGCAGCATCTTCAACTGCCCGATGAAGTCTCTCCAAACGGGCGTGTTTAGGATGGCTGCACTCGGTCATCGATGGCCCCTGGGGCGTGTTTTTGGTCGTTCGTTGACCGCTTCCTTTAACATCGTTACGGTGCTGTCCAGTTGGGCGTAAAAATAACGGCGCAGGATGTCGAGAACCTCGATCAGCGCGCGATCGCGGATCGAATAGTAGACCTGATTGCCAACCTTCCGGCTGACCAAGATCTGTTTGGCGCGCAGCACTGCCAGATGCTGCGAGGCGTTAGCCTGTTCGATGCGAAGCTTTTCAATCAGACCGCCGGCAGATAATTCGCCATCACGCAAAAGCTCGACAATCGCAATCCGAGTGGGGTGTGCGAGGCCCTGAAAAATCTCGCTCTTGAACTGCCGCAACGCATCGCTCATATATTCAATTATATTCGAAACTACGAATATATGCGAAGGCCGGTGCTCAAAATCCTACGCGGCACGTATCGTGGGGAACCGCGATCGAATCACACGGTTAGATCAAACGATTGCTCGTATTCGGGAATGGTGACCGGCCAGTCGAATTTGGCTTTGATTGCGTCGCGCAAGCCGTTCAGGCCCGATGGTTCGCCATGTATCATGAAGGTCTGCTTGGGCGCCGACTGGAATCCCGACAGCCAGCGCAGCAGTTCGCTCTTGCCTGCATGCGCCGAAAGTTGACCGAGTTCGAGGATGCGCGCGCGCACCGGCACAGACTCTCC
>DATNBB010000208.1:0-11450 GCA_035607335.1 Binatia bacterium | reverse complement strand
GAAGGCGGTCGATGAGTACGAGCAGACATTCGGCAAATTGCCGGAGTCATTGGTGCAGCTGGGCGCCGGACCGACGAAACAGGTGACGCCGGAAAGGGCGGCGATTGTGAGCGCGGCGCTGGCCGCCGGAAGCGACGGCGGATATCGTTTTCTTTACCGAGTCACGAGCGATGCCAACTCATCGCAGGGTCAATACGTAATCGAGGCGCTTCCGCAGGACTACGGCACGTCCGGCCGCAAGTCATTTTTTCGGGACGCGAGCGGCAAGATACATGAAGCGGATGACCATGGCGCCTCGGCGAGCGCGGATGACCCGATATGGCAAGAACAACCGTCACAGTAGCTTTGCGAATCGGATATAATCCCAGCCAAACCGCATCGCCCTTTTATGAATCCTCAACCGAGCGCTCGACCTATGACACTTGAGGACGCAGTCCGTCGCGCAAATCAAGAATTCTACGCAGCATTTGAATCGCTCGATCTGGCGCGAATGGAAGCTGTGTGGGCGCATGACGATCTGGTCGAATGCGTGCAGCCGGGTTGGGACTTGTTGCTGGGGTGGGACGAGGTGCGCGAGCGTTGGGCGCGCGTTTTTGCGAATACGAGCCGCGTCCGCGTGGCGTTAAGCGGTGTACGCATACGGGTGGAAGGAGCGGTAGGTTGGGTGGCGTGCACCGTGCGGCTCACGACGGCATTCGAAGAGGGTTTCGACGAGGCCGTGGTGCAGGCGACGAATATCTTTGTGCTTCGGGAGGGGAAGTGGTTACTGGTGGTGCATCATGCGTCCGTGCTTCCCGAAGCGTCGGCATCGGAACCAACTGTGCAGTGACTTCGGCTTGGCTTTCCAGACAAGCGTCCATCTTTCGCCTCCCTTTTCGCCGGGTGTGTTCACTGCTAGGCGGTGAGCGGGTGCTGTGGTATCCTTTTGCGTCGTTCAACGCGTTCACACCGGAAGGCACGGCACCAACGCACGCTCTCGTTCACATGCGAACAACTCAATGGCGGTGCTGTCCCTGGTCACCTATGAAAACGAGCGCTATTCCGAAACGGTAGACACGGAGCCCAGACCATGTCCACACCGGCACAAACGGCTAAGATGGCGACTTTAAGTCTTGCTCATTCGCCTGACAGCGATGATGCCTTCATGTTTTATGCCCTGGCGACAGGAAAAGTGCGTTTGCCGGGCGTCAAATTCGATCACGTCCTTTGTGACATTGAGACACTGAATAACGCCGCGCATCGTGAAGTCTACGATGTGACTGCGGTGAGCTTTTATGGATACTCGTTCGTCGCGGACAAGTACGTGCTGCTGGATTGCGGCGCGAGCTTTGGCGAGGGGTACGGGCCAATCGTTGTGTCTTCGCATCCGCTAAAGAAAACCGATCTTGCGGGGCGGAAGATTGCGATTCCGGGAACGCGGACGACATCTTATCTGGCGCTGAAGCTTTTTGAGCCGAACGTTGAGACGGTGACGATGCCGTTTGACAAGATTTTGGAAGCGGTGCAGGCGAAGGAAGTTGAGGCAGGGCTGCTCATTCACGAAGGGCAGCTACTCTTCCAGCAGGTCGGGCTGCATCGCGTGGTCGATCTGGGGCAATGGTGGCAGGAGCAGACTTCGTTGCCGCTTCCACTCGGCGCGAATGCGATTCGGCGGAGCCTCGGACCAGAGCTTGGGTATCAGGTGGCGCGAGTGATTCGCGACAGTGTCAGCTACGCCCTTGAGCATCGCGACGCTGCGCTGAATTACGCGCTGCAATTTGCGCGCGATATGGATCCTGTTCTTGCGGACAAGTTTGTGGGCATGTATGTGAACCGCTGGACACTGGACTATGGCGACGAAGGCCGCCGGGCTGTGCGCGAATTGCTGGCGCGCGGCGCGGCGATCGGTATGCTGCCATCGGGCTTCGAGGCCGAGTTCCTCTCGCAGGCGGCTTAGTTCTTTTTCATCCATTTCCGGCGTTACTAGCATTCGAGCTGGAATTGGTGCGTTTGTTTCGGCGTGAATTGCGACTGCGCCCGCCATCCTATTGACGCGAACCCTTTTTCCACCGACGATAGAACTCTCATTCGCACTTTTACTGAGGCATGAATGCAACGGGTCCTCTCGACGTACCGATATATAAGGCAATCGCTGAACGCTTCGCTGCTGGCGGAGATTTCGCGCGGCGGCATCAAGAACATCGAAGTGTGGTGCGCGCATCCACATTTTAATTATGCAGAGCAGCAGGCGATTCGTGAGTTAGCCAGCGGCTTGGAGGAGTACGGACTTGTATTGCATTCGCTCCATGCTCCCACGCAGCGCGATTTGGCTCCGGGGCGCGAGAGCGGCTTTCCGATCTCGATTTCCGATCCGGAGCGCGTGCGGCGTATTGATGCCGTGGATGAAGTGAAGCGCGCGCTGGAAGTGGCGGAGCGGATTCCGTTTCGGTACTTGATTCAGCACATCGGAAATAACCGGCAGGCGGCGGATGGGCGATCGTTCGATGCTGCGTTCAATTCGCTCGAACACCTGGTTGTGTTCGCGAAGAATCGCGGCGTCACGATTGCGGTGGAAAATACGCCGGGTGAATTCGGGTGCGCCGCATCGCTGCAACAGTTCGTCAAAGAGACACACCTGAAGGACCTGCGTTACTGCTTTGATATAGGACACGCGCATATCGACACTGGCGTTGCCGCGAGCCTCGAACTTATGCATGAGCGCATTGTTACGACGCATCTGCACGACAATCACGGCGAAAAGGATGAACATCTGCTGCCGGGAGAGGGAACCATCGATTGGGATGCGGCGATGAAGACGCTGCGCGCGAATCCGAAGGAATTGCCGCTGGTGCTTGAGCTGAAGGAAAAGGCGGCCGGAGATCCTTCGCTCGATAAGGTGTGCGAGGCATTCGATAAGCTCGAGGAAACCGCCGAAAAAGGCGGTTGAAGGTGCGTGATCGAACCTCTTTCTTCGTTGAATACTGCCGATGAATTCTGAATCTGCGATTCCCATTATTTCCATCGAACAAGCCGGCGCGCACGCCGGAAGTGTCGTCACGATTCGCGGTTGGCTTTACAACCTGCGCGAATCGGGCAAATTGCTGTTTCCCATTTTTCGCGACGGCACAGGATTGATGCAGGGAGTGGTGTCGCTGAAAGAAAACCCAGCGGCCTTCGAGGCGCTGAAGGGATTGACGCAGGAATCGAGCGTAATTGCGACGGGGAAGATTCAGGCTGAGCCGCGGGCGCCGGGCGGATATGAAATGCACGTCTCGGGGGTGGAAGTCGTGCAGCGCGTGGCGGAATCGGAACCGTATCCGATTCAACTGAAGGAGCACGGCGTCGATTTTCTGCTGGATCGGCGGCACTTGTGGATTCGCACTCCGCGTCAGGCTGCGATTTTGCGCATTCGCGCTGAGGCAGTTCGCGCGTCGCGGAATTTTATGGATGAGCAGGGCTATGTGCTCACCGATGCACCGGTGTTCACGCCCGCGGCTTGCGAAGGCACGACGACGCTCTTCGAAGTGAATTACATCGATGATCAGAAGGCGTATCTCACACAATCAGGGCAACTTTATGTGGAGGCGACGGCTGCGGCACTCGGAAAGGTTTACACGTTTGGGCCGACGTTTCGCGCGGAAAAGTCGAAGACGCGGCGGCATTTGACGGAATTTTGGATGCTCGAGCCGGAAGCGGCGTATTCGCACCTCGAAGACATGATGCGACTTGGCGAAGGGCTTGTGAGCGCGATGGCGCAATCGGTGGCGAAAAATCGCCCGAAGGAGTTGGCTGTGCTGCAGCGCGATGCTTCAAAGCTCGCGAAGATCGAGCCGCCGTTTCCGCGGATTACGTATGAAGAGGCGATTGATGTGCTGCAAAAAGCGGGGAATCCGGCGAAGTTCGGCGACGATTTCGGCGGCGACGAGGAGACGATCATTTCGCGGCAGTTTGAGAAGCCCGTGATGATCCACCATTATCCTTCGGCGATGAAGGCGTTTTATATGGCCGAGGATCCGCACAGGCCGGAGCTTGCTTTGAATTTCGATATGATCGCGCCCGAAGGGTATGGTGAAATTATCGGCGGCGGGGAACGCCAGTCCAGTTACGAAACACTCATTCGCAGGATTCACGAGAACAATCTGCCTGAAGAGGCGTTTCAGTGGTATTTGGATTTGCGCCGGTACGGCAGCGTGCCGCACGCGGGCTTCGGGCTAGGATTAGAGCGCACAGTTGCCTGGTTATGCGGCACGGAGCACATTCGCGAAGTGATCCCCTTCCCACGGATGCTTTATCGCGTCTATCCTTAGGGTGTCCCGGCGCGATGGTGGCGCGAAGGGATCGCCAAAATGCCTGAAAAAGTCCGCATCATCGGTGTGCCAATGGACCTGGGCGCGAGCCGCCGCGGCGTCGATATGGGACCGTCTGCGTTGCGCGTGGCGGGATTGCAGCCGCGCCTGAAACAGCTTGGGCGTCAAGTGGAGGATATTGGGAATATTCAGGTGCGGCAGCCTGAAGAGCAGCCATATGGCGAGAAGAAGGCGCGATTTTTGGGCGAGATCGCAGAGACTTGCAAACTGCTCGCGGAGACGGTGAAAAAAACGTTGGACGAGGATCTCTTTCCACTGGTGCTAGGAGGGGACCACTCGATCGCGGCGGGAACGGTGGCGGGTGTCGCCGCGCATTTTCACAAAGAATCAAAGCGTATCGGCCTCATCTGGCTCGATGCGCACGGCGACATGAATACGCCGGAGACTTCGCCTTCGGGCAACATTCATGGCATGCCGCTGGCGGCGATCATGGGAAGCGGGCCGGCCGAATTGACCGGGCTTGCGGGCTTCGTGCCAATCGTTGAGCCTCGGAGCGTATCGCTGGTTGGCATTCGCGATTTAGACACTAAGGAGCGGCGCTTCGCGAAGGAATCGGGCGTTCACGTTTTCACAATGCGCGATATCGACGAGCGCGGAATGCGCGAAGTGATGGCGGAGGCGTTGCGCTTTGCCGGAGACGATACTGCAGGAATCGCCGTGAGCCTCGATATGGATTTTGTGGATCCGGCCGACGCGCCCGGTGTAGGAACGCCGGTGCGTGGCGGCGTGACGTATCGTGAAGCGCACCTTGCGCTGGAGATGATTGCGGATACGCGCTCGATGGTTTCTTTCGAGCTCGTCGAAGTAAATCCTGTGATCGATCTGCACAATACGACGGCTACTTTAGGAGTCGAGTTGGTTCTTTCAGGATTGGGAAAGAAGATTCTGTGAACGACTGTTTTTCTGAAATCCTAGAGACCATTCTGCAATCGGAGATAATTTTTCATGAGTTCTGAAAAGCGGCTGCGCGTCGGTGTGCTTTTTGGCGGTCGTTCAGGCGAGCATGAGGTTTCCCTTGCGTCGGCCGCGTCCGTGATTCGCGCTCTCGATCCAAAAAAATACGATGTGGTTCCTATCGGCATTGCGAAAGACGGACGGTGGCTTGTAGGGACCGGTGCCCAGAAAATGCTGCCGGAAGTGCTGCGCACAGGGGAGCGTGTTTTTCTGCCCCCCGATCCCACAGCCGCGACAATCGTTCCTTCCCAGCAGGGAGGCCGCCCAAGCATTACGGTGGATGTGGTTTTCCCAGTGTTGCACGGGACGTTTGGCGAAGACGGTACGATTCAGGGTTTTCTCGAACTGGCGGGGCTTCCTTACGTTGGGCCGGGAGTGCTTTCGTCTGCCGTAGGCATGGATAAGGACGTGCAGAAGAGGCTTTTCGCACAGGAGGGTTTGCCGATTGTGCCCTATCTGGCGATCCGGCGTTCCGACTGGGAGCGAGAGTCCGCGGCTGTTGTACGGCTTATAAAAAAGAAGTTTAAGTTTCCTGTGTTTGTGAAACCGGCAACGCTTGGATCATCTGTCGGAATGACGCGCGTGAAAGCGGCCAAAGATCTTGCGCCCGCTCTCAATCTGGCATCTGAATTTGCGACGAAGATTCTGGTTGAGCGCAATGTCGTCGGGCGGGAGATCGAGGTCGCCGTACTCGGCAACGATGAAGTGAAGGCTTCCATTCCCGGCGAAATCGTGCCACATCGCGAATTCTATGACTACACCGCGAAATATCTCGAGCAAGGAACGCGTTTGGTGATTCCAGCGCCGCTTGCAAAGAAGCAGGCAGCGCAGTTCCAGGACCTGGCTGTGCGCGCATTTCACGCGATCGATGGCGCAGGAATGGCTCGATGTGACTTCTTCCTCGAGAAGCGTACAGGCAGGATTTTCATCAATGAGCTGAATACGATTCCCGGGTTTACGTCCATCAGCATGTATCCCAAACTGTGGGAGGCGTCCGGGCTACCCTATTCGCAACTGATTGACCGCTTGATCGAGCTAGCGCTGGAAGCTCATCGCGAGAAGGCCCGCACCAAATATTCCATTGAACTTCCAACGGGTTCGGGCGGAGCGCTGGATTCCGGAGATTAACGCAGTCTGCCGCTAGCGGATTTTTGATCCGTTCTTTACTATTTGCCTTTCATCGCCGTTTTCAAATCTGCGATCCACGTTTCTAAAACGGACTGAGACGCCGGCTCAACGTGCGTAAAGACGACGCCCATACCTAACATGGGACGGCCATATACGACCTCTGCGCGAGCAGAAAACTTTTCACCGTTGTGCAGGATATTTATGTCCACATTACTTCCAATAGGCCACATTTGCTGGGTGCTGATGTGACATCCGAAGGCGCTAAGGTCGCTTATTACTTGTTTTAATCGCGCCGAAGATTGCACGTCCGTCAATTCGACTGGAGCAATCAATGGATAGCGGCGCGGCCGGGGGCGCGGTGTCAACGATTATTCCTCCAAGCCAACGAACAGATATTGTGCGGCTTCCAAAGGGAGCTGGCGGCGATGTCAGCAGGTACGATTCATTCGTAGATGGTCACTACCGCCATTTTTCACACCAAATCATGCGGGCTGGCTTGGGCTGCGCTATGTAGGTAATGCCACACACAAGTATGGGCAGAAATCAGGTGAAGACTCTAATTTCAAGCAAGTCGCGACCGGAGGCCTTTGTGAAGGCCGAAAGGGCAAGCGTGTGTGCTCAGATTGCGCTTGCGGTAGCGGCGCGCTTTCGTGCAGATTACGCTGCATGGATACGACGGCATCCAGCCCGGCACTGCGACGATATCTCCCGGTTCTGTTGCTAGCCATCGCAGCAATCTTGATTTGGCAAGCGAGCGAGATCTGGATCGCCGATTATCGAATGGAGACAGGCCGCTCGGCCGAACTGCAAAAAAGCGTCGCGCTTGTCCCGGGGAATGCCGAGGCATGGGACCGGCTCGGACGCGTTAATCTGTTGAGTTTCGCCAGTCCCGATGTGCCGCAGGCCATCTCAGATTTCCGGCACGCAGTGACGGTCGATCCGCTCTCCGAAAAGTACTGGATGGATCTTGCGAATGCTTATGACGCGGACGGCAATGGGGACGAAGCGCAAGAGGCGTATATTGAAGCCCAAAAGGCATATCCCACATCTGCAATGGTGGACTGGAACTACGGCAATTTCCTTTTGCGGGAGGGGAAGCAGTCGCAGGCGTATGAGCTAATTCAACGTGCCGTGCGAGGCGACCGGAATCTCTTGACACTTGCCATGTCCCGCGTGTGGCACTCGAATCAGGACGTAAATCAACTGCTCGACCATGTAATACCGCCTGACGTGGATTCCTACTTCACAGCACTCGATTTCTTTTCGCGCCTTAACGATGTGCAGGCAGGGCTTGCCATCTGGCAGAGACTGGTTGCCTTAAGGCAGCCAATCGTCTTGGCTCGAACTTACAACTTCTTTTTTGTCCTGCTGCACTCTGATGACAGCGACGACACGCTTCGTGTCTGGAATGAGGCAGTATCGGCAGCGGGCAAACCGGGCCTGGTGGTTCAGGGCGAGTCGCTCGTTTCCGATGGCCGTTTTGAAAATACGTTTCCAAACGGCGGGCTGGGCTGGACATGGCAGAGTCAGCCTGGCGCAACCATCGACTTTGACAATTCCACGCCAAATGCAAAGGGAAGGTCCGTGCGATTGGATTTCAACGGCGGCGTCAACGCAAACATCCAACAACCATTTCAATACGTTGCCGTCGAGCCGTCGCGTACATACCACTTCCACGCTGCGATACGTACATCCGATATTTCGACTGACAGCGGCGTGCGCTTTTCTATCGATGACGCATTTCATGGAGGCATGAAGGTCCAGAGCGATAACCTCACGGGAACGCATTCGTGGACGGGCGTGGATTTCGACTTCACTACAACGCCGCGCACGCACTTCCTTTCCATCATGTTGTTGCGAGATCCGAGCAAACGCTTCGACAATAAGCTGAGCGGCTCAGTGTGGATTGCCGATGTGTCGCTCGTGCCTGCGGCAGGTGCAATGGGGGGTACACAATGAAAGCACTTGGTGTAGGCCTGTGCGTCCTGCTGATGTTCAGTGTGGCTTCGTTTGGGGCGGTTGAGGTCTGGTCTGAATCGATAGTGGAAATCGGGGCCGCCATTCTGCTGGCTCTTTGGGCGTGCCGGGCGCTCTTGAATCCGAACCTGAAGCGGCGCTGGAGCCCTCTAAATTGGCCGATTCTCGGTTTTTGCGCGATCGGCGCCGGACAGCTACTGTTTCGCACAACGGCGTATGCGTTTCTTACGCGGACAGAATTATTGCAGGCCCTGACATGCTGGGCGTTCTTCTTTCTCGCGACCCAAGCGTTTCAAAGCCGTCAGGAGTTCACCGCGTTAGCGTGGTTCGTTGTCCTTCTGAGTTTCGCGGTGTCGCTGTTGGGAATTATTCAGTACTTCACGTCGCCCGACCACATTTATTGGATTTCGGAGCTCGCGGTGAGCAAGCCATTCGGACCCTTTGTAAACCGCAATCACTTTGCTGGTTTTGTAGAACTGACGCTGCCGACAGGATTGGCGATGCTGACGCTGCGTGGCATCCGTCGCGAGCAGGTGCCGCTCATGATCCTTCTCACGCTCGTTCCAATTAGCGCCGTGGTACTCGCGAGTTCGCGCGCGGGCATCATCTGCGTTGGTCTGGAGGTTTGCGGGCTGGCGGCTTTTCGATTGAGCCGTCAACGTGTGGAACGGGTGCGAGTGGCGCCGGTGGCAATCGCCGTGGCGGCGGGTGTCATCCTGATCGGGTGGATCGGCGTGGGGCAGGCCGTTGAGCGGTTTCTGCCAAGCCACACCACAGGTGTTCCTCTGGGCAAGCGACTTTCGATGACGCGTGGTGCACTAAATATCTTTCTCGATCATTCAATCGCGGGCGTGGGTCTGGGCACAACTATCGCGGTGTATCCACGGTACGAGACTATGTACGACGGAAGGGTCGTCGACCATGTGCATGACGACTATGCGGAGGCTCTCGCGGAAACGGGAGCGCTTGGAGGTGTATGCGGTTTGGCCTTTCTGATCTTATTGTTTCGGGATGCCCGGCGAGGCCTAATGGCCGAGCAGGGACATTTTTCGCGCGCGCTTCATGTGGGAGCTACCGCGGCGGTAGGAGCCCTGTTGCTTCATAGCTTTGTGGATTTCAATTTGCACATACTCTCGAATGCTCTTCTTTTCTTGCTACAGGCATCTGTGGCGACTGCACCTCCGCTGCCTGCGACAAGATCGTCGCGAGAATTCCGCACGAGACCCGAAGCCCAAAGCCGGTTAGCTGTCCAGACGCCTTAATTGCAATGTGTTGCAATGTGTACAAAAATCGCCGTTCGAGAATGAGATACAGAGATCCTCGTATCTTTGCTACCGGGGAACCCCTGTTTATAGTACAGACAAACCTCGGTTGACACTTAAGGACGGACTACGACATATTGAATTCGGGGTCATTCTCTCTCAATGGTTTCAACGGTCCGGTGGGCATCGGGCTGGCTCGTAGGTTTTTGCATTTGCATGATGTTCGCCGGCGGCCTGCTGGCGGCGCAGAGCCAGGACGAGACTACACCGCAACAGACAAATGATAGGATTCAGCAGCTCGCGGCACTTGCGCGAACTACGAACACAGATCCCCCTCTGGGCGCCGGCGATCTATTACACGTCGATGTTTTCGACGTTCCAGAACTTTCCCGAGATGCTCGTGTTACAGACTCTGGAGTAATCAGTTTCCCGTTGGTGCCAGAGCCCATTCCAGCCGCTGGGCTTACCACTTTTCAATTGGAGCAAAAGATCGAGCAGGTATTGTCCGCGGATGGGCTGGTGTCTCATCCGCAGGTTTCGGTTTTCGTAAAAGAACAGGCGAGCCAGCCGGTAACGATTGTGGGTGCAGTTGGTCATCCGACAGTGATGCAGATCGTCAGACCGACCAGCCTCCTTGAGGCGTTGGCCAGCGCGGGCGGAGTCGCCGATGATGCCGGCAGCATGATCCTCATCACTAGAGCAGTTCCGGCGGAGCAGCACGTGGAGCCCGTCAGCACAAAGACCGTGAACACAGAGGATCCAGCCCCTGATGCCGAAGCGAAAACAATCAAGATCTCGATGTACGAACTGCTAAATTCCGGCAACAGCGACTACAACATCCAGGTGCGCGGGGGAGACATTATCAGCGTGCCGCGAGCGGGCGTCGTTTACGTGCTCGGTTTCGGTGTCGCCCAACAGGGCGAGTATGTACTTCAGGCGCGCGGAGATCAAATTACCGCGCTAAAAGCGGTGGCTTTGGCGCATGGGTTGACGAGCTTCGCCAAGGCAGACGATTCTGTAATCATGCGCACCGATCCCAAAACGGGCAAGCGAGTCGAAATTCACGTGCACCTGAAGAAGATTCAACAGCACAAAGTGGACGACGTGCCGCTGCTTTCCAATGACATTTTGTACGTGCCCGACAGCAAGGGGAAGAAAGCTCTCGCGCGCGGCACGGAAGCCGCAATCGGCATCGGCACCAGCCTGGCGATTTACCACGTTGCGTATTAAGAGGCAAATTCCAGCTCATACTCAGGCTCGAGGAAAACGGACCGCACACGCTGATGGAAGAAGCTACTAGATTCGCCCTTCGCGAACGGAAAGCCGGCGAGGCCTTAACCATTTTGCCGCCACCGGCCGTGTCGTGGGAGCCGGCGCCGCGCGAACCACATCTGCTCGATTACCTGATTATTCTCCGCAAACACCAATGGCTGATCCTTACGTTTGCGCTCACCGTCGTCACCTTAGTTACGATCGCGACGTTCAAAAGGAAGCCCGTTTATCAGGCAAGTGCACGTGTCGAAGTAGACCGGAATTCTCAAAGCGTCCTCCCGTTCCAGAGTGCGACTGACTACTACCAGTTCATGGACGAGGAAGACTATATCGAGACCCAGACGAAGATCCTGCAAAGCGAGACTTTGGCCTTGCAGACAATTAAATCCATGAATCTGGGGCAATACCCCGAATTCGGCGGCACAGGGACTCCGGATTTTTCGCAGGGAGCGGCTGAAAATCGACCGGCGATTCTGGGCGCATTTCTGGGGCGGCTTAGCGTGAAGCGCGT
>DATNBB010000207.1:0-3934 GCA_035607335.1 Binatia bacterium | reverse complement strand
CTTATTAATGAAGCCAACCAGGTAGTTCAGCACTTCTTTTTGCCGTTTCGTCAGCGCCATTCGCGACCCCCGAGATTTGCTCAGTATTCGCCTCCACTATACAGGCGAATCAAAAGCGAAGTCAATGGTACTTGCGGACAGGTTGACCTTTCGCTCTCACCGCAGGGATGCAATTAGCACTGAAGAGACATAAACAACGCATCATAAGAGTGGCGATTGCGATGCCTAAGTGTCCGATCTGCGAGCGTGGAATCGAAGACCCAGTTGGCGCAATGGCTGACTCTTGGGCACCGGAACATTGCCCGAACTGTGGTGCGCAGTTAGTCGCTACAATGCGGGGCAGAAGCGGCTTGCTTGTATTTCTTTCCGCGTTTTCCATCCTGCTTAGGCTCGCCACTTTGCCGTTGGATCCTCTGTTGAATCTTCGCAAGACGTCGGCGATGGCTTTTGCACTCGAGCCTCTACTTATTCGCGCGCTGTGGAGAACAGGCCTTGTTCGTCTCAAACCTGCGACGCAGCCGGAATGAAGGCCATGCTGAAACAGCGTTTGTAAGGTTGTCACACCACGGCGGCGTGGCTGTTTGCATCGACTAAAACCCGCTAACAATTCGAAGTAAAAGCCGCTTCGAAACTCTTTTCATTCAGCAAAAACGCGATTTTGAGGATTTTCCGTGCTTCCTGCTGCGATGCGAGTATTATGGCGGCTCATGAGCGAGACCGAATACACACCGACGCGGGTGCCGGAGCAGGTGCAGCCGGCGCTGACGAAGAGTCTTTCGCTGCTGCAGGCTTCGGCTTTCAACATGTCCAACATGGTTGGAATCGGCGTGTTCCTCACGATTCCGTTCATCCTGGCGGCGCTGCCGGGGCCACAGGCGCTGCTCGGTTGGCTGGTGGGCGCGCTACTGGCGATTTGCGACGGGATGATCTGGTGCGAACTGGGCGCCGCGCTGCCGGGCTCGGGCGGAAGCTATCTCTTCTTGCGCGAAACGTTTGGGCCGCGGCGCTGGGGACGCCTATTGGCGTTTCTTTTCATCTGGCAGTTCATCTTGAGCGGACCGTTGGAGGTTGCGTCGGGCAGCATCGGGTTCGCGGAGTACTTCAAGTATTTCATGCCGCATATGGGGAGCCTGACGCACGGATTGATCGCCGCCGGTGTGGCGTTTGCCGCGCTCGTGCTGTGCTACCGGAGAATTCAAGCGGTGGGAAAAATCACCGTCGTCCTTTGGGTAGGAATGATTATCACCGTAGCCACGGTGATTCTTGCGGGCGCGCTGCACTTCAATCCACAGCTTGCGTTTCATTCCGGAGAACCGTTTCACCTGAACCGCGGCGGGATGGTTGCGCTGGGCGCGGCGATGTCGTTTGTGATTTACGATTTTCTTGGCTACTACGTGGTGTGTTACGTCGGCGAAGAGGTGAAAAACCCGCAGAGGACGATTCCCGTATCGATCATTCTCTCAGTGATCGTGATCGCTGGGCTCTATTTTCTGATTCATCTTGCCGTGACCGGTACGCTCAGTATTTCGGAAGCGCAACATAGCCCTTACGTAGCGTCGGCGCTGATTGAGAGGGTTTGGGGAGTGCGCGCGGCCTCGGTGATTACCGGGCTGATTTTGTGGACGAGTTTCGCTTCGACGTTTGCGTTGATGCTCGGATATTCGCGCATTCCGTACGCCGCCGCGGGCGACGGCTGCTTTTTTCAGATTTTCCGGCACGTGCATCCGCGCGGGAAGTTTCCCGATCTTTCGCTGCTGGTGGTGGGGCTGGTGACGATTGCCGTCAGCTTTATTCCGCTGGCAGCGGAGATCACGATTCTACTCACTTCGCGCATTCTGGTGCAGTTTATCGCGCAAGGTTTCGGCGTATTTTTGATGCACAAGCGTTTTCCTCCTGAGCGGCGCCCGTTTCGGATGTGGTTGTACCCGGTTCCCGCGCTGCTGGCGATCGCCGGCTGGATTTATGTGTTTGCGACATCCGGCCAAACGACATTTACGATGTTCAGCCGCGCCATCACGCATTCGAATATGTTCTGGGGCGCGATCAGCCTGGCGGCGGGAATCCCTGTTTTCTTCTTCTGGGCATGGTACATGGGCTTTTGGCCGTTCGAAGACAAAGGAGCAGAGGACGTAAAGGAGATAAAGGGGGCAGAGGAGACCGGTTAACCTGATGATTGATCTGCGAATTTTTCGCAATCCAAGCTAAACATGAGCGGACTGACTCAACAACTTACACGATTCTTTGCGGAATACGAGAGTGCGAATCGGGAATTCGACATGCAGAAGATTTCTGCGCTCTACGCCGACGTTTTCATGTTCGGCAAGCCGCAGGGCGTGCAGGCCGTGAAGAAAGAGGATTTCCTGAAAGTTCTTCCAAAACGCAAAGAGTTTTTCAAGACCGTAGGATTGGCCTCGTCGAAGGTCGCCTCGCTTGATGTGTCATCGCTCGATCCAAACTACGCTTTGGCAAAAGTAGGATGGACCATGCGTTTCGAGCGAAGCCCCGGCGTGTTCGTCGAGAGCGACAATTCGGCGACGTATATCCTCTTAATGACAGGCGATTCGTTTCAGATTGTGTTTCAGCTGGATCACCAGGATCTCATGGCAAAAGTGAAGGACTTAGGGCTCCTGAAATAGGCCCTGCCGGGATGCAGCCGGAATCGAGCCGTCAGCCTTCGACCATCACCGTGGACGCGGCGAATGTCTGCGCCAGAGAATCGCCCCAATCCTCTTTGACTTCGAGCGCAATCGCATAGGGAAGCAGGTGGTCCAAATCCGCGGATGCCTGTTGAGCATCGTTGAGGCGGTCCAAGCGATCCTGCTCCACCTCTTGCAGGTATTTTCGAAAGCCCGCGATCTGATCCGAGACTTTGCGTCCGAGCGCGGACTTGCGCTTTAGAAAAGGCGCCCATCCGAGGTTCACGAGAATCATTGCCGGCAGCATCAGTGCGAAGGCAAGCGATGCGGTTTCCGCGAGCTTTGTGAGAAGAAACGCGATCACTGCGCCAAAAATCAATAGCGGCGCCAGTCCTGAAGCGATCGTTTTCCATCCTTTGCCGCCGCCATGTACCGCCGTTCTGCACATCGGCACAAATGAAAGCTCAAATAGCATTCCGATGAGCAGGCCGGCGAAAAGTATCCACATCGTGAAGAATAGAGAATCAAACGTATCGCGCCGGCTTGTCGCGGCCGCAAGAATAAAGGACAGAGCAAACGTCGCAAAAATCGCCACCGCGATGACGCCGCCATGGCGATTCAAATATTTGCCGGAGACCTGTTTGTTCAGCTCATCGTGAATCGCAGCGACATACATCGAATTTTCACCGGTGTTGCGCTGATCTATCGCGGAGCTGAGTTCGATTTCAGGGCCATCGCTGAACAGAATGCGCAACACGCGCTTCTCTTCGGGCGCGAGCGAATCGTTCGTAGAGGCATCGCTCATCAGGCGCGACAATTTATATTTTCCGTTTGCGGGTTCCACGCGAATGCAACCGCGCACGGCCAGTTGCGCGAGAACAGCGGCAAACGATCGCCCGTCCGTGGTTCCCACAGCGACGTACCGAACGGCCGCAGGCGAGAGGCCGTCCGGCGGTTCGTAGGCGACGACAAGCGGCGAAGGCGCCGCTTCCGGTCCAATGCGCAGCCACGCGATCAGATAAAAACCGAAAAGCAGCGCGGGCACGGCAAGCAGCCACGCGTGCGGACCGATCAGGCTGAGGTTCAGCTCTTGCAAGTGGCTCATGGCAAAACACGAATGAACTTATGACCCATGTTAACGCGCCTCACGCGCGGTGGCCTCCGATTCAGCGTTGCCTGCGCCCAATTGTGCATCGGGCCGCAGTACCTGACAGGTCACGTTTAGTTAACATGTTGATACGCCGGCCGTTGAGCGGCGCGAAAAGCCGCCTATACTGTGGACACTCGCTCGATATAGG
>DATNBB010000202.1:0-9433 GCA_035607335.1 Binatia bacterium | reverse complement strand
CGTCTCCGCAGCAGCCAGCCTCAAAGACGCTCTTGACGCAATCACCCCGGCCTTCGCAAAAGACCAGCCAAATATCGCGATCCACTACAATCTAGGCGCATCCGGGACCTTGCAGCAGCAGATCCAACAAGGAGCTCCGGTCGACGTTTATATCTCCGCCTCGCCCGCTCAGATGGATTCGCTCGATAAGCAAGGCTTGCTTCTTTCCGGCACGCGCCGCAACCTGCTCCGAAACACACTCGTCCTCATCGTCCCAGCAGGCTCTTCCCAAGTTTCAGATTTCAAGGACTTGCTCAAGCCAGGCGTAAGAATCGTGGCCATCGGAGAGCCTAGAACCGTTCCCGCCGGAAAATACGCGCAGGAAGTGCTCACCCATTTCGGTCTCTACCTATCGCTGACCCCCAAGTTCGTGCTGGCGAAGGATGTTCGGCAGGTTCTCACATACGTCGCCTCAGGAAATGCCGACGCCGGCATCGTCTATGCCACGGACGCAAAGATCACCAATCAAGTGACGGTCACCGCAACTGCTCCCGAAGATTCCCACGCGCCCATTGTCTATCCCGTGGCCGTGCTGAAAGACACGAAAAGCGTCGAAGCAGCCAAATCCTTCGTCGCTTTCCTCATCTCGCCCGCCGCGCAATCCATTTTCGAAAAGTACGGCTTCTCACCGGCTGAATAAACGCCGTGCCGTTGGCCCGCGCCTTCGACGGTGCCTCCCCCGGGAGCGCCGGTCTCCGTACCTGCGTCTTGCTTGTCACGCGAATGTCGATTTCTGATCGGCGGGTTTCGCCCTCTTTTTCGACTTTCGGTTTTGATTTTTGGTTTAGCGCCGCCAGCCTTCAGCGCGGCACTTGAAGCGTGACCTCGTCGCAAAACGACAGGCCTCCCGCTGCCGTCTGAGCAGCGTTCCCGAAGTTTTTTACCGAAGGCCCGCCCAATTTATCCCGCGGGACACTCCCCATTGCTGTACCATTTCTTTTTTGGAAGTTAAAAGACAGCGCAGGACACCACGCTATGGCGGCAGCTTCTTCAACCACAATTAAAGCTCGTCCAAAGACTCCGCCCGGTCCCAAAGGCCACTTCCTTCTTGGCAATCTCGCCGCTGTTTCGCACGACTGGCTGGGGTTCTACTCCCGCTGCGCCAAGGACTACGGGGATATCGTGCACCTTCGCTATCTTCACATCCCCATCTGCCTGCTGATGCACCCTCGTGATATCGAATACGTCTTGGTCACGAATCCCGGCAATTTTACAAAATCCGCCGACTATCGTGCCCTCGCGCGTGCGCTCGGCAAGGGCTTGCTGACTAATGAAGGGAAATCATGGCAGCACCAGCGATCATTGATCCAACCTGCTTTCCGGCGGGACAATATTCTGTCCTACGCGCCGGTAATGACTCGCATCGCCAGCCGCTCACTCGCCTCCTGGTCGGACGGCCAATCCCGCAACGTGCACGAAGACATGATGGCTATGACACTCGAGATCGTAGCGCAATGCCTTTTTGGAGCAGAAGTCAGCGGCATCGCGGAACGCGTCGGCAATGCGATGCAGGTTGTAACCGATAGGTTCATCACCGATGCCAGCCAGGCCCTCCTGCTTCCCTTTCAGCTTCCCAATTTCCTCGCGCCGGCACGGCAAAGGGCCATCCGCGATTTAAATACGATCATCGACGAGATTATCCGCGAACGCCGTGCCTCGAAGCAGCCGCGAGCAGATTTACTCGGTACGCTTCTCGATGTGCGTGATGCAGACGGACGGCCAATGAGTGACACTCAACTGCGCGATGAGGTGATGACACTCTTTCTGGCGGGCCACGAAACGACGGCAATCGCACTGTCTTGGACCTGCTACCTGCTCGCAAAAAATCCTCAGGTTGAGGCCATGCTCGTCGAGGAACTTCGCGATGTGCTCGGCGGTCGCGAGCCTATGGTGGAAGATATTCCGCGTCTCCGCTATACGGAAATGATTCTTAAGGAATCGATGCGGCTCTATCCCGCCGTTTGGGGCATTGGACGCCGCGCTATACGGGATTGCGAAATTGGCGGCTATCGTGTTGCTGCGGGCACGAACATTTTTATCTTCCAAGCTCTAACGCAGCGCGACCCGCGTTTCTTCGCCAACCCGGACGAATTCAATCCGGAGCGGTGGCGGGAAGATCCAGTTCGCTCGGGGAAAATTCCGCGATTCGCTTATTTCCCGTTTGGTGGCGGCCCAAGAGTGTGCGTGGGCGCCTCGTTCGCCATGATCGAGGCCACGCTGCTCCTTGCCACGATCCAGCAAAAATTTCATCTCGCCCTGGTGCCTGGCCATCCTGTTGAGCCAGTTCCCTCCGTCACATTAAGACCAAAACATGGCATCCGTGTGACGGTCCATCGCCGCGAATTTGCTGCCACTGCCTGAGGTACGTTCCTCACTCGCGTCTGCTTTCGCGAGATACTCCGTATTTTCGAAAAAGGCGAAACGGCCGCAACACCACATAAAGCGGTGACAACGCGCGCGGCAGCGGCGCCATGTTCCAATCCTCCTCGGCCGGAGCCGTCGCCAGACGTAAACCGTAGCGCCACGAACACAGTGCACCGGGAACCATCTGCCTTCTGTAGCGAAACGATTGGGTGACGTTGCGAGGCAAAACTTCCCGAGCGAGTAGCCGTTGCTCAATCTGCTTCGCAAGCGCGAGAGCTGTGCCATCGGCGTCGACGCGCGCGCGAACCTCTCCGTTCAGGCGCGCATCAAGGAGTCGCGAAGCAAGAGCGAGGCCAAGCTTCAGCATTCGCGTAGCCCTCAACTCTTCTGCGCGCAGGAAGATGCGCGGCCAATCCAGGCGCTTCTCTCTCTGAACGAATTCCGAAACATCGGCAATCCAAGAAATTCGCTCCCAAAAGTCCTTTGAGCCGTGAATGCAGAGCAGAACGAGCGTATCTTCCGCACCAAACGTGGGCACCGCATGCCCGCCGATCGTCACATTTTCCACGCGCCTGCTCATCTCCTGCAGCTTCGGCACGACCGGAAAGTGACGCAGCGTCAACTCGGTGTGCAATTCCACGATAATGCGCCGCTCACGGTCGTAATAGTTGTATTCGCCGGGCACGATAGCCGATTGCCCGAATATCCACGGAAACTTCGGGCTGTACTTCAAGTCGAGTAACACATCATTGGCACGAGCCATGTCCCGTTGCGGAACAATGATGTCCAGATCCTCGAATTCGCGTAGCGCCAGGTCGCCATACGCCTGCACCGCGATCACAGGGCCTTTGTAAGGCAGCGCGAGAACGCCTTCCGCCCTTAACCCGTCGACGACGCGGATCAACTCGGCCGAGAGTTGCAGCGCACGTATACCCGCGGCGCGAGCGGCAGCCTTCAGTCTTGCAAATTGTTCGGGAGAGAACGCATCGGAAGCTACAGCCGGAAGGTGCAAAGCCAAAAGCGGCAGAATCGAGTTTTCGGCAGCCGCCCGCAGCAGGTAATCCCAGTCAAGAGGCCTGGAGGTTATTTCGCGGATTTGCTGCGCGGCCGCCGCAGTCATCTGCGTGCGGGCGCACGCAATCAGCAGCCGCTTCTCAGAAACAGCCTCATATGTGGCGGCAGGCATCCGATTCGTGTCGATTTTACGACAGATGCCTCAGCCGGAGCGCCTATTCCTCCGCCATCGTTCCAAAATAAACTCTCTGCCGATTTAAGGCGCCAAACACGCCATTTGGGATCGTTTAGGCGATTTTATCGCGCCATTTTTGCCTTTTTGCGTCATACCGGCTGTCGCAGATGCTGCAAGACATGCCAGCGACGTCGCCGCGGCAACGCACGATTTCAGGCCGCCAGAGGACGAAGCAACGGTCCCGCCGCGTTAACTTTCCGTCCCATTTTCAATAGCCTGGAACGCAGGTTATCCGCGTCGAGCCCCGCATTCGCACAAACCGCCTGAAAGTCCTTTGCATCGTCAAAAAGAAATTGTTGCGCCAGGCGCCGGTTGCGCAACGTACCATTCCTCCACTCCTCCACGGCCTGCATCACCACGGCCAGCCACAGCCTGCGCTCCCCGACCGAATCCGTAACCCTGATCTCCCCCGAATCCTTCTCGTTCGTCAGCGTCCCCTGTGTTGCAACTTGCATGCCGAGCCCCCCTAGCTGGATTTCGCAGATGCTGTCACTCTTGCTTCGCTAGAGAGAAAAGCACGAAATACGCCAAAGAATATTTCAAATGCCAGGCGCGACTCTCACACCGAAACCATTGAGGGCTCAAGAGTTAGAATTCTATGGATTACACCCAAAGTTGCTCTGGAGCAAGGAGGTACTAGGAAGGATTGCTCCAGATCGCGCAACTGTTCCTTAGTGACCCATTACGCACAGCCACTGCGCACACTTAGTTGGCGAGGATCTCTTTCAGTTTCGAGGCAAGCGTGGACATGCCAAATGGTTTTTGAAGGAGTTCGGCGCCTTTGTGGAGGATGCCATTTCGGAAGGCAGACTGATCCGTATAGCCGGACATGTAGAGCACTTTTATCCCGGGCCTTAACTTAGCCATCTGCTCACTCAGTTCGCGGCCGCTCAAGCCCGGCATAACTACGTCCGTAATCAGCGCATGAATTGGACCGTCGTGCGCGCGCGCAAGTTCGAGCGCGGAATATCCGTCGCTGGCTTCGACCACACTGTATCCGCTCGTTTCGAGGTACTCGCGTGTCAATTCGCGCACGCCCTTCTCGTCTTCAACTAGCAGGACGACTTCGGAGCCACGGACCAACGCGCACGAATCTGCATCTCCATCGGCGCCGGAACGAGCCTCTTCCTCATCAATCCGCGGCAAATAAATCTTGAAGGTCGTGCCGACTCCTGGCTCGCTATAAACCCAAATGTAGCCGCCACTTTGCTTCACGATGCCGTAGACAGTCGCAAGTCCGAGCCCTGTCCCTTTGCCTTTCTCCTTTGTTGTGAAGAACGGTTCAAAAATATGGGCACGCGTTTCTTCGTTCATGCCGCAACCGTTGTCCGTTACGGCTAGCATCACATACTTCCCCGGAGCTACAACGCTTGGCTGCTGGGGCACATCCGAACCGATCTCGACGTTCTGGGCTTCGATGGTAAGCCGCCCACCGCTGGGCATCGCATCTCGAGCGTTAATCGCCAGATTCATCACCACTTGCTCGATCTGGCTGCGGTCCGCCTTCACGTGGCCCAACGACGGAACGGTGACGGCTTCGAGCACAATGTCCTCGCCAATCAATCGTCGTAGGATCGTCTCCATATCTGCGATAACGGCCTGAATATTCAGCACCTTAGGCGCGAGCATCTGTTTGCGGCTGAAAGCGAGCAGCTGTCTCGTAAGTGAAGTGGCGCGCTGCGACGCGGTTTGTATCTGCTCTACGTTTTTGCGAAGAGGGTCGCTTGCGTGTAGGCGTTCGATGAGCAAATCGGCGTATCCCTGAATGACCATCAGCAGGTTATTGAAATCGTGCGCGATGCCGCCAGCCAACCGTCCAACCGCTTCCATTTTCTGGGCCTGACGGAACTGCTCTTCGAGCTGCTTGCGATCGGTCACGTCCAGCGCCATGCAGATAACGCCCTGAATTTCGCCTTGTGGTCCGCGAAGAGGCTCGGCGTGACACGCATACGAACCACTCTTCCACTCCAGATGGAATGTAACCGGTTCGCCGGCTAATGCTCGACGATGCGCCGCTACAGCCGGATATGTGCCGTCGGATGTCTGCAAGTAGTCGGCGAGCTTCATGCCCACCAGCTCGTTGGGCTTAAGACTTAGTCGCGCGAGGCCTGCCCCCAACGCCGAGGTAAAGCGCATATCCTTGTCAACTGTCCAGAGAACGGCAGGAAGCTGCTCAATGAGGAGGCGGAGGCGAGTGTCGCTTGAGTGCAGGCGTTGCTCTGAGCGGGTCCGCTCGATGGCCAAGGCGATCTGCCCGCCGATGGAGTCCAGGAATTCGAGATCGCGCTCGCTGTAAGCATTTTCGGCTTTATAATCCTGAACGATGAGGACGCCGATGGTGGCAGACGGCGTCTTCAAAGGTACGCCTAACCAAGACTTGCTGGGTGTTCCGACCAGTTCCACTTCGCCTTGTTTCACTAATTCCTTCAGTCGCTGAGGCGATATAAGGTCCGGTTTGCCCGTCCGGAAAATGTAATCCATGCAGCTCCGGCCCGCCGCTTCCGGTTCGAATGCCGAATCGAACTCATCCACAAAAAACGGAAATTCAAATAGGGACGTCGATTCGTTGTAGAGCGACACGAAGCAATTTTCTGCGGAAACCACTTCTTTCAGTGCGCTGTGGATCAGTTTCAGCAACTCGTCCAGATCGCCCGTCGCCGTCATTGCGCGAAGGATTTCCGTGGTGACGCGGCGCTCCAGGTCGGAACGCTTGCGTTCGGTGATATCTTGCACAGCGCCGTCATAACTGACAATGCGACCGAGGTTGTCTCGGATCGCCCATGCCTTCTCGCGGAGCCAGATTTTGCGGCCGTAACGGTCGCGAACCTGATATTCGAAGGACTCGATGCGGCCCTTTTCTTCCATCAGTCGCTTGAATTCTTCTCTTTTCCGAGGATCTACGTAAACCGCTGCGCCGATATCGGAGACTGCGCTCATCAACTCCTGCGCGTTCGAATAGCCGTACATGCGCGCAAGCGTATGATTTACGCGAAGATAGCGACCGTCGGGCGTGGTTTGAAACATGCCCTCAAACGCTTGATCGAAGAGCTGACGAAAGCGAAGGTCGGCTGCAACTTCAGGGAGAGGCTTCGCTAAGTTCGGTCTGATTGAGTGGAGCGGTTGTTCTTCGACCCGAGGCCGCGGCGACGTTACCGGGCACGGCTTTTCTTTGCGCTTGGGACGAAGCGTTACGATCCGGCTCGACATAAGTCCTAGAACAGCAAGAGTTTCGACAGAGTAAAATTAGATCCTTGGTCGAGAGAGCAACCCCGCGAATATGCTACTGTACCAGCAAGACCGTACCTCAATGGTACGTTCGTACTAACTCGGAGCGCGTGACGCAAACTCGATATCCGAATTTTCTCCGCCCTGCGCGGAACTGCCGCTGTAATATGCTTATTAGCCGCAGCCTTTAGCGGAAACGAACATGAGCGAGACAGCCAGGCCAGCGGAACCGAGCGAGATCGTCGATCCCTTTGAAGTCGAATTAAACCTGCTTGTCAAAGGCAGACTGCCCGATCCATATCAGGTTCTGGGTCCGCATTGGGTGGAACGCGAAGGGCGCCCCGCACTTGCAATACGAGCCTTTCTTCCACGTGCGGTCAAAGTGACCGTTACCTGGGGCACCGAGCCTCACCAAACAGCGAAAATCCATGCTGATGGCATATTTGAGGCGATTCTCCCGCTAGAGGCGACGCGCCAAGGTTCCGGCAGCGACGTCCGGCCCAATGCGTACCGGATTCGATGGGTTAGCGGCGATCGCTACGAAACTGAGACATACGATCCGTACGCTTTCCCTCCCGTCCTGACCGATTACGATCTCCATCTTTCCGCGGAAGGCACGCATTATCAGCAATATGAGAAGTTCGGCGCGCATATCCGCGAGGTCGATGGTGTGCGCGGCGTTCACTTTGCTGTCTGGGCGCCGAATGCGCAGCGCGTAAGCGTGGTTGGCGATTTTGATTCGTGGGACGGGCGCGTCCATTGCATGCGCAACCGAGGTTCGACCGGGATATGGGAAATGTTCATGCCCGGGCTGGATCAAGGCCAAGTCTATAAGTACGAAATACTTTCGCGGGTCGGCGACCACCTTGCGTTGAAGAGCGACCCTTACGGATTCTGCGCGGAGATGCGCCCGAACACTGCGTCCGTGGTTTGGGATATCGACCGGCATCAGTGGCAGGACAACGAGTGGATGTACAAGCGAGCATCCCGTGACTGGCTGCATTCGCCAATGTCCATCTACGAAATTCATGCGGGATCGTGGCGCCGGAAAGCAAGCGAAGGCCATCGCTGGCTTACCTATCACGAGCTCGCTGACGAACTCATACCCTACATAAAACAAATGGGTTACACGCACGTCGAGCTGATGCCGATCATGGAGCATCCTTTCGATGGTTCGTGGGGCTACCAGACGATCGGCTATTTTGCGGTGACGAGTCGCTTCGGAACGCCGAGCGACTTTATGTACTTTGTGGACCGTTGCCACCAAGAAGGAATCGGCGTGATCCTCGACTGGACGCCCGCGCATTTTCCACGCGACGCGCACGGGCTGGCGTTTTTTGATGGAACGCACCTTTACGAGCACGAAGATCCTCGCAAGGGAGCGCATCCGGATTGGGGAACGCTCGTTTTCAACTACAGCCGGACCGAGGTGCAGAACTTCCTTATCTCAAACGCGCTCTTCTGGATCGGGAAATATCACGTGGATGGCTTGCGTGTAGATGCCGTTGCGTCAATGCTTTACCTCGACTATTCGCGGAAAGCCGGGGAGTGGATTCCCAACGCGTTTGGCGGGCGCGAAAATTTGGATGCAATCAACCTCATGAAACGGCTGAATGAGGTGCTGCACGCACAGCATCCGGGCGCGCTGATGATTGCGGAAGAATCCACATCATGGCCGATGGTTTCGCGACCGACGTATCTTGGCGGACTTGGCTACGACCTGAAGTGGAATATGGGGTGGATGAACGACACGCTGCGCTACTTTGCGCTTGATCCGATTCACCGGCAATACCATCACGGAGAGCTCACGTTTTCAATGCTCTACGCGTTCCATGAGAATTTTGTTTTGCCGCTTTCGCATGACGAAGTTGTGCACGGCAAGCGCGCGTTGCTGGAAAAAATGCCGGGTGACGACTGGCAGAAGTTTGCGAACCTGCGACTGCTTTTCGGATACATGTACGCGCATCCGGGCAAGAAACTGCTTTTCATGGGCGGCGAATTGGCGCAGCGACATGAGTTCTGGGATGGCGGACAAGTCCAATGGGAGCTTGAGGATTCGCCGTGGCAC
Organism: Binatia bacterium; assembly: GCA_035607335.1. Lineage (GTDB taxonomy): Bacteria > Acidobacteriota > Terriglobia > Acidiferrales > UBA7541 > Palsa-295. Next base: position 488 of record DATNBB010000202.1, on the reverse strand, counting down.
AAAGGCGTGCAGAATCTGATCGGTGATTTGAATCGTCTGCATACGGGCGAGCGCGCCATGCATGAAGTGGATTTCGAGTGGGACGGCTTCGAATGGCTCGAGACGCACGACTCGGCGAATAGCGTGCTGGCATTCGTCCGCAAGGCGCTGAATCCAGAAGACTTTGTTGTCGTCGTGTGCAACTTCACGCCGGTGGCGCGGGAGAATTATCGCGTGGGCGTTCCGAAAGCCGGCTATTACCGCGAGATCATGAACACGGACTCGCAATTCTATGCGGGAACGGATTTCGGCAATTCCGGCGGCATACAGGCCGAGCCGATTCCCTGGAGCGACCGGCCGTATTCCCTCAAGCTACGGCTCCCGCCATTAGCGGCAGTTTATTTCAAGCTTTAAACAACCCCACCGACAGGTATTTCAGGCGTGCATTTTCTGCTGCAACGACATACTCAACTTTGCGCGTTTGTGCACTTAAATGAGCTTATGCAGCC
>DATNBB010000200.1:0-24762 GCA_035607335.1 Binatia bacterium | reverse complement strand
TCGGGCTCGCAAGAGCGCAGCCAGGAGCGGCTGCGCCACGACAATGCAACCAAATTGCCCGGCGGCGCGTTGTAGTAAAGGACGGCATTCTGTTAGTCTCGTGAGAACGGAAGGGGCCGCGATGAAGCTCCTCAAGCGGATGTCGATCGGGATTTCGGCAACGCTGATCGTGTGCGCCGTGATCGCGATCCAGACACGCGGCTTCCAATATGGCGGCGGCCCGTACGACGCGCGCTCCCGCTACCTTGATGAATGCAATTCCACCGACAAAGCTGAATTCTACTGGACGCGGCTGAAGTACGCCTCCGCGTACGGCGACCGTTTTGGAGGCGGATTCGGCCGGCGTCGCTTTGGATTCGGCGGAGGGGGCTGCGGCGAGGGATTCGGCCCGTGGCAGCGGGATTATCCCAAGGCCGATATTCAGTTCCTGATGGCGATGAAGCGCTTGACGAACGTCAACACGCGCTCGACGTCGCAAGTGGTGGACATCGATACTCCCGAGAGCGACCCGCACACGCTCGATAACTATCCATGGGTTTATGCCGTCCAAGCCGAGACTTGGTCGTTCAACGCGGACGAAGCCAAGCGCATGCACGATTACCTGATGAAGGGCGGCTTCCTGATGGTCGATGACTTCCATGGCGCTCAGGACTGGCAACTTTTCATGCAGGGTTTGCACCAATTTCTGCCGAACGCTCAAGTGGAGGATCTGAAGGACACGGACGAAATCTTCCACGTGCTCTTTGATCTGAGCCATAGATTCCAGATCCCAGGCGAGCAGTATGTGTGGTCAGGACGCACGTATGAAGCGGGAGCGGGCGGAGACATTGGATACATTCCCGGATGGCGCGCGGTGCGGGACGATAAAGGGCGGATCATCGTCGCGATTACGTTCAATATGCACCTCGGCGACGCGTGGGAATGGGCGGATGATCCGCGATACCCGGAGAATTTTGCGTCTTTGGCATTTCGCGTCGGGCTGAATTACATCGTGTATGGGATGACGCACTAAGGAGAGGAGTTTAAGGATAGGAGACAAGCGTTGCGGCGGCGCGTTTCGGTCGCGCGTATTCGTGCCTCAGCCGACTGGGTGCGGAAGGACGACACGATGTGTCTGAATAGTCGTCATAGATGAATAAAAAACAAGAGGGTCCTTCGGCTCGCCGCTTGGCGGATGAGCCTCAGGATGACGAAATTTAGTTTGGCATCTCAGAATGTTTGGCCCTCAGGATAACGGGGGTTCGTTTTCGCGCAGTTTTTCTAGTGCTGACAACTGAATAGGCGCCGCGATCGGGGCTCGCGGGTGTGGAGATAATGTTTGAATTCTTTTTCAAGTATCCGACCGCGATCTTCTCTAAGGGCCAGTTTGTTTTATTAAGCGGCTGGCCGCACTGGCTCCTTTATTTGCTGATGCTGGCCGCAGTCTGCGTGCTGGCGTGGCTGATTCATCGCCGCATGGCGCAAGCCGCTGCGGGGGTAAAGGGCTGGCACGCGGGCGTGATCTGGGCGCTCGAAGCTTTGCTGGCCGTGTTGCTGCTGCTGGTCGTCTGGCAGCCGGCCATCGTAATCGCGGAGTTGAAACCGCAGCAGAACATTATCGCCGTCCTGGTAGACGACTCGCGCAGCATGTCCATCGCAGACAACGGCACCACGCGCGAGCAGCAAGCAGTGAACGCGCTGCAATCGGGCGTGCTCGCCGGGCTGCAAAAGAAATTTCAGACGCGCATCTATCGCGTCGATAACCAACTCACCCGCGTAAACAGCCTCGACAATCTGAAGAATGCGTCTGCCCCCGCGACGCGGATCAGCGACGAATTAAAGGATTTTGCGGACCAGACCACCGGACTGCCAATCGGCGCAGTGGTCCTGTTGAGCGATGGTGCGGACAATTCGGGCGGAATCGACGCCTCCACAATCGCCGCCTTGCGCAGCCGTCAAATTCCCGTGCAGACGGTCGGCTTCGGGCCTGAGCAGGTTCCCAACGATATTGAAATTAACGACGCGAGCGTGGCGCCGCGCGCGCTGCAGAACTCGCGGCTTTCGGCAAGCGTCAGCTTTCATCAGCGCGGATTTTCGGGGCGCAAGGCAACGCTCGCGGTACGCGACGGCGACAAAGTGCTCGCCTCGCGGCAGATCACACTGGCCTCCGATGGAAAGGTTCAGACCGAGGCGCTCCCGTTCAATGCGGGCGCGGCGGGGATGAAGTCGCTGCGTTTTTCGGTGGATGTGCTGTCCGGCGAAACCAACACGCAGAACAATTCCGTGACGCGCGAACTGGATGTGACCGCGGGTAAAAGAAAAATCCTTTACGTCGAGGGCGAGCCGCGCTGGGAATACAAGTTCATCCGGCGCGCGGAAGACGACGATCCGAACGTCCAACTGGTCTCAATGCTGCGGACGACGGAAAACAAAATCTATAGGCAAGGGATAACCAATCCCGACGATCTTGCCGATGGCTTCCCTTCTACGGCGGATGTCCTCTTCCAATATCAAGCGATCATCATCGGTTCAGTTGAGGCCGGCTATTTCACGCCCGCCCAACAGGAGTTGATGCGCGAGTTTGTCGATCGGCGCGGCGGCGGGCTGCTTTTTCTGGGCGGGCGTTCGTCGCTCGCGGCAGGAATCTGGCAAGGCTCGGCTGTGGCGGATTTGCTGCCGGTGATTTTGCCGACGAGCAAGGATACGTTCCGGCGTGATCCTGCTTATCCGATTCTGACGCAAGCGGGCGCGGACAGCATGATCACGCGGTTGGATGACGATCCGCAGAAGAACGCAGAGAAATGGAAAAAGCTGCCGTACATGATGGACTACCAGGACGCGGGCACAATCAAGCCCGGCGCTGCGGTGCTTTTGCAGATGCGCGCGGATGGCCGCACGCTGCCGCTGCTCGTAACTGAAAACTATGGACGCGGACGCACCGCCGTAATGGCCACGGGCGGTTCGTGGCGCTGGCAGATGCTGATGCCTCTGGGCGACACGTCTTATGTGACTTTCTGGCAGCAGCTTTTGCGCTGGATGATTCAGGACACGCCCGGGCAAGCGGTGGCGAGCGTGCCGAATCCGATGATTTATGACAATGGGCACATCGAGATTTCGGCGGATGTTCGCGACAAGACCTATATGCCCGCCACGGACGCGCAAGTGCAGGCGCACGTGATCGGGCCGAATGGCTTCTCATCCATGGTCGATATGCAGCCAACGCCGAATTCGCCCGGCGTGTTTCACGCGGACTTCACGGCGGACCAGCCGGGTTCGTACATCGCGGAAATTACGGCGCAACGGGCCGGGCAGGAACTGGGCAGCGACTCAGTTCCCTTCCAGCGGCTCGACGGCGTGGCGGAGAATTTCCACACGGAGCAAAACCGTGCGCTGCTCGAACAGCTTGCGTCGCAAACCGGCGGTAAATATTGGACGCCGTCCGATATTTCGAGACTGCCGGCGGAAATTCCGTATTCGGCGGCGGGCATCACGATGCGCGATACGAAAGAGCTTTGGGACATGCCCATCATTTTCTTTCTCGTGATTCTGCTGCGCTTCTCAGAATGGTTCCTGCGGCGCAAATGGGGGATCGTATGAAAGCGGCGCGTTGGTTTGGCCTCGTTTGCCTGCTGCTTTTTGCGCTGCCGGCATGGGCCGGGACTTATGTTGTGACGATTGCGGGGTTGGGAGGCGAGCCGGATTACGAGCAGCGCTTTGAGGGAAATGCAAAGGATATCGAGCGCGTGTTCAAGTCCGCGGGAAGCCAGGTTCATGCAATCACTCTATATGGCGCCGATGGCACGAAAGACAAACTGACGAGCGCGTTGCAGCAAGTGGCCTCTGAAGCAAAGGCGGATGACGATTTCGTGCTGATCATGATCGGGCACGGCTCGTTTGACGGCTTCGAGTACAAATTCAATCTCGTGGGCCCGGATATCTCAGCCGACGACATTGCAGCGCTTTGCGACAAGATTCCTTCGAAGCGCCAGTTGATCGTGAACACGACGAGCGCGAGCGGCGGGTCGCTCATTCCGCTCGAAAGGCCGGGCCGCGCCGTCATCATGGCGACGAAATCCGGCACGGAGAGAAACGCGACGATTTTTGCGCGTTATTTTGCCGAAGCTTTGCAAGACCCCGCCGCGGATACGAACAAAGACGAGTCGATCAGCGCGATGGAGGCTTTTGTTTACGCAGCGAAGAAAACGGAGAATTTTTACGATTCCGAGCAGCAACTCGCGACCGAGCACGCGCAGTTCGAGGACACAGGCAAGGCTGATGCGGTTCGCGAGGCTTCGCCGCAGACCGGCGAGGGATTGCTGCTCTCCAGCATTACGCTGGTGCGGCTTGGCACGGATCAGGCGGCCGCGAACGATCCAGCCAAGCAGGCATTGCTCGCGCAAAAAGAGAGTCTCGAACAGAAGATTGACGAGCTGAAATATCAGAAGGCGGCGATGGCCGCGAACGATTATAAGCAGCAACTGACCGGCTATCTGGTCGAGTTGGCAAAAGTGCAGGAGCAGCTCGATAAGTGAGGATTGGGCACATTGCGGTGCTGTTTGCGGCGATAGCCACGGGCGCTGCGGTGTGCTCCGCCGCAACTCCGGATCAATGCCACGAGATGACGCATCGCGGGCAAACGGCGGAAGCGCGGAAGTGCTATGAGGCGCTCACGCAGGAGAGCCAGCCGTATCTGAAGGCCGAGGGATATTGGGGACTCAAGATGTATCAGGACGCGAGCAACGAATTTCGCGATGCCGTCGCGGCAGACGGCGCCAATGCGATGTACCGCGTTCGCTGGGGCATGCTGTTTCACGAGCGATTCAACAACAATGACGCGGCAGGACTATTTAATGAAGCCTTGCAGCGAGACCCGAAGAATGCGCAGGCCTATTACGGCCTGGCGCTGCTAAGCGCGGACGGCTATGACAATAAGGCCCCCGAATATGCGACTAAGGCAGTTTCTCTCGACCCAAAGTTCTATCAAGCGCACGCGCTGCTGGCGAGCCTTCACCTTGAAGATTCGGATACAAACGGGGCCATTGCGGAAGCCGACACGGCGCTGAAGATTTCTCCGGAAGCCCTGGACGCGATGGCGATTCATGCGGCGGTCGAATTGCTCGCTGACCGTTCTCCCGACGAGTGGATTCAAAAAATGCTTGCCGTGAATCCGAGCTACGGCGAAGGCTATGAGCTGATCGCCCACCATTTAATGCTGAATCGCCGCTACAACGACGCAATCGCGTACTACCGCAAAGCAATCGCCGTCGAGCCGGATTTGTGGTCGGCGCATTCGCAGCTTGGCGTCAATCTGATGCGTCTCGGCCAGGACGTGGAGGCGTACAAGGAACTCGAGCTTGCCTATAACAACGGTTTTACGGACTTCGCTACGTCGAACAGCCTGAAACTGCTCGATAGCAATCGCAAGAATTTCGTCACCGTCAAAGATGGCGCGATGCTTTTGAAATTCGACAAGAAGCAGGCGGACGCGCTGACTCCGTATTACGAGCAGGTGATGAAGGATGCGATGGCGGCGTACAACAAAAAATATCAAATGACGCTGCCCGATCCGGTGCAGGTTGAGGTTTATCCGAACCACGAAGACTTTGCCGTTCGCACGCTGGGCTTGCCCGGATTAGGAGCCCTAGGCGTCACGTTTGGCGAAGTGGTCGCCATGGATAGTCCCGGCAGCGGTCCCGAGGGCAGCAAGCCGGGCGACAACATGTGGGCCAGCACGCTGCGGCATGAAATGAGCCACGTTTACGTCCTGACAGCAACGGATCATCGCGTGCCGAGGTGGTTTACCGAAGGCCTGGCCGTTCACGAAGAAACGCAAGCTTCGCCGCTATGGGGCGACGCAATGACGCCGGAGATTGTTGTAGCGCTGCGGGATAAAAAACTGCTGCCGGTGGCGGAGATGGACAAGGGATTCATCCGGCCAACGTATGAGGCGCAGGTGATCGTCTCGTATTACCAGGCTGGAAAGATCTGCGATTACATCCAGGATCACTGGGGCTCGGACAAGTTGCTGGGCTTCATCCATTCCTATGCGAAGCCGAACATGACGACGGCGCAGGCGTTTCAGGAAAATCTCGGGATTACGCCTGAAGACTTCGACAAGCAATTCCTGCCGTGGATCTATGGGCAGACGGCGGCCGTGACATCGCATTTCGACGACTGGCGCACGAAGCTGAAGGCGCTTGCGGCCGAAGCAGAAAAGAACGATTACGATGCGGTGTTGAAGGATGGACCCGCAGTGATTCAGTTGTATCCCGAGTACGTGTATGACGCGAACGCGTACGAATTTGTGGCTGCGGCTGACATCGCCAAGGGAAACAAACAGGATGCGGAAAAGGTGCTTGGGGAATACCAGACGGAGCGCGGACGTCGGCCCAACGTGCTCGAGAAATTGGCATCGCTCCAGCAGGAATTGGGCGACGTGAAAGCCGCCGAAGTCACGTATCAGGAAATCGATGACATCGATCCGCTGATTGACACCGACTACCACACGAAATTCGGCCATTTGCTGATGCAGCAGAAAGATTATGCCGGAGCGATTCGCGAGTTCAGCGCCGTGGTTGCGATGGCTCCTCTGGACAAGGCCGGCGCTGAATACGATTTGGCAACTGCATATATGGGTGCGGGGGAACGCGACAAAGCACAAGACAGCGTGCTCGCCTCTCTCGAAGCGGCGCCGGATTACCGGCCCGCGTTGAAATTACTTTTGGAACTCCAGGACGCTCAGAAAGGACGATAACGGATGGCCACCTCTGCGGAAATGGGCTTGGGTTCAACGGAACTGCAAAAAAGGGTCGATCGGTTTCATACCGTGCGTGACGGAATCCTGACGCAGGTGCGGCAGGTGATCGTCGGCCAGGAAGAGGTGCTCGATCAGATCCTTACGGCGCTCTTCGTAGGCGGCCATTGCCTGATCACCGGCTTGCCCGGGACGGCGAAAACGCTGATGGTGCGGACGATCGCGCAGACGCTCGGGCTCGAGTTTCGGCGCATCCAATTTACGCCGGACCTGATGCCGTCTGATATCACGGGCACGGACATCATCGAGGAAGACACCACCACTGGACGCCGGAAGTGGACGTTCGTGCCGGGACCGATTTTCGGGAACATTTTGCTGGCAGACGAAATCAACCGGACGCCGCCCAAGACGCAATCGGCCCTGCTGGAAGCGATGCAGGAACTTTCCTGCACGGTTCGCGGAAATCATTACAAGCTGCCCTCGCCCTTCTTCGTGCTCGCCACGCAGAACCCGATCGAGCTCGAAGGCACGTATCCGCTGCCGGAAGCGCAGCTTGACCGCTTCCTCTTTAATACCGTGCTGGATTATTTGAGCGCGGACGAAGAGCTGAAGGTGATCGATTTGACGACCACGGTAAAAAGCGCGCAGGTGCAGACCATGACCAATGCGGAAGAGATTGTCGATTTCCAGAAACTCGTTCGCATGGTGCCGATCGCCGATTCCATCGCGGAGTATGTGGTGCGGCTCGTGCGCGCCACGCGCTTTAAGAATGAAAATGCGCCGGACTTCGTGAAGAAATACGTGAATTACGGCGCGAGCGTACGCGCGGCGCAATTCATCGTGTTGGCGGCGAAGGCGCGGGCACTCTCCCGGAAGCGCTATCACGTCACCTACGAAGATGTGGCGTCGCTTGCAATTCCTGTGCTTCGCCACAGGATTTTGCTCAATTTCCACGCCGAATCGGATCGCATCGATTCGGACGAAATTCTGCGGCGATTGATTCAGACGTTGCCGCCGCCAAAGGCCGCCTAGATGCAAAGATTTCTCGATCCAGCGGTGCTCAACGCGATCTCGGGGCTCGATCTCGTCGCGAAGACGGTGGTCGATGGCTTCGTCGCGGGCTTGCACCGCTCGCCCGATTTCGGCTTCAGCCAGGAATTCGCCGAATACCGCGCCTACACTCCCGGCGACGACTTGCGCCATGTGGATTGGAACGTGTTCGCGCGGACCGAGCGCGCGTATTTGAAGCGCTATCGCGGCGAAACGAACAGCTTGCTCACCATCCTGCTGGATGCCAGCAACTCAATGAAATACACGTCGCACGTGGTGACAAAAATGGATTACGCGCGGTTCACGGCAGCGGCGCTTTTCTATTTGGCGATTAAGAATCAGCGGGACGCGGCAGGCTTGATCGTGTTTGACGATGAGGTCCGGAATTACATCCGGCCGTCGATGCGGCAGGGGCAGCTACACCGATTGCTTGCCGGGCTTGAACTTGCGGAGCCGCACGCCCGCACCGATTTTGGCAAGCCGCTGCATCACTTCCAGGAATTTTTGCGACGGCGCGGCCTGGTGGTGATTCTTTCGGATTTTTACGAGGACCCACAGACGATCATTCGCACGATCGAGCCGTTGCGCTTTCATGGGAACGAGGTCGTTCTATTCCACGTGCTCGATCCGAAAGAAATCGATCCGAAGATGAACGAGGCCGTGGTGCTGGTCGATCTGGAGACGAGCACGCACATGGAAGTAACGCCGGATTACCTGAATAAGGATTATCGGCAGAAAATTGACGCGCACATTCAGGCGCTTCGTGACGGAGCGAAAGGCGCCGGGATGGATTATCACCTGCTGGTAACGAACAAGCCGCTCGATGGCGTGCTCTCCGAATATCTGACGATTCGGCAGGGGAGGGATTAGTGGGCCTGCTTGCGCCATGGTTCCTGGCCGGAGCACTCGCCGTCGGCGTGCCGCTGTATCTGCATCTGCTCAGGCGGCATACGAGCACGCCGCAGCAGTTCAGTTCCCTGATGTTCGTTGAGCCGCGCACGCAAAGCTCGATTCGCCACCGGCGTCTGCGCTATCTGGCACTGCTTACCCTACGACTTTTGGTGCTGCTGCTGCTCGTGCTGGCGTTTGCGAATCCCTATATTAAGCGCGCCACGGTGAGCGCCTCGGGCGAAAGGCTGCTGGTGATCGCCGTCGATAACTCGCTGAGCATGCGGGCGGGTTCACGGCTCGATGATGCCAAGCGTGAAGCCCTCTCTTTGCTTGCCTCGCGCAACCCGGCGCAGCGCGCGCAGGTGCTCGCCTTCGGCTCGCAAGTGCAGGTGATGACGCAGCCTGTGATCGATCCGGCTGGTCTGCGAAACGCCGTGGAATCGATCCAACCGGGCGATTCGCGCGGCAGTTTTGGTGCGTTGGCAGGCGCCATGCGCTCGATCGCGCAAACGGTGCAAACGCCCATCGAACTACACGTTTTCAGCGATATGCAGCGGACGAACATGCCGCCAAGCTTCTCGGAAATGGCGATGCCTGCAAATGTCTCGCTGGTGCTTCATCCCGCAGCGAAAGGTGCCGCTGCGAACTGGACCGTCGAAAGCGTGAATGCTCCCGCGCAAGTGTGGGATCCGAAGAAGGCGCGCGTCGAAGCCGTTGTGGCTGGATTTGACACGGCAGCTGCGACACGCACCGTTTCGCTGGTCGTCAACGGCAAGACGCTGGCGACGAAACAAGCGAACGTGCCGGCGAATGGCCGCGCAAGCGTGGAGTTCGATTCGCTTAACGTTCCTTACGGCTTCAGCCGTTGCGCCGTAAAGATCGATTCGGCGGACGCGATGCCTGCCGACGATCAGTACATGTTTTCAGTGCGCCGCTCCGATCCGCAGCGCGTCCTCTTTGTGCATGAATCGAACGATTCACGTTCCCCGCTGTATTTCGGCGCGGCGCTCGGCTCATCGGCGCAGTCGGCATTCGTAATGGAAACGGTTCCCGGTTCGCAAGTGCAAGGCACCGATCCGACCAAGTATGCCTTTGTCGTGATTTCGGACTCTTCCCTTTCCGAAGGCGCGCAAAACGTTCTAATGCGCTACGTCCGCGCCGGAGGCAATCTGCTGATCGCGGCCGGCACAACCATGGCTCGCCTCTCTACGGTGCCGATCTTCGGAAATGCCATTAGCGGAAGCCATTACTATTCGCGAGACGGCGCAGGCTTCGCGAGCGTGAGCGATACGGACACGTCCTACGCGCCGGTAGGCAAGGCCGATCAATGGGGCGGCGTGAAATTTTATTATGCGGTGGCAATCGACCCAACCGGCGCGCACGTGATCGCTCATTTGAACGATCAGACGCCCCTCGTGCTGGAAAAGCAGATTGGCGAAGGCCGCGTCGTCGTCTTTGCGTCGGGATTTGACAACCTGACGAACGATCTGCCGCTGCATCCCATGTTCGTCCCATTCGTGCAGGAAACGGCCGGCGATCTTTCCGGTTTGCAGCAGCGCGAGGGCATGGCGCTCGTCGATTCCTACTTGCAATTGCGCACCGCCAAAGAACAGGCGGTGAGCGTCGACGTGACTGATCCTGAAGGCAAGCATCCGCTTTCGATCCAGCAAGCGGCGAAGGCGCAATCGATCCAGTTGACCGAAGCGGGATTTTACGAAGTGCGGCTGGCGAATGGCCGGCAGGACATGGTCGGCGTGAATGCGGACCGCCGGGAATCGGATCTGACGCCGATGGCGGACGACGTGATGTCTCTATGGACCGGAAAATCGCCCAACGGAACCCAGTCCGCTACATCGGGAACATCTTCGGCAGATGATTCCGCGCCGGAGAAAACACCGTACAGCATTGCCTGGTATGTACTGCTGGCACTGGCGGCGGTGGCACTTGCGGAATCTGTCCTGGCAAGCAGATACTTAGGTACACAGCGGGAGGAGCCATGAGCGCACGCACTGAGCTTAATTCCTACCTCGATCATCTGGAAAATCGGCTCAAAAGAAATGCCTGGGTGCGCGGCGCCGCCGTCCTCACGGGCTCGGCTCTGCTCGTCACTATCGGGCTCGTTGTTGTGGCAAACCATTATGCGTTTTCCGACGGAAGCCTGTGGAGCGCGCGCGCCATCCTCTTTTTTGTGCTGGCTCTCGGGATTGCTTTCGGGCTGGCGGTTCCGCTCTGGCGCCTGACGCGGCGGCACGTTTCGGGAATTGCTGAAAAGGCGAATCCGGCGTTCGATCAGCGCCTGATCACGTTCGCCGAACGTGAAGCGCAGGGCACCGATCCATTTATTGAACTTCTTGCGGCGGACACATTGCGCCACACGCGCAATGCTGAAGCTGAGTCGCTCATCCCGAGCCGCCAGATCATGGCCGCGCTGGGAGTGGGCATCGCTTCATTGGGCGTGCTGATCTGGATGATTCTGTGGGGGCCGGGCTTTTTGGGCTACGGCTCGGCGCTGCTTTGGATGGGTGGCCGCGGCAACATTGCTCCCATGTACGACCTGCGCGTGGCGCCGGGCGACGCCACAGTGCGCAAGAACGCCGATGAACTCGTCACGGCCCTGCCGATTGGATTGCAGGCGCAGAAGGTCAGCATCTTTGCGCGCTACGCGAACACCACAAAGTGGAATGAAGTCGCCATGCAGCCGCAGCAGAACGGCAACGGCTATCAATTCCTGTTCGCCGGGTTGCCGATGGGCGTCGAATATTACGTCGTTGCTGGCCCGCTGAAATCGCGTCATTACAATTTGAAAGTGGTGGACGTGGCGGGCGTGAAGCAGATTCGCGTGACGTATCACTATCCCACATGGACCGGCATGCCTTCATCCACGGATGAACATGGCGGCGATATCCACGCGATTCAGGGTACGAAAGCGGATTTGGAAGTCGTCACCGACAAGCCGCTGACGAATGGCATGCTCGTCGTGAATGACAAGGACGTGCAGCTTACACCGGCCGGCCAAGGGAACGTTTATCACGCGTCGATCGCGATGGATAAGGACGGCGTATATCACGTCGGCACCGTCGATGACGGGCAGCCGGTACGCCTCTCCGAAGATTATTTCATCGAAGCCGATAAGCCGAATCCGCCGGATGTGGCGCTGAATCGGCCAGGCCGCGATTATCAGGCGAACCCGATTGAAGAAGTCACGCTCGCGGCGAAAGCAAACGACGATTTCGGTCTCACGGATTTCGCGTTGCATTATTCCGTGAACGGCGGTCCCGAGAAGACGATCGACCTGCTCAAGCAGAAGGGTGCGAAAACGGCGGACGGCTCGTCGGTTCTCTCGCTGGAGAATTTCAAAGTGCAGCCGGGCGATGTGGTGAGCGTCTACGCAACTGCCAACGACGCGCGCACGCAGTCCCGCACGGATATTTATTTCATTCAGGCGCAGCCGTTTGAGTACGAGTTCTCGCAATCGCAAGCCGCAGGCGGAGGCGGTGGAGGCGGCGCCGGAAACCAGAACGCGCAAATCTCCCAACGCGAGAAAGAAATCATCGGCTCCACATGGAAACAGGCGGGAGATAAGAATTCCTCCGCGCAGCAAAATTCTGAAAACGCTAAGTTCCTTTCCGACGTGCAATCGAAATTGCGCGATCAGGCCGTTTCGCTCGCGGGCCGTTTGCAGAGTCGCGATATTCCATCGACGAATGAGGATTTCGGCAGCTTCGAGCAGGATATGACCACGGCGGCGCAGGCAATGGGTCCGGCTTCGGATAAGCTGAAAGCGCAGCAATGGAAAGACGCGATCCCGAATGAGGAAAAGGCGTTGCAAGCGTTGCTGCGCGCCGAAGCGACCATTCGCCGCATCGAAGTGGCCTTCCAGCGCGGCGGTGGCGGAGGTGGTGGTGGAGGAGGTAGCGCTGGGCGCGATCTCCAGAGCCTGTTCGATCTGGAGCTCGATACAGCGAAGAATCAGTATGAGACGGCGCAGACAGCCCAGGATGCGCAGAGCCAGCAGGCACAGCAGATCGATGAAGCCCTGAAAAAGCTGGACGAATTGGCGAAGCGTCAGGAGAGTCTCGCCTCGCAGCAGAACACCGCAAACCAGCCGGATCAACGTTGGCAGCAGGAGATGCTCCGCCGCGAAGCCGAGCAACTGCAGCAGCAGCTTCAGCAGCTTGCGCAAAATCAAAATTCACAGAACGGTTCGAGCAGCTCGCAAAGCTCGTCTCAAAGTAATTCGCAGAGCGGTTCACAAAGTGCTTCGCAGAGCGGGCAGCAAGGCAGCAACAGCGATGCGGCGCGGGCGCAGCAGGCGCTCGACCAATTGCGGCAGGCGAATGACGATATGCGCCGCGCGGATCAGCAGCCCGGCGGCGCCGATGCACGCCGCGCGGCCGATCGTTTGCGGCAGGCCCAGAACCAACTCGCCGGAATGCAGCGGCAGCAGAGCGCAGGCACTCTCGATTCGCTCGCGAACGATGCCGACCGGCTCGCGAGTCAGGAGCAGGCGCAAGCCGGCCGTTTGCAACAGCTTGAAGAGGAAGCGAAAAAGCTGAATAACGGCAACGGTTCGCAGGAAGAGTACTCGAAGGCCGAATCGGAATTGCAGCAACTCTTGAAAGACCGCCAGAAGCAGGCCGACGATCTATCGCATCTCGAAAGCAATTTGCGCGATGCCGAACGGCAAGCCGCCTCCAGCGACCGCACCACAGCCTCGCAACTGCGCAATGCGTTGAGCAATCTGGATGAAAACGATCTCGAGACGCGCATTCAGCGCAGCGCCGATCGCCTGCGCACGGGCTACGTACCTACCGACGACGACAGCGAACGCCAGATCGTCGCGGGCATGCAGCAGTTGAGCCAGCAGGTCCGCCAGGCACAGCAGAACGCATCGAGTGCGCAGCCAGGTCAGGGACCGGAAACCGCGCTCAATCGCGTCCAGGATTTGCGCAATCGCCTCGAAGCGCTTGACCGCAACTTCAACGGCAACAATCCAAATCGGCAAGGACAAAACGGTCAGAACGGTCAGCTCAATAGAAACGGTCAGCCCGGCCAGCAGGGGCAAGGGCAGAATGGCCAGCAGGGACAAAACGGCCAACAAGGTGGTCAGAACGGACAACAGGGCGGCAATGGTCGGCAGGGCGGAATGCAGGCTGGCCGCAACGGTGGCGGCCCCACTGGGCCCGGCGGCACGTATGGGAACCGCGGCGCATATACAGGTCCTTATGGCGGCGGCAATAATCAGAACAACGTCTATGGTGGCTGGCTGGACACCGGCAACAACACCGATCCCAACCGCGCGAGCCATCTCGATAATGGCAATGTCCCGATGAACAGCGCTACCGATCAGCAGGCGGCGATCGATCAGGGACTGAACGAGCTCAGCCAGCTTCGCCAGGATGTGGCGAATGATCCGGCGACTGCGGCGCAAGTCGATCAGCTAATCAAAGAGCTTTCCGCGCTCGATCCGAGGCGCTTCCCCGGCAATCCCGCCATGGTGGATGAGCTGCACAACCGCGTGCTCAATGACGTGGATAAACTCGAGCTCCAGTTACGCAGCAAGTCCGATACAGCCGATCAGTCCGGGCAAGTCCGCAGCACGGACCCGATGCCCGTCCCGGCCGGTTATCAGGACGCCGTCTCGGAATATTTCCGCAAGCTGAGCAAAAATCCTTAAGGCTGGACGCGTCTCGCCGCGAAATCAAAAACGGAGGACGAAAGCGAAGAACAATGCATCCAATCTTGTAATGGGAGATTGCTCGCCATGTTCGTTCGAATAATGTCGTCTGTCGCAGTCCTCGCAGGTCTCCTTGTGGCAGGTCCGGGAACAGACTCCAAGCCCCTCCCCCAAACAAAGTTGCAGACAGTCGAGAAGGTGGACCTTAGCCGCTATACGGGAAAGTGGTACGAGATTGCGCGCTATCCAAACCGTTTTCAGAGAGACTGCGCCTCGGACACCACAGCCACTTACTCCCTCAGAAAAGATGGCAAAATCAGCGTTATCAACTCCTGCCTGACGAAAGAGCGGAAGAACAAGACGGCACGGGGAACGGCCCGAGTGGCGGATAAGCAGACGAACGCCAAGCTAAGAGTGACTTTCTTTTGGCCCTTCTCTGGCGACTATTGGATAATCGCTCTGGATCCGGGATACAAATATGCGGTCGTCGGCGAACCGAAGCGGAAGTATTTATGGATTTTGAGCCGGACTCCCGTCCTGGACGACAACACCTATCTGAAGATTTTGGATGAAATTCGAAATGCGGGTTACGACCCATCCAAGCTCCTGAAGACCCCGCAATCGGTGAGCAGCAGCTAGTTTCCTCGTAGGCTATTTGAAAACAACAGTTCAAAAGAGTCGCATATCCTCAGACTGTTGCACGAGTTCATCGCAGAACTCGGAAAATGCCGCAACCTGAGCAAAAACCCGTAACCGCAAACCGTCTTAAGGTTTAATGTAACGCTGCGACCCTTCAGTGCAGCACGCGTGGCGCCAATCGTTGTGTCGTGTTTACTCGCCCGGCCACAAGGAGTGCCAATGTTGAAGAATTAAAGGTTACGCTTAAGGCCGCTTAACGCTGTGGCTCTGGATGTCAGGGCTTGTATGGGCTTTCGCTTTCAAGCCTCCATACCTCATATCCCGCGCCTGCCATGCCCGCAACAATCGGGATCGCGCGAAATAGTTCGGGATCCGTCCTGGCGTTCTGAATTCGAGACGCAACGCAGGACACGTGGTTATGCGATTTATGATATTCCGCCTGCCGGGGAAAGTCGGGATAATCCGCGGGGACGGGATGCCAGTTGTCGCTATAGGTCACGCCCAATTTCGGCGTTATGTCGTAGGCTTTGGACTCGTCGACGATCTTGGTTTCCTTCTCGGACTTCACCGCAGCCGTGCCCTTTGTGGATTGAACGGAAAGATTGCACGATGAGAAGAGTTCGATTTGCCCTATCGTCGGCTGTTTTGTATCGGGTATGATTTCCGCATCCAGACTGTATAGGGCCAGATCTTCCGATCGCCCCCCAGTAGAGTAGATCACTTTGCCGCGTTCCAGTTCGACGCTCGTCTTCGTTCCAGTCTGAAAAATGCGTATAGAACTGTCGGAAGCGACGGCCAGCCTCACTGTGCCGCACTGGACCATAACGCTTCCATCATAGGAAGTTTCCAGCAGTTCTCCGCTGAATATGGCACTACCTGCGATAGCCTCGACACCGCTTATCGTGGCGCGGCTAGCCGTTATTGCCGAGCAACCGGCTGCGCTCGTCTGCCCAGGGGCTGCAAGTATTACGGGCGCCATAAAAAGCGAAAAAAGACACAAAATCGTCGACTTGGTGGGAGACATAGTGCTTTCAGTTTGAACCAATTCGATTGAATGAAAACGCTGTCGAGGAGGGAGAATGTTCTTAGCGCCACGTTCCCAATAGAGGCACGGCTGAAAAAATGGTACTTGCAATGCCAACTCAGTATTTCCGCAGGAATTCATGCTTGGCCGCGCGTATGCGCCGGCTGTACCGGCAAATTTCATATAGCTGTGCCCGCCTGCCAGCCCATCGATAAACTAGTTATTTTCAGGTGACTACAGGAGCACAGTCTTCCCATCGTTCGGTTGAACCTACGTCGTACTGCATATTGCGAATGCCGTGGCCGCCTCCGCAACACGTCGCTTTAGTCGCTGCAACTAGTTTCAACACCTGTCCATCCAGAGATAAGGATGTGAATCGCGTTGCGCCGCCAAATGTCGCAACTCTGCTTCATAAGCGCGTCCTGAAAGCGTGGTCCCAAAACCTAAACTCTCATTGCGCCTCGCGTATTCGCGGATTTGCTGGAGCATTACTGGCGCATTAATCGTCTCGCCCTCACGGAGACGGCATCCCAATGGCGAAAGACCTTGTGCAATCAGATCGGCGTTGAGAAATTCTTGCAGCCGGCGTAATTGGGCAGGAATTCCCTTGCGAAAGTCGTTTTCCCGGCGCCGTTCGGCCCGGCAATGATGTAGAAGACGATTGGTGCTGGTGGAGGGAATCGAACCCACACGGCCTTGCGGCCACCGGATTTTGAGTCCGGCGCGTCTGCCAGTTCCGCCACACCAGCACTAGCTTGTGACTGTATCTTACTGAATTAGTTACCGCAACTCCGTCGCTTCGTTCGCAATCGGCACACAGAGCGCCGCCTCGGATGCGAAGTTCAAGCGTGCAAAAATTCGTTCACATCAATCCCAGCTTCACGGAGAATCGCCCGGAGCGTTCCCTCCGCGATGTCCCTGGAATGATGCGGGATCGTAACCTTCCGTCCCGTTTCCGGATGACGCCAAATCTCGTGGCTGCCGGCCCCGCACGGTCGAACCGAAATCCAAAAACGCGAAGACGCATGGCGACCTCACGATAGCTAAACCTGCCAAGCGCCCCATCAGGGCATCATGACCGGTACTCGAAATTCGTGCGCAGGTTCTTGTTTGTTACGAAATACGGGAGGGAGTGGGTCTCCATGCTCGCGGCAGGATTCGACAATCTTCCGGGCAAGACCCTGAGCGATCTCGATAGTCTCGGAAAGGGTGCGGCCTTCCGCCACTAATCCAGGAACGTCCGGGCTAGTGCCCAAGTAGCGACCCTTTCCCAGAGCTTCTACCCGGACACGTATTGCTACTTCTTCAACGTTCGCGAAATGAACTTGTCGCTTCACTATGCTCTCCGTTGCTGGCCGCTATTATATCAGACGCTGCTCGCAGCAGCCGCACCACGCCTCGGAAGGGTCATAACTCGCGCGGTGAATTCCTTACTGTTTCATTTGCTGCAACCGCACAAGGCTGTTGTCGCTGCGCGCGAGTCTTTGCCCTCTATCACTATTTGCGCTCCGTGGTAGAATCCAGCCTCCCATGCAAAAAGCTGGAGACCTTCTGGGCGGCGCAGTTCGCAGAATGAAGCGCCCCGAAGCCACCATCGCGTGGCTGGCAAGCTCGTGGCCGACCATCGTAGGTAAAACGCTCGCGGCCCGCACGCGCCCTCTGCGTTGCGAAAACGGCAGACTAGAAATTGCGGCGGACCACAAGGACTGGAAGAGCCAGCTTGAGCCGATGACTCAGGAATTTTGCGCTCGCATCAATCAGGCCTGGGGCGGAAAGCTCGTCAAAGAAGTAAAATTCGTTGCGACACCGCGCACTACAAGCAAATCCAACGACGGCGCCAAGCCCGGCCTAAAACGCGCCACACGCGAATCCGACAACGAACACCTCCCCTTCATCCGCCGCCGCAAATAAAGCGTAACCGCTTGACGCTGTCGGAGTAAAAATTGCCCCTGGGCCCCTGAGTTGGCAGCGCAACGATTCCAATCCGTCGCAGATCAGTTCCCTTTACCTCCTGTACTTCCTCTGCTTCCTGCAGGTTCGGATTTCGCAGCCTAATCCGTGTAGATCGGCAGGCAGAGCGGCGGCTTGACGTGGAAATCGAGCCGCGCGATTTCGGCAAGCGCCTTGTGCAGCATCGCGCTGTCGCAAGCCTCAAGCGTCATAACGAACGACAACTCCGATTCGGGGAACCCCGGCTTTTGCAGCACTGCATCGATGCCGATGCGATATTTCGCGAGCACGGTAGCGATTTCAGCTAGGATTCCGGGCCGGTCACGCACCACGAAACGCAAATAATGCGGCACGGTAAAATCGCCGCTCACCGTATCCGGCACCTGGGGGACGATCGGCAATGTTTCCGACGGAGCGCCGGCCGTTCGCGCAATCGAATAAAGATCTGAAATCACGGCGACCGCCGTCGGATCGCCGCCCGCACCGTATCCTGAGAAAAGCATGCGTCCGGCGTATTCGCCCGTAGCCATCACGAGATTTTGGCTGCCCTGCACATGCGCCATCATCGACGTAAGAGGAATCACGGCTGGCTGAACGGCAGCGAAAAGGCGTAGGCCGTCTTTCGCGTCTTTCTGTGCGAGCGAAAGCTGGCGGATCGTACAGTTGAGATCGCCGGCGTACAGAAAATCCACGGAATCGATTGTAGAAATCGAGCGAGTCAGAATTTGATCGTCCCGCACGTCCACGCGAAGGCCGGCCTGCGCGAGAATCACGAGCTTGGCGCGAGCATCGTATCCCTCGACGTCCGCCGTGGGATCGGCCTCGGCAAATCCCAACTCCTGGGCTTCTTTCAGCGCCTCTTCGAACGTCGCACTCGTCGAATCCATCTTGGTCAGGATGAAATTGCAGGTACCGTTAAGAATGCCTGCGATTTTAAACAGCCGATCGCCCGAGAGGCCTTCCTGAATCCCGATAATTGCCGGAATGCCGCCAGCCACGGAGGCGCCAAATTCCAGCCGCCGACCCGCCTCGCGGGCCGTCTTCATGAGTTCGCCGCCGCGGCGGCAAATGAGCTGCTTATTGGCGGTAACAACCGACTTTCCGGAGCGAAGCGCCCGGTCAATCCACTTCCCCGCCGGATCGAGCCCTCCAATCAACTCGATCATAATGTCCGCGTCCGATGAAAGAACGTCTTCGATGTCCTCTGTCCATTCAATCCGGCTCGGCAGCCCGTCCGTCTTCTTGCGCGCGATGTTGCGATTAAAGATGTGTGTGAGCACGAAGGGGCTATTCGGATCAGCGGACAGGATCTTCGCCACGGACTTCCCTACCGTTCCGTATCCCAGCAGCGCGACTTTCCATTCCTTGCGCAAAGGCACCGGCTTTCTCTGGATCGAAACAGTGGCTGTACGGACATGCTTTGAACGCGTTTGCGGCACGAACTTACCTCTTCTCTGAGTTTCTTTGAACTTGCACCGGACTACCGGACGGAGTGGGACAAACCGCCTTTTGCCCTTCCAGAGGATACCATTCTGTGTCAAATCTGAGGGGTTTTGACGAAGCCCCAAGTCCTTGTTCCTGTGCTCTTGTCGGCTATCACACGTCGCGTTTTTTCATGTATAGAGCGTTTGAGGTCTTTAAGGCGGCGATAGCGACTGAGTCTCGGCAAAGCCGAAGCGGGGACCGCACATGGCCAAAAAATGCTACCCATGCGATGCGGGAGGAAAGTAAACTAGGCCGGAAATGGGTGAGCGGCCAGTGGCAAATTTGCGTGCAACGCGCGTGCTCGGCGTTGACCCTGCCGTTGCGGGCGCGACGGGGTACGGCATTGTGGAGATAGATGGCTCTGCGCACCGGTTGGTAAAATTTGGCGCGCTGAAGCTTCCGGCGCGGGCGCCGCTTGACGAGCGTTTGCGCGAAATTCACGGGTTGATCGCATCGCTCGTCGAAGAATTCGCTCCGGATGCGGTTGCGGTGGAGTCGGTATTTACCGCTCTGAATATGCGCACAGCCCTGAAGCTTGCGGAGATGCGCGGCGTCGTGCTTCTCGCGGCAGCGCAAGCGCACATTCCGGCGCACAGCTATTCGCCCCGCGAAGTAAAAGCGAGCGTGGCGGGATTCGGCGCCGCATCGAAACAACAAATCCAAAAGATGGTAGGGATGCTGCTCGGGCTCCAGGAATGCCCCGAGCCGACGGATGCTGCGGACGCGCTCGCCATCGCGCTTTGCCACGCGCAAACCTGCCGCGCGAAAGAGCGATTTACGAAAGCCACTAAGATCAACTCCGCGATTCCAAGCAGCACGAGTCGCGCCCGGCGCATCCCTGTTTGTGTTCAGCCATGACTAAGCCCATTCGATCTTTTGCGATCCTAATTCTCTCGCTCGCGTTCTTTGCCAGTTGTGCGGCTGCGGCGGACTCCGCCAGCGGCCCCACCATCACCTTCCGCAAAGTATTTAAGTCGAGTTATCCCGAGTTTGTCGAGATCACCGTCTCGCAATCGGGCAAGGGCACTTGCGATATTCGCCAGCTTGACGAACAGCCGAGTCCGCAACCCTTCCAGATCGATGCGCCGCTCGTGCAGAAGATATTCTCGCTCGCCGCGAAGCTCCACGATTTTCAGGGCGTCGACTTGGAGGTTCACAAGCGCCTGGCCAGCCTCGGGCAAAAGACCTTCCGCTACCAAAACGGCACGCAGGATTATCAGGTGACGTTCAATTACACGCTCGACCCCACCGGCGCCGAGCTGACCTCGCTATTCGAGAATCTTTCCCAGCAGGAAACCGACCTTGGCGACCTGATCCGCACCATGCAGTACGACAAACTCGGCGTAAACGACGTGGTTCAGACAATCGAATCCCATTACAACGACCATCTGCTTCCCGAGCCGGCCCAATTCATCGCGCCTCTGGAAAAGCTCGCAGCGGACAACCAATACGTCGATATCGCGCGCAACCGCGCCCGCAGATTAGCCGACCGAATCCGCAGCGACACTCCACAGGCGACACAGTAGACTCGCAGAAGCATCTTATTTTGGCGATACTTCTCTTATTCACGCAGACGCCGCTCCCAGGCGGCTACTGTGGTGCGAGTGGTCGTATGTACAGATAACTCTCTCGTACCGTTCCTCTGCGGAATCGTTGATCGCCTTCTGCGTTTCGGGAACGATGGTCGTATCGCTCCAGCAGTTCCAATAAAGCCGTTTCGGAGAAAGAAACGACATGCGCCGTAACGTCACCCTATTCATGGCGGCTCTGTGCGCCATCACATTGGCTTTTCTCGTTCGCGGGCGCGCGGAGGGTCAGTCCGGCCGCGTACCGTCGCGTATCACCACGGCAATCGACGAATCCAGGCTCGCAGTCTTGCGCGGCAATACGCACCCTCTCGCGCGCGGCGCGTTCGACCGCGGTCCCGCGGCGAATTCGTTGCAAATGGACCAGATGCTGCTCGTTTTGCAGCGCAGTCCGGCGCAACAGGCCGCGCTAGACCACCTGCTCGCCGCGCAACAGGACAAGTCTTCGCCAAACTATCACCAGTGGCTTTCGCCCGATCAATTCGGCCGGCAGTTCGGCGCATCGGACGCGGACGTTCAGAAGATCGAGGCGTGGCTCCAATCGCACGGTTTTGTCGTCAACGGCGTCTCGCGCGGGCGCACCGTTATCAATTTTTCCGGCAACGCGCAGCAAGTGCGCAGCGCGTTCCATACCACGATCCATGATTATTTCGTGAATGACGCGGATCATCTTTCGAACGCGACCGATCCCGAGATTCCCGCGGCACTCGCTCCGGTCGTTGTGGGCGTGCGCTCGCTCAACGATTTCTTCCCCAAGCCGAAATACCGCTCGGTTGCCGCACACGGAATGAAGGCATCGATTCACCCACATCTCACGTTGACCGACGCCAAGGGCAACACTCTTTTCGGCGTAGGTCCGACCGATTTTGCGACGATCTACGGCATCACGCCTCTGTGGAACGCGTCAACGCCGATTGATGGCACAGGCGTAACGATTGCGATCGTCAGCGCGAGCGACATAAGCACGACGGACGCGGATCAATTCCGCGCGCTCTTTGGCCTGCCGGCCATCAAGTTCGCTAAGGTGGTTCCAAAGGGCGCTACCGATCCCGGCATTGTGGCGTCCAGCGCAAACGGCGGCCCCGACGGCGACGAAGACGAAACGGAAGCAATCTTCGACGTGGAATGGTCCGGCGCAGTGGCCCCCAACGCCAATATCGATCTCGTCGCGAGCAAGGATTCGGCAACAAGCGCGGGCATTGATCTTTCCGCGCTGTACATCGTGGATCAGGATCTCGCGCCCATCCTCAGCGAGAGTTACGGAAATTGCGAGCTGGGCCTGGGTTCTGCCGGCAATGCGTTCTACAACAATCTTTGGACCCAGGCAGCTGCCGAAGGAATCACCGTCTCGATCGCCACTGGCGACAACGGCTCAGACGGCTGCGATTTTGCTCCGTCCGGCAACACGACGGGCGCCGCGGCGGGAATTTATGGCCTCGGCGTCAACGGAATCGCCTCCACGCCCTACGATGTCGCGGTCGGCGGCACCGATTTCAACAATCACACTGCGCCAAATGCCTTCTGGAATTCGTCGAACGCCCCTGGCACGCTCGCCTCGGCCAAGAGCTACGTTCCCGAGACAACTTGGAACGACAGCTGCACGAATCCGTTGATTTATACGACCTTCGGCCTGAGTTCCGCCGCGGTCGCCTGCAATACGGGCAGCGTGCAGACCGACGGCAATTCAGCAGGTTTCTACTTCGTCGCTCCCGTCGGCGGCTCCGGCGGCGTGAGCAATTGCACCACGGCGAACACGACGACGACTTCGAATTGCTCCGGTGGCTACGCGAAGCCGTCCTGGCAAACAGCTCCGGGCGTTCCAGCGGACGGCAAGCGGGACATTCCCGACGTTTCGTTTTTTGCGGAGGGCGCCGCGGACTCCTATGGCCTTGAGCAGGCAATTAACGCCAACGTTCCAGGCAGCTTCTATTTCGCTTGCGAACAAGATGCACAAGGCTCCGGCGGCAAGTCCGCGGCGTGCAGCACCAACGGCGCATTCCTGCTCGGAGGCGGCACGTCCATTTCCGCACAGGTCTTCGCGGGCGTGATGGCGCTCATCGACCAAAAGACCGCCTCGCCGCAAGGCAATATCAACCCGAGTTTCTATTCGCTTGCCGCGAGCCAGAGCGCGTTGAACTGCGACAGCAGCAACTCGCCCGATTCCGCCTGCATTTTCCACGATGTCACTTCAGGCACGATCGCGATGCCTTGCACAGCAACCAGTTCGCATGACGGCACGACCGACTGCGACACGTCGGGCGGCGGCAGCATCGGCATTCTCACCGGCTACAACGCAGCGGCAGGTTACGATCTCGCCACCGGCCTCGGCTCGATGAACGTGGCCAATTTCGTCGCCACCATGCCGTATCTTTCGCTCTCGGCTTCGCCCTCCACTGTAACGGTGCCGTCAGCAGGACAATCAGGCAGCACTTCACTTACCTTTGTCGCGAACAACGGATTCTCCGCAACTATTAACAATCTCTCGTGTTCAAATCTTCCAGCGGGCGCAGCCTGCTCGTTTACGCAGAATGGCTCTGCCGTTTCGTCGCTTTCGTTTAACGGCACGACGACCTCCGCGAACGTCACGCTGACGGTGAACACCACGGCCGGCAGCATCGCGCCGCCTGCCGCATTCGGCCGCCCGATGCGTCGCATTCCGCCGGCGCTCATCGTGCTTTTGGGCTGCTTGATTCTTGCGACTTCCTGGCTTGGCGTGCGCCGCAATTTCCGGCGCTTTGCTCCGGCATTTGCCGTGTTGGGCTTCGTGTTGCTGCTCGGCATGGCAGGATGCGGCGGCGCAGCTCCAGGCAACGGCGGCGCCAACGGCACCGGCACGCCGTCAGGAACGAGTACAGCGACGATCACCGCCACGAACACGGCGACAAATGCCGTGATGTCATTTAATTTTTCGCTATCTGTAAAGTAACGCTCGCGGCTCGCGTAAAGTTCGCCTGCCTTTCGTGCGTGCTGATGCGCTGAGCGAACCGTACCTCTAACGAACTTTCTTTCGGTCCCATCCATCTTTTCGGAACAATTCGCGCATCCGATGTCAAGATATGAAGGTCCGGATCCCATCGGACCTGAACTGAGGACACCGATTATGCGTCGATACCTTTTATACGTCTTCGTAGCGTTTGCAGCATTGTGTGTGTTGTTTTCGGGCGTCAGGAAAATGTTCGCGCAGAGGAATCTGCCGCCTTCCATGGTCACGCGTGCAGTCGACGAAACGCAGCGTGTTTCGCTTCGCGGAAACGTTGTTCCAATGGCGCGCGCCGAGAACGATCAGGGCGCAGTCGCTTCCACCATGCAGATCGATCACATGCTGCTCGTGCTGAAGCGCAGCCCGGAGCAGGAAACCGCGCTTGATAATCTGATCGCGCAGCAGGCCGATAAGAATTCGCCCAATTATCATAAATGGCTCACGCCCGCGCAGTTCGGCGAACAGTTCGGCGCGTCCGATCAGGACATCACGGCCGTCACCACATGGCTCGGCTCGCACGGCTTCCAGGTAAACAGCGTCGCCAACGGCCGCGACATGATCGATTTTTCCGGCACGGCCGGCGAAATTCAGGAAGCGTTTCACACGGAAATTCACAGCTATCGCGTAAACGGGCAGAATCATTTTGCCAATGCGAGCGATCCGCAGATTCCCGCGGCGCTTGCTCCCATCGTCGCTGGCGTGAACCGGCTGAATAGCTTCCGTCCGAAGCCGATGATGCGCAAGCTT
>DATNBB010000181.1:0-10384 GCA_035607335.1 Binatia bacterium | reverse complement strand
CTTCGGTCACTATGTGGCCGCGGGCGAAGTGGGCGGCACGCCGATGGACTTCCTTAACAAATTCCACGGCAAAATCGCCAGCTTCCACTTGAAAGATCGGACGCTGCCGGAACACTGCTCGCTTAACCTGGCGTGGGGCACCGGCGATACTCCGATCAAGCAGATCCTGCAGCTTGTGGAGAAGAACAAGTGGCCGATTCCGGCGACGATTGAGTTGGAGTATGAGATACCGGAAGGGTCCGATGCGGTAAAGGAAGTCGCGAAGTGCCTCGCATACTGCCGCGCAGCACTCGCCTAATCAACAACTTACAAGCGGATCGGGGCCGGCTATGCCGGCCCCGATCTGCAATGTGCGCCTCGCGATTATTCCCCTTAGCATCGATTTAACCCCAGTTGGCCCCTAGCAGCGGACTCCGGCACGAAGGTTTTGGGCGGTAGCGGTGTATGTTTCTCCTACGTGTGTAGGTTTGCCGCGAATGGACGCAGATGCTGCAAGAAAGACTGCAGCATTTGCGACAGCCGGTATGACGCAAAAAGGCAAAAATGGCACCTTAAAACGCGTTAAAAGTGCCCCGAAATGGCGGTGTTGCCGCCTTAAATGAAAGCCAAAATGAGAGCCGTCGCCTTGCCGGCACCGGACCGGCCAAAATCCTCAAGCTGCCTCGGCCAATGAGCGAAACATTGTCAGCAGTACCTCGAACTTGCGGACCCCGGACGACGCCCGTTATACAATTTGGCCGCGAAAGAGATCGCATGAGAATGGAAATCCCCGCTAATTCCGACGGACGTAACGCGGGTGTCTGGCCGGACGAAATCCGCGAGTCTGTCGCGCGCAGTGGCGGTAAGGTGGTGGTACTCGCCTCGGGTGGACTCGATTCCTGCGCTCTTATAGGTGCCATCGCCAAATTTGCTGCTGAAGTGCACCCGCTTTTTGTGCGAAATGGGCATCCCTGGGAAGATGCGGAGTCCGCGGCACTTCGGCGTTTTGTGAGCGCGCTTGCCATGCCGAACATTCTTCCGATTGCGGAGCGCTCGCTGCCGTTGCGCGATCTGCTGGACGTTCACTGGCGTGGGCACGCCTATCAGCCGGGCTTCTCCGAGGGCTACAGTGCGAATTTCATACCAGGACGGAATCTCGCGTTGCTCTCGGTTGCTTCGCTATATGCCTACGTTCACGGAGCCTCTGCCGTGGCGCTCGGGCTTCTGGCCGAAAATCCTTATCCTGATGCGCAGCCAGCCTTCTTCTCGACATTCGAAAATCTGTTTGCCGAAGCGTTCGAGCGGCCGATTAAAATCCTCACGCCATTTTCCAAATTGTCTAAAGAAGAGGTCATAAGGGCGGGAGAGTCGTTACCGCTGGAGCTGACATTATCTTGCGTCAATCCCGTTGATGGCGAACACTGCGGCGACGCGTGCAATAAATGCGCTGAGCGGCAGAAGGCATTTGCGCTGACCGGAATCGCCGATCGAACGAGCTACCGGAACACACCTCCGCAAGTAGACTGGAAGACCCACAAATGGCCGGATTGAATCGCGCGCTTGCTGGAAATTGGGCTGTTGTTACCGGAGGACATGTGCGCGTGGGCCACGCCATAGCCCTTGAGTTGGCCCGGTTGGGAATGAACCTCATCGTCACCTATCGCACTGCACCTGCGGCGGCGGAAACCGCCGTTGCTGAATTCGAAGCTCTGGGCGTGCAAGCGCAAGCATTGGCGGTGGATTTGGCGGATGCTAAGTCGGTTGTCGATGTGGCGGATCAGATTCTCGCGCAAACAGGTTCGTCGCTGCAGGTGCTGGTCAACAGTGCATCGGTTTACTACGAAACGCCTCTCGGTGAGATCTCAGCAGAAGTTTGGGACACTCTGCTCGCGACGAATCTCCGCGCGCCGTTTCTTCTTTCGCAGCGGCTCGGACTCGCAATGAAGGCGTCGGGCGTCGGTCACATCGTCAACATCGGCGATTGGGCGGGCATTCGTCCGTATCGTGGGTATCTGCCGTATTTGGTTTCCAAAGCGGGGCTGATTTACATGACGCAGGCACTGGCTCTGGAATTGGCTCCCGAAGTACAAGTTAATTGTATTTGTCCTGGCGCGGTGCTCCTTCCCGAAAATACTACGGATAGCGAGGCTGCGGCATTGCGTCGCGAAACTCCGCTTCACAGGCTTGGTACGCCACAAGAAATCGCCCATGCGGTTCGCTATTTTGTCGAAAGCAAATTCGCCACCGGGTCGATTCTGACGGTGGATGGCGGCCGGGTAATTGCCTGAACCGATGCCCGGTCCATCGAACACTCTTGGTGGGTTCTCCTTCTCCGCGCATGTTGCGCTGCTAGACCAGTTCCTCACGCGTCGCGCCGATATCGCCGACAGAATCGAAGAGAAACTGCTGAACGTCCGGGGCAAGGAAACGGAGCGCATCCGCAACCGAGCGCATTTCGATCGTTTGTTGAATGATTGCTTTTTCGCATTGCCGGGCCTGGCGCCAGACTTAGTCTGCCTCAAGGGACAGTTAGCCGCCATGCACTTAACGGATGGTTTCGAGCCGATTCAGCTCGATAGATTCTCGATCGAATTGGATCCGCTGGACCTCATCATCCGAGCCTACGAGCATTGGGGCGCGAATCGTTGGCCGGGGCGCAGCGGTCGCTTGATGTGGGCGCAGGTCGTCTATTCGGCGTTCATGATTCGCCAACTCGAAAGCTTGAGTTTGCGCGTGTGGGACGAGGGCAATATGCAGGCGGGGAATTGCCTCCAGCAGCTTCAGGCACTCCTTGATCGGCTGAACGAGATGGATGCGAAAGCCGGGGCTCGGCCAGTGATCGTTCGGGATGTGCGCTGGCTTGTGCAAACCGCACAGGGCGCGCTCACGAAGGACCTCGCACCTTACTTCCGCATCGCCGAGCACATCGCTGCTTCGTTTACGGACTCGCAGCGCCTCGGTCTTCATATGGCAGGTGCGAAGCTGGCGGGAGGGCATTTGCGCTCGCAAGTTCGCTACCGAGCGTCGGAAACTGGCCGCGCCATCGACGATCCTGAAAATCTTGCGATCGCGCGCAACTCAAATTCGATGGATACGGCGCTGCTGTTGCGCGATCTGGTCGGGCTGCTTAAACAGTACGAAAAAATCCGTGCCGCAGTGGATGAAGCGATACATAGGGAAAGGCGCCTGGAGCTTGCCGACGCGATCCTGCAGGGAATATCGTCGGATATTGAGCTATTCCTCACGCGTTTCGATGTGCTGACGCCTGCCACGTTGGTCGAGCATCTTTTCATCGAGCAAGGGGAGGATGGCGCCGTCCAATTCAGCGCTTTGGGACGGACGCATGGCGACTATCTTCGCCAATATCGTGATTTGATCGGCCGACTTGCCGGTGCTCTCAAAGAGGATGCCTCGGCGCTTGCGCCTCAGCCTGGCGGCTATTCGCCGTATGGCATCTCATACGGGTTTGCTGCGGATCTGCTGTCCAATCTCGCGTCGGATAAACTGACATCGCCGTCGAGTTCGTGGTCAAGTTTGAGTTTCGAGGACATGTTTGCGAGCCGCGAAAACATCGATTTAAAGTTGGCTCGCGCGAAAGCTCTGGCAGCTCTGCCGAAGCGGCCCGGCGAGCAAGACCACTTCTATCATTCGGGAGAGTTTGCGGCGCAGGTGTTCGCGCGGTTGATTGCCGCATTAGAGGCACGCTTGCGGCGGACGGCCGAGGCGAACACGTCTCCGCATCGCGATGCACGAGTCTACGTTTCGGCGGAATCGGAGGAAGTTGCTCGTTCGCGTGCTGGTTTGACGGCGGAGGTTGCGTCCGCGAATGAATATTGCTTCACCTCTAAGGTGAGTGCTGCGCCGTCTGAAGGTTGGAAACAGCTTTCGCTCAACCAAATCGCGACGGACCGAAATGAAGGCCGATATTTGGCGAGCGTCGAATGCGACGGGGCGTGGTTCGCCATTTCGAAATTTATTCTCACGCTGTTCATCTGCCAGGGCATAGACGTGCTGCTGTCGAGTGTTCCATCGAAACTGATTAAAATATTGTTGCTGACGTGTCCTGGTCTGATTGTGCCTGTCGAGGCTGAGTCCAAGAAATGAAGTGTTGGTGGGAAGACCTGCAATCCGTTTAGACGGGGGTTGGCGTGGAGCTGAGCACGATGCAGGGGGCCAGAATATCGGCAATTGCTTTTAAGTCTCGCAACTGAGCGGGCGTGAAGTCCGGCCCTGCTTCAGACGACGAGGCTCCTTTTCGGGAGACCTGTGCGACGCCGACCGCTTTTTTGCCCACTATCACAGGCGCACTCATGATCTTCTGAATCGCCTCGCTGCGTTGGGAGTCATTGATCGGGACGCCCTCGAAGACCGATGCGTGCGGCACGACGGAAAAATGATTGATGATTTCGGGGCGCTGATCACGCACCGTGCGCACAGCCAGGGAACTGGTGCTGGAAAGCGGTAGTTTGCCAACGGGGCGCAGATTGTCTGGCGTCAGAAACCGCAAAAAGCGTTCGTCTGGAGTAAGTCCAAGAACTGCCACTTCGTGCGTATGCACTGAGAAATGTTTGCCGATCAGTTCGGCGGCATGACGCCAACTCACGTCGTCGCCAGCGGTACCGCTCTTTGCAATCTCCGCCGCCCACTTCTTCAGTTCGCCAATGTGCTCGCCATGCATGTTGTGTCAGCCGATCAAGCAAGCGTAGCATGCGGCATCGCGGCGATTTTGCCCGGCAACAAGGCTGATGTGCAAAAGCTAACAGGGTGGTTGGACATCGCGTTAGTTACTGAATTCCGCCGGTTCTGAGCAGGATGAACTTGACAGGACGAACCTCGCGTTTTTGATGGTAATCTCATTGTGTAGGGCACTGATTCTCAGCAACGGTCAATATCTTAGGAGAGGATGGATGAAGATTTTCGTATTGTGCCTGAGCCTTGCATTCAGCACGTCGGTGGGTCTCGCCTCGCAAGCGCCCGCGACGCATCCGAAGCCCACGACACACTCCGCGACAGTTCATCATCCAACGACGCATCGCATGACGATCGATCCAGCACTTTTGCATCCGGCCGAATTGAAGGCACACGCTCCCGAAACATACGAGGCCACTTTCGAAACCACTAAGGGCAATTTTGTAATTCAAGTGACGCGGGCGCTGGCCCCGTTGGGCGCGGACCGTTTTTACAATCTCGTGAAGCACGGTTTCTTTGACGGCGCGCCTTTCTTCCGCGTGCTGCCGGGTTTCGTCATTCAGTTCGGCCTTACTGGCAATCCCTCCGTGAATAAGGCGTGGCAAAACGCGAACATTCCGGACGAGCCTGTGAAGGAACGCAATCTCATCGGCACGGTGACTTTTGCGAAAAGTTCGGCCCCGAACTCGCGAACGACACAGCTTTTCATCAATCTCGGCGACAATAGCCGATTGGATTCGATGGGATTTGCACCATTCGGAAAGGTCATTTCCGGCATGGACGTAGTCCAGAGTATCTACTCCGGCTATGGTGAGCAGCCCGATCAGGGACAGATTGGTTCGCATGGTAGCGCCTATTTCCTCAAGGCGTTTCCGCGGTTGGATCTCATCAAGTCCGCGAAGATCACGTCACCGGCGCCCGAGCCTCCGCACAAGTCACACACGACCGGCACTACGACGCATCACACGCCGCCCGCCGGCCACAAGCCGACGCAATAGCGCGTTTCGATTCTCAGCGCCGGCCTGCTCTTGCGATTCGGCAGGCCGGTGCTGTTCACGTGCAACGCGCTCCGACGGCCGCGAAACGATCCGGCTAATTCAGCAACCCGAAACTGTTCAAAGCCAATTGCCCTGAGCTATGAGCGTTGCCGAATCGTTTGAAGTAGCGGCAAAAAAGAGTTATCCGCGCACCGTCAATACGGTGGCAATTGTCGCTGGTATTGCCGCCGCGAAACTCATCATTCAATTTGCCGGCATCCGCAATTACGGCTTCTTTCGCGACGAACTTTACTACGTTGCGTGTGGACAACATCTCGCGTGGGGTTATATCGATCAGCCTCCGCTGATTGCGGCCGTCGCCTGGTTTGTGCGACACGTGTTTGGCGACTCGATTGTGGGCGTGCGGCTCTTTCCAGTGCTCGCCGGAGTCGCCATCGTAGCTCTTACGGCGCTCCTCGCACGTGAACTCGATGGTGGGCCGTTTGCTCAAATCCTCGCTGCGATGACGATCCTTTTTACTCCCTCCTATCTGGCGTTCGACGGGTTTCTTTCGATGAACGCATTCGAGCCGCTCTTATGGCTCCTGTGTATCTGGCTCGTGGTGCGGATTGTGAAGGGAGAATCGCCGCGTTTGTGGCTCGCATTTGGGGTTGTCGCGGGTATCGGGCTGGAAAACAAACACACAATGCTGGCGTTTGGCTTCTCCGTTGTCGTCGCTCTAATTCTGGCGGGCAAGATGCACCTGCTCATGAGCCGCTGGGCGTGGCTTGCTCTTGGCATCGCATTCGTCATATTTTTGCCGAATTTGATCTGGGAAATTCGCCACGGCTTTCCGCAAATTGAAGTGGTTCGCAACGCGCAGGAGTTTAAAAACATTCCCACCTCGCCCTGGAGCTTTATCAGCGACCAGGCGCTCTTTCTCGATCCGCTCGCGTTGCCGGTCTGGCTCGGAGGCCTGATTTGGCTGCTCTTCGCACCGGGAGGAAAACGGTTTCGTTTTCTTGCTTTCGCATATCTTGTGGTGACGGCGATCGTGATGATATTTCGCGAAAAGGCATACTATCCGCTGCCTGCGTATCCGATGTTGATTGCGGCTGGCGGCGTAGCCTTCGAGCGCATTGGCGGGCACGGCGGGAGACTGCTTCGCAAAATCGTGCCGTCGCTGGTTGTAATCGGTGGGCTTGCCGGGCTTCCGCTGGCGGTGCCCATTCTGCCGATTCCTGCGCTGATTCGTTATTCGCGGGCGCTGCCGTTTGCGCGCGTGAAGACCGAACGCGATTCGACAGGCCAGCTTTCGCAGCTTTATGGCGATATGTTGCCGTGGCAAAACATTTCCCGGCACATTGCCACCATCTACCACGGGCTACCGGCTGCTGAGCAGTCCGATTGCGCCATTCTCGGCGGCAATTACGGCGAGGCCGGAGCGATTGACTATTACGGGCCTTCGCTGGGGCTGCCGAAGGCGATCAGCGGGCACAACAGCTACTACGATTGGGGTCCGCGCAACTACACCGGCTCGTGCGTCATCATTTTTGGCGAACGCGCCGAACAGTACACGCAATATTTTCGCGACGTGCACCTTGCCGACACGATTGCCAATCGCAATGCCATGCCCGTCGAACAGTCGGTAAAGGTTTTCGTTTGCCGCAAGCCTATCGCGCCGCTGTCCGAGCTTTGGCCGCATTTTCGAATGATTATTTGAGGTCTTTTGCCTTTCGCTTCCACCCGCTGGCAATTGCGATTAGAACTGGTCCCTCCTCTTTGTTTTCATATAGTTACGTCGATTTTTAATTCTTGGCAGTTGCGATTAGAAATGGAGCTCATAGGTTTCAGGTTATGGGTTGCCGGCGCTCAGAACTTGATGCATATGTCCTCATTGCTGCCGCGATTCGCCTCCCGCTGAAATTTCGGTGTGACCGGCAAATTCAGCTTAAAAACGACCAAGGGTAGCAAGCGCAAAATCCGATTTCAATTGTGGAAAGTACGGACATAGTACTTCCTTGGTGCCGCTGAATGGACGTGCCTCGGGCCTGGGATATGGAATGAAGGCAGAGGATTGCGGCGCAGGCGGGGCGCAGCGAGCATGCGCCCCTATGGCACCGTTTGCGTTGCGGGCCTCGTGCGGAGTGCGCAAGACGCTGCTGAGAGGGTAAACCGGCATTTTGAATCCATTTGGTGTTTGAGCCAGGTAACGTGGCAGAATGGGCGCCGTGCGAGGGCTAACGCGGTCGTTAAGGATTCTGCGCAAGAATTGGAAGCTCGCGGCGATTGCGATTTTTTCGCTTTCGATCGCGATGGCTTTGGGCGTGGTGAGCCTGAGCATCTCCAATACCTCGCTCCTCGTTCCTCCCGCAGGCAGTGCCCCGGACCGGCTTGTAAATATCTATTTGCGCTCGCCCGGTAAGACCATCGATCACATTTCGTATCCAGATTATGAGTATTACCGCGACCACAATCACGTTTTCACGGACGTGGCAGCAGTTCCCGAAAGCATCAGCATTGAGCGGGCCACGCTCGGAGGCGCAGGACAATCCGACGGGCCGGAAGTGACCGTCACGAATACCGTTGCGTCCGAAAATTATTTTTCGGTTTTAGGGCTCCAGCCGTATTTGGGGAGATTGCTTTCTCGTGGCGATGACGGTGCTAAGGCGCCGATTGCTGTGATGACGTATGCGGGGTGGCAGCGGCTCGGGTCCGATCCGAAGATTGTCGGCAAGAACATCGGCGGCACGACGATTGTTGGCGTTGCGCCGGAGCAGTTCAGCGGATCGCTCTTTGGCATGAATGGCGACATGGTGAAACCGTTGAGCGCTTCCGATACACAAGCGGCCCGCGATGGGCGACACATGGTGCTTCTCGCCCGACTCAAACCCGGCGTGACGCAGCGACAGGCGCAGGCGGAAATGACGCTGCTTTCGCAGCAACTTGCCGCGGCTTATCCGAAAGAGGATAAAGATCGCACTGCCGTTGTGATGCGTGCCACGCTTTTGCCGCCCGACGCAATCGCAACGACGGAACTGCTCGTTGCGATTCTGCTTCTCCTTACGGTGTTTGTGATTTTGATTGCATGTGCGAACGTGGCGAATTTGTTGTTGGCGCTTGCGGTAGGGCGGCGGCAGGAAGCTACGATCCGGCTTGCGATGGGCTCGTCACGCTTGCGGCTGATCCGCCAATTCCTGAGGGAAGGAGCCATCATCTGCGTGGCGAGCAGCGCGCTCGGCTATGCGATCGCCAAAGCGATTATCCTGCGCTACGCGAAGATGACATTTCAACTGCCGGGTTTCGGCGTTTATTCAATCGAGTTGAAACTGCATCTCGGTATTGCCGTTGCTGGAGCCACGATCGCACTGATGCTCGTGGCGATTTTCGCGACGGGTTTGCCGGCCGCGCTCTACGCGTCCTCGACGAATCCGGCGCAAGTGCTCAGCGGAGAAATTGTGGTCGGCGGCACGCGTAAAACCGTAAAGCGGAATGTTTTGGTGATCGTTCAGGTTGCCGTCTGCACGCTCGTGCTTGTGGGCACGGGGCTTTGCGAACGGAGCCTCTATAATTTGCGCCGCGTCGATCCGGGTTTTTCGGCGCGCAATCTCGTCTCGCAGGCACTCTATCCGGTCGATTCGAAGTATACGGAAGAGCAGGGCAGGGCATTTTACGCAAAGGTGCGGAGAACGATTTCCGCGCTGCCCGGCGTGGAAGAGGTAGCACTCACGTCAGACCTGCCGCTGCTTGGCAATGAGTCGCCGGTTCCCGTGCGCTTGCCGGGCGACACCAAGCCCATATCTGTTGTGCAAAACGTGGTTAATCAGGATTATTTTTCGACGCTCGGGATACCTGTGCTTTCCGGGCGCGTCTTTAGCGAGGCCGATACGGCGCCGACGCCAGATGTGCTCGTCATCAATAAAGCGCTGGCGGAAAGGTTCTGGCCGGGGCAGAACGCCGTCGGAAGGGAGGTGCTCACGGGTGATCCGCCGCGCGATGCCGTGGTGATTGGCGTAGTGGGAAATGTGAAATATGGGAGTCTGGATGAGGAGATGCAGCCATCCATTTATTACGCTTCCACGCAGCACTACCAGGGCTCGATGTTCGTGATTGCGAGAACGGCCGGCGACCCGCGACTTTGGATTCCGCAACTTGCGAAGACCGTGAAGAGCATGGGCTTTGAGGCTACTCTTCGGCCCATCACTTTTGCGGATACCGAGGATTTTTCATTGCTGTTCGAGAGATTGATTGCCGGATGCGTTGCTGTGCTAAGCGCGATTGGATTGCTGCTCGCTATTGCCGGTCTGTTTGGGGCGATTTCGTATTCGGTGAGCGAGCGGAAGAAAGAACTTGGGATTCGCGTGGCGCTTGGGGCGCAGCCGTGGCAATTGCTGAAGATGATTTTTCGGCAGACGCTGTTTGTGGCCGGAGCGGGGACGGCGGCCGGGATTATTTTGGGTATTGTGGCGACGATTTTGCTGCGTTCACAATTTTTCGGTATTGGCGCCGTTGAATTATCTGTACTGATTCCTGTTGCGGCGGCCATGCTCGCGGTTTCGCTGGCCGTTGCGTATGTTACCGCACGGCCTTGGATCAAGGTGGATCCGATGGAGGCCGTGCGGCATAGCTGAGGTATTCGTTCGACCGCGATGATGCGCATGCGGCTGGGGGCGAATGAGTCGCGTGTGTCGCACCTACGGCGCTCCATGTGTTTCTGCGTTCACCCAGCGCTTCCGCGC
>DATNBB010000166.1:0-2341 GCA_035607335.1 Binatia bacterium | reverse complement strand
GCCAGCGTGTCGCTCACGCCCGGCTTGCCGCCGCCAAAACAAGAATTCGTCTCGCAAATTCTGTACGGCACGCCCGCGCTACGCGAAGCCGCCTCGCACTGATTCAGCATGCGCGTCAAGCCTTCGGACGGAGTCAAAAGCCTCTCGATCGTGCTCGCCGGACTCGTCGGCGGCCCTTCGGCGTAGTGATGATGCGTCAGCAGCTTCAGGTCCGAGCCTTCGTCCGCCGCGAATTGCGTCAGCCAATCCGTGTGACTCGCCACATCAGGACCGGCAAATGGGACCTTCGGGAACTTCGCGCGCAGCGCCGCTTTGTATTCGCGATATTCCTTCAGATAATCCGCGTACGAATATCCCTTGGGTCGGTGTGCGACTCCGCCCGCAAAAAGATCGGGCTCGTTACCAATCTCGAACGCAAGCAGCTTGTCCTTCGTACCCGCGATCACGCTCGTTGCTTGCTCGATAGCGTTTGCGAGATCGCGGCTGCCAAGATTCAGCCCCCAGATCAGTTGCCATCCCGTAGCTTCGAGAAATTCGCCCAAATCGCGAATCACGGCATCGTTCACCACAGTGCCCTTGGTCGCGCAAACTGCCGGCCCGTCCTTCGCGTAACTTGAAAAATCCGACGTATTGCCGCCGATGCGGATCACTCCGCGCCTGCCAAGATT
This sequence comes from Binatia bacterium, assembly GCA_035607335.1. GTDB lineage: Bacteria > Acidobacteriota > Terriglobia > Acidiferrales > UBA7541 > Palsa-295. The sequence continues at coordinate 1,673 of DATNBB010000166.1, read as the reverse complement.
CCTCACAAACTGAACGTAAGCCGTATTGCGCGCGCTGAGCAACCCCGGCCTCGCAACGGAAGAAATCTCGTACCCAAGTCCAAGAAAATCCGCGGGAATCTCCCCAAGCGCCTGCTCTGGACGGATGGCAATAGAAATTCGTCGAGATTGGGACGCCGTCTGCGCGAACGCCGAATACCCGCCTGTAGCCGCCGCAGCCGCCGCGCCCGCCGAAGCCCTCAAAAAAGCTCTGCGATCCATAGCAATCGCCGCAAACTCTGCCGCACGCGCCCTGCGAAGTCAAGCCTGCTGGAGACGACGGTGCCCTGGCCGCGCCTTGAAGGTTTAAATGTAGCGCTGCGGGCTTCAGCGCAGCATGAAAGCTGCCGCCTCGCCGTAAACGTCAACCTCACATCGCGTTTTCTCAGCACTGCGACGATCGAACACAGACCCTGTTCCCCAGCCGCAGCCGTCGGAACTCCCGCCCCGCTATCTGCACGATGGCCCCGGATCAAATGAAAACTCCCAACGCCGCTTCGGCACACAGACCAGCGCTGTAAGCGCGGCACAACTTAGCCCAGCCGCGTAAGCGCTGGGTGGGCGCGCCAACCACAACAGAGCGCCGTAGGCGCGGCACAAACCTCTATATGCCGATGAAAGACCAACGGTGACCCGGCAACAACACCGCGCACCCACCTAAGTACTATGTCCGTATTTTCCACAATAGAAATCGCTCTGTGAGCGTGCTAACTTTGCTCGGTTTTTGAATGGAGAGGAGGCGTGCCGGAAGGAGGCGAAGAAAAACCTAATCGAGAAGCCTCGATTAGAAATCAATCTAAGTCATTGCGCCTTAATAAAAACCGCGATTCTAATCGAGAAAAAAGGTGGAATTTTCTAGACGAAATCCAAAGAAAACAGCCGATCGGGTGATCCAGAAACCCGCATGGCGCACGCAACAATCGCTCTCCTTGGAGACTTGTAGTATCGAAGCTGCAATGTTTCGGTGTCACAAGTGCCAAAGCGCCGCAATCGTGACCATTTAGCGCAAATAGAGCGTGATATTGCGCGCCAAGGCGGCGCAAAATGGCAAAATGACAGCGCAACAACAACCCGAACCGTGGCTTCGCGGCACTCTCACTGGCGTTGCTGCCGTGCCGCGCGCCGTGCTTCACGCTCTGGAACTCGCCCGCGAAGACATCTTTCGCTGGTGCAGCGGCCTCACGGACGATGAATTGAACGCGCGGCCGGCAGGAATCGCGTCGGTCGCATTTCACATTCGCCACATCGTACGCAGCGCGGACTGCCTGCTCACCTACGCCGAAGGCGTGCAACTCACGCCGGCACAGCTAGATGCCATGAAATCGGAACTCGATCCGGGCGCAACGAACGCCACCGTATTCTCTGAATTTAACGAAGGAATCGAGCGCGCAAGCGCGAGAATCCGCGCCATCGGTGCTGGCCATCTGGAGGAATCTCGAAAAGTCGGAAGGAAGGAATTGCCAACTTCGGTCGGCGGGTTGCTGGTTCACGTCGCCGATCACACGCAGCGCCACGTAGGCCAGGCAATTACCACCGCAAAAATCGTGATCGCCGCACGCGCATAAACCGAACGAAATCCGTCGTTTACAACGCGCAGCAGCCGATCCGCGCAATTACCATTTGCCCGTTGCGAAGTAAAGAAGAAGCGCCGCCGC
>DATNBB010000219.1:0-3383 GCA_035607335.1 Binatia bacterium | reverse complement strand
ACGTGATCCAGTAATCGTACGGCAGGCACGTTTCGCGAATCGGCAAGCGCGCGCCGCAGCGTGATCCGGCCTTCGAATCTTTCGTCATAGTTGTGGGGCGTGTAGTCCTGTCCGCCGCTCACGAAGCTGACCGGCGTATCTGAAATCACGTCAAACGGAGTCTCGCCTTGTTCGATTGCCTGCGCGTAGACATACACCTTGAATGAGCTGCCGGTCTGCCGGTATGCCTGCGTGGCGCGATTGAACTTCGACTGGTCGAAATCATAGCCGCCGACCATGGCCTTGATCTCGCCCGTCGCGTTATCGATCGCGAGCAGGCCGGCCTGCGCGACAGGAATTTGCTCAAGCTCCACTTCAGCGGCAGTGCCGGAGAGCTGCTTTATATAGACGTTCACGAGATCGCCGGTTGTGAGGAAGTCGCGCGGGGACTTGTACTGAGTCCAAGCGAAATCCGTGGGAGTAAGCATGGCATGGTAACGACCGATCTTGACCCAGGCGAAAGTGGGCTGAACGGAAGTGACCAAACCCGTCACGTAATCGCCTTTTTCGATGTCGCCGCGCCAATCGTCACTTTGGTACTTGTCGATCGTTCCCAAATGCTGATCGAGAATGTTCCTCAAATGTCCGCGCCAGCCGTGGCGGCGGTCATAGGCGTGCAGTCCGTCGCGAACGGCTTGGTCGGCAGCCTTCTGCATCTGCACGTTGAGCGTGGTGTAAACGCGGAGTCCCTGCTCGTGAACGGCTTCGGTGCCGTACGTGTGCTCGAGATATTCCCGCACATCTTCGACGAAGTACGGCGCGAGATCGTTTTTATTCGTTTCGATATGAAGGCCCAACGGCTCTTTCGCCGCTGCATCGGCTTGCGACTGTTTGATCTTGCCGTTTCGAACCATCAGGGTAAGCACAAGATTGCGCCGGGCGAGTGCACGCTCCGGATGCAAAACGGGCGAATAAATCGGGCCGCGGATGATTGCCGCAATCGTGGCGGCTTCGGCCAATGTCAATTGGCCAACCGGCTTGCCGAAGTAGTATTCGGCCGCAGCTTCGACGCCATAATTGCCGCTTCCAAGATAAATCTGATTGCAGTACATCGTGAAAATCTGGTCCTTGGTGTAGTGCCGCTCGATCTCAAGGGCCAGAATCATTTCTTCGATTTTTCGGTGAAAGCTGCGGTCGGCGCGGTTAAGGAACAGCCCGCCGGCCAATTGCATCGTCAGGGTGCTTGCACCCTCCGCACGCCGTCCGCGAACGATATCGCGGTAAGCAGCTTCGGCGACGCGAGGCAGATCGATGCCAAAATGCTGCTCGAAGTGCTCGTCTTCCGTGCTGATAATTGCGTTCTTCAACACAGCGGGAATCTGATCGTAGGTAAGCAGGATGCGGCGCTGCAGAGCGAACGTGCCAATGGGCTGGCCGTCGTCGGCGTAGAGCTCAGTTATGACGTTGGGGCGGTAGTTTTCAAGCGCCTGAATTTCGGGCAGGTCGCTGGAATAGACGAACAACAGGCCGAGACCCACGCCGAGTCCGATCGCGCAAAGCACGAGAAACGTAAATATCAAGCGGCCAAAAAACGTGCCGCCGGCGATCCTCATCCGCGAGGACTGCGAACTCTGCGAACTCTCTTCCATCTTTATAAGAGCATTCTAGCTCATCCGGCGGACAAGGGCGGAGCTACGCGCTAGGTGTGTTCGTGAATCTGCAAGCAATGGAGCGCAGAAAAACCGTGTTTCAGCCGCAGCGTGGGATGAACGACTGGGTCACTCGGCCGCTTTTGCGCTGGACGATTCTGACGGAATCCCGATTTTAGCCAGCAAGTTCTTGAGAACAGATGGATCGGAAATCGGCGGAAAGCACGTCGTTTCAACACACACGATAGCCTGCGGAACCGAAGCATCCAGATTCGGCAGAGTCTCGCGAAGCGCTTGAGGCAAGCTCGCCGCTGCAAGCCGCTGAGGCGTGGCGCGCAGCACTGCCTTGCCAAACCGATAGACTTCGTGCGCCGCCTTTTCAAGTGCCGCTGCCTGTGGATCGCCGGTTGCTCCGGTGATCACCACTTGCAGCGAATGACGAGCATGCAGCAGCGCGGCTAGGCCGTATGTTCCGGCAAACAATCCGTACTGGGGCACCAGGCCGACGAAGGTTTCCAGCGTCTTCTCCGCCCATTCGTGGTAAAGCCGTTCGCCCGTGAATCCGAAAAGACGATCGAGCACAATGGCCGCAACCGAATTCGCGCCTGGCGTCGGCGAATCTTGCAGCGGCTTGCGGCGAACTTCGAGCCCGCCCATGGCAGCCGCATTTTTTGCGCGATCGAAAAATCCGCCGGTTTCCGGATCGCCAAAACGCTCGACGGCGAGCTGCATCGTGCGTTCGGCGGCCTTGAAATAACGCGAATCGAGCGTTGCCTCAAACGCATCGAGCAACGCCGCCGCGCCGAATACCTGATCGTCGAGCGAACCTTCAAGATGTGGGCCTCCCGCGCGATGCAGAAAGCCGCGCGACTCATCCCATGCTTCAGAAAGCAGGCGACCCAATGTTTTGAGCGCGAACGCGCGGCAATCTTCGCGGCCGAGGATATTCGCCGCTTCCAAGTATGCGGACGCAAACATTGCGTTCCAGCCGACGTAGAGTGTCTCGTCGATCGCAGGCGTGGGGCGGCGTTCGCGGCGTGCAGCAAGCATCTTCTGTTTCGAACGCGCGATGATGTGCGCGATTTCATCTGCCTGAAGGAAGAGCGTGTGTGCAGTCTCATCCACCGGATGAGCAACCCACAACACATTCTTCTCGCGGTTGTGATGCATCTCGCCGGTGTCGCGCACGTCGTAGTAAAGCTCCATAACGCGAGCCTCTTCGGGCGACAGAACGGCGCGCAGTTCCCTCAACGTCCACATGAAATAGTCGCCGTCATCGTCCAGCGTCTGGTCCGCATCCTGGCTAGCATAAAAGCCGCCGCGTTGCTGATCCGACAGAACCTCGTTGACCCACGCAATTGTTCCTTCGGCCACTTCGCGATAGAAATATTTGCCCGTGGCTTGGTACGCATGCAAATAGTTCTTGAGCAGCTCGGAATTGTCGTACGACATTTTCTCGAAATGCGGCACGCACCAGCGCTCATCCACAGAATACCGATGGAATCCGCCGGCGATTTGATCGTGAAAACCACCGGCGGCCATGCCGTCAAACGAACGTTCGATCACGTCTTTCAATGGCGCGCCGTCCGGCCACGTCTGCCGCTCGAGCAGCAGATCGAGAATGCTTGAGTGCGGGAATTTCGGCGCGTGGCCAAAGCCGCCGTATGTCTTATCGAAAAGGCGCAAGCTCGATTCAACGATTGCTTCAACCACTGACGCGTCGAATTCTCCGCGCGCGCCGTGAAATATCTCCGC
>DATNBB010000160.1:0-7142 GCA_035607335.1 Binatia bacterium | reverse complement strand
GCCCGGAACGCCACCTTCGGGTTGTTCTTCGACAGCACCTTCGTGATCGCCGCCGTCAACGTCGTCTTGCCGTGGTCAATGTGCCCGATCGTCCCGATATTGACGTGCGGCTTGCTCCGCTCGAATTTCTCCTTCGCCATCGCTCTCCGCTCCTCGGTGCTTCTCTAGTTCTTTTGATCCCGTTGGCCTGCCGCTACTTCTTCTGCCCGCCACCATTCTTACCGATCACCGCTTCGGCAATATTCGGCGGCGCCTGCTGATAATGCGAAAAGTGCATGGTGAAACTGCCCCGCCCCTGCGTCTTACTGCGAATGTCCGTCGCGTATCCGAACATTTCCGCCAGGGGTACCTGCACGTTGATAATTTCGCTTCCAGTGCGCGATTCGCGTCCTTGCAACTGCCCGCGCCGCGAGTTCAGGTCCGCAATGACGGGACCCATGTAATCTTCCGGAACCACCACTTCCACGCGCATGATCGGTTCGAGCAGCTTAGGGCCGGCCCGACGTATGGCTTCCTTGAAAGCCATTGATCCCGCAATCTTAAATGCCATTTCCGAGCTATCGACTTCGTGGAAACTGCCGTCGATCACGACCACGGCAAGATCGGTCATTTCATACCCGGCAAGAACGCCGTTTTCCATCGCCTCGGCGACACCGTCTTCGATCGGAGGAATGAACTCTTTGGGAATTACGCCGCCAACAATCTTGTCGATGAAGAGTAGACGCCGTTCCTTGTTGAAGTGCCACTTCCCGCCTTTGCCGACGATCTGCTTCGTCAGTTCATCCAGTTCATCGGTGGACAATTCATGCATGTCGCTCTGGCCGTTGTTAGGCAGAGGCTGCACGGTCAGCGTCACCTGAGCAAATTGCCCGCGGCCGCCGGACTGCTTCTTGTGCGTATGCTCCGCTTCGGCACCCTTCAAGATCGTTTCGCGGTACGCTACCTGCGGGCGACCTACATTCGCCTGCACATTGAACTCGCGCATCATGCGGTCCACGATGATTTCCAGATGCAACTCGCCCATTCCGGAAATAAGCGTTTGCCCGGTTTCTTCGTCGGTGTGAACTCTGAAGGTAGGATCTTCCTGCGCCAGCTTCTGCAACGCGGTGCCCATCTTTTCCTGGTCGTTTTTCGTCTTGGGTTCAATGGCAACCGAAATGACCGGCATTGGAAACTCGATCGATTCGAGAACGATCGGCTTCTCTTCGCTACACAACGTATCGCCCGTCGTCACGTTCTTTAAGCCGACGCAAGCGGCAATATCGCCCGCTTCAATCGATTCAATTTCTTCGCGCTTATTCGCGTGCATGCGCAGCAAACGCCCGATACGCTCGCGCGATTTCTTCGTCGAGTTGTAAACCGATTGCCCGGCCTTCAGCACGCCGGAATACACGCGAATATAAGTCACGTGGCCGACAAAGGGATCGGTCATGATTTTGAACGCCAGAGCGGCAAACGGCTGGTCGTCCGCAGCCCGACGCAATTCCGGCTCGTCCGTATCGGGCTCCACGCCCTCCACCGGTGGAACATCCACTGGCGAAGGAAGATAATCAATTACCGCATCCAGCAGCGGCTGCACGCCCTTGTTCTTGAACGCCGATCCGGCGATCACCGGCACCAGTTTCAGCGCAATCGTCGACCGGCGCAGCGACGCGCGAAGTTCCGCTGGCTCCAATTTGTGCTGATCGAGGTACTTCGTCAGGATCGCGTCATCGTGCTCCGCGATGTACTCCACAACCTTTTCGCGATGTTCTTTGTAAAATTCAGGACTCAGACCGGAGGCCATGACGGCCTTGTCGAGATCGGGGCGGGACTTGCGGTATTCGGCATCCCAGAGTTTCTCAAGAGGTAGGACTTCGTACTCGGCTCCGAGCGTCTCGTCCTTCCATACGATCGCGCGCTCTTCGATAAAATCGATTACGCCGATGAAGTTATCTTCGCGTCCGATGGGGTAGGTAACAGCTACGGGGTGGGCCGAAAGTCGCTGGCGCATCGATCGAAGCGAATGCTCAAAATCAGCGCCGATGCGATCCATCTTGTTAATAAATGCAATGCGCGGCACGCGATACTTGTCCGCCTGCCGCCATACCGTCTCCGACTGCGGCTGTACCCCCGCCACCGCGTCGAATACGGCCACCGCGCCGTCCAGTACGCGCAGTGAGCGCTCCACTTCTACCGTAAAATCCACGTGGCCCGGCGTATCGATAATGTTGATTCGATACGTCTTGTCAAAACGCTTCCACGAAGCCGTCGTCGCCGCGGACGTAATTGTAATGCCGCGCTCGCGCTCCTGCTCCATCCAGTCCATCGTGGCCGTGCCTTCGTGGACTTCGCCGATCTTATACGTCACACCCGTATAGAACAGGATGCGCTCCGTGCAGGTCGTCTTGCCCGCATCGATGTGCGCCATGATCCCGATGTTACGGGTCTGATCGAGTTGTACTTGCCTTGCCATGATCTAAATTCGTGTCCCGTTAAAAAATTTCGCTTACCAGCGATAATGCGCGAAGGCCTTGTTCGCCTCCGCCATGCGGTGCACGTCTTCCTTCTTCTTCACCGCGCCGCCACGGCCGTTCGCCGCATCCAGGATCTCGCCTGCGAGTTTGTCCGTCATCGACTTGCCGCCGCGCGTCCGCGAATACAGTACCAGCCAGTGAATCGCCAGCGATTGCCGCCGGAAGGGATTCACCTCAACGGGAACCTGATAGTTCGCTCCGCCAACGCGACGTGTCTTTACTTCCAGCGTCGGCTTGCAGTTTTCGACGGCCTTCTTGAAAAGCGTGAACGCATCGTCGTTCGACGCTTTCGCCACCTGGTCCATCGCCTTATAGAAAATCGTCTGCGCCGTAGAGCGCTTCCCGTCATACATCATGCTCGAAATGAACTTCTGCACCAGGTCGCTGCCGTACACCGGATCTCCCGGAATCTTTCGGCGAAGAACCCACCCTTTACGAGGCATTCTCTAGTCTCCCGTGCCTTACTTCGAAGCGGCCGCTTTTGGCCGCTTGGCGCCGTATTTCGAGCGCCCCTGCTTGCGATTTTCCACTCCGGCCGCATCCAGCGTGCCGCGAACGATGTGATAGCGAACGCCTGGCAGATCTTTCACGCGGCCGCCGCGAACAAGCACGATCGAGTGCTCCTGCAGGTTATGGCCGATTCCCGGAATGTACGTCGTCACTTCCGCGCCGTTCGTCAACCGCGCGCGCGCCACTTTCCGCAGCGCCGAATTCGGCTTCTTCGGTGTCTGCGTCTTCACCTGCGTGCATACTCCGCGCTTTAGCGGGCATGCTTCCAGCGCCGGCGACTTCGTCTTCGTCTTGATTTTTTCCCGGCCGTAACGCACCAGTTGCGCAAACGTCGGCACGCTTAACCTCCCTGCGTTTCAAATGTATTCGTCGTAAATCGGCGCGCGGATTAACGTCCCGCGCAGACATCTGCGGGTGCATGAACAGAAGAAGTTCGCCCTTCCCGAGGGGAAAACCCAGGTACTCCGCGAAGACGCTTCACCCTTCAGGAGTGAACTGCATCTGCTATAAGCGGAGAGGCTCTTACGGCTTCTCGGGGCTGGCGCCCCATTCCGGCCGCCCTTCCCGACCCCGTTCCGTCCTTCTCTGTTCCGGGGTTAGGAAGACTTCCCTAATCACCACCAGATACAACAGGCCCTAGACAGCCGCCAAGTATAGGTAAAACATTAGCAACTGTCAACCAACATCCCTGTGGAAAAATTGCGACAAACTGCCCGCTTCAGCCGCAGTTTCGGACCCACCCAAATACTACGAAAATAATTCGATCCCCGCAACTACCAAGTGAGATGCACCACTGGGAACGCGCCGCTCCACCTACGCTCGCCCATGTTCACGTTACATCACTAGCCGCTCCATCTGCGCTTTACCTCGCACACGCCCTCTGCATACACTGTGGCAGCTTTAGAATTGTCGAACATGAAAAAATCCTTCTTCGCCGCGCTCACCATCCTCTGCTTCTCGACGATGGCCGTTCCCCAACAACAAGATCCCACCGCGCAAAATTCTCTCGCCGCACAACCGCAAACCTCGTCCGATTCCTCCGCCGCCCAAAAGCCCGACTACTCTAAAGAGCCCTTCGTCTTCGACCTATACACCACCAAAATCCGATTCGAAAATGACGGCACCGGCGAACGCGAACATATCGCGCGCATCAGCGTCCAAAGCGCCGCAGGCGTGCAAGCCCTCGGCGAACTCACCTTCGGTTACAACTCCGCCAACGAGCAAATCACGATCAAATACGTCCGTGTCCAGAAGCGCGACGGCAAAATAATCACCGCTGATGCATCCGCCGTGAAGGAAATGACGCCGAGCATCACCCGCGACGCACCCGTCTATACCGACTTCAAAGAAAAGCGCGTCACCGTCCCGTCGCTCCAGCCCGGTGACACTCTCGAATATGACGTGGATACGCGCCTCGCGACGCCTCTCGCCGAAGGAGAATTCTGGTACGCGCAAAATTTCCTGAAAGGCGCGATCATCCTCGAAGAAACGCTCGAGGTGAGTCTCCCCGACGGCCGGGCCGTGAAGCTCGCCTCACCTGGCGGCGACTACAAAACTGCCCATGAAAACGGTCGCGTGGTCTACACATGGAAACACGCGCAACTCACGCACCCCTCCGGCGACCAGCAAAAACGAGCGAGCGATTCCGCGCCCAAGCCGCCGGACGTCCAATTCACCACGTTCAAAAGCTGGGCCGACGTCGCCCAATGGTACGCAAAACTCGAACAGGGTCGCACCGATCCCACTCCCGAAATTCGTGTCAAGGTCGCCGAACTCACAAAGGGCAAGACGACCGAACTGGAAAAGATTCAGCCGCTCTACGATTACGTTGCAAAAGATATTCGCTACGTGAGCCTTTCTTTCGGTATCGGCCGTTATCAGCCGCACTCCGCGGGCGAAGTCTTCGCAAACAAATATGGCGACTGCAAAGATAAAGCCACTTTACTCGCCGCAATGATGCGCGCCGCCGGCATCTCGTCGGACGTGGCGCTCATTCCCGCCGCCGGCAAACTCGATGAATCGATGCCCTCGCCCTCCCAGTTCGACCACGTCATCACAGCCGTGCCCCAAGAAAACAATCTCATCTGGATGGACTCCACCGCCGAAGTCGCACCTTTCCGCATGCTGATCGCGACTCTGCGAGACAAATCGGCCCTGCTCGTCGACCCCGACGGCAAAGGCCGCATCGTCCGCACTCCCGCCGATCCGCCATTTCTCGCATCGCAAAAAATTGACACTGTCGCTACCGTCAGCGATTTGGGCAAACTCAGCGGCACAGTCCACTATTCGGTGCGCGGCGATCAGGAATTGATCCTTCGCCTCGCGTTTCGCCACACCACGCAAGCTCAATGGAAACAAATCGGCGCTGCCATTCTCCACCGCGACGGCCTCAACGCCGAGGCCACCTCAGTTGAGGCCAGCGATCCCGGAGATACGCGTGGTCCCTTCGAGATCACGATCCACTTCACCGCAGACGGGTTTCTCTCGTGGACAAGCAAAGAGCCCGCCGTAAATCTTCCCTTGCTCGCCATCGGCCTTCCCGCCACCACCGACGACAACTCCGAACCCATCAAGCTCGGCAGCCCGCTCGGCGTCAACGTCAGCCTGAAACTCACTCTGCCCAAAAATTTCAAGGTAACCGCGCCCGTCGGCGTTGCCGTCTCGCGCGATTACGCCGACTTCAAATCGAATTATTCACTGGAAGGCCAGACGCTCACCGCCAGCCGCACGCTGAATTTCAAGATGCACGAACTCCCCGCCGACCGCACCGGCGACTATCTTGCCTTCGCGCACGCCGTCGAATCCGACGAGAGCCAGTCTCTCCATTTACAAAACGCCTCCACCGGTGCGCCCCAGGTTCCGCAAACCGCCAAAATCGAAGACGTAATGGACGCAGCCGAAGTCGCCCTCCACGGCCACGACGCGCAAACGGCCATTCCGCTTTTCAACCGCGTGATCGCACTCGATCCAAAAAAATACGAAAAGACGGTATGGAACGAACTCGGCATCGCTTACGGCGATGAAGGCAAATACGATGACGCCGTCAACGCGTTCCACAAGCAGCTCGAAATCAATCCTTACGACCAGCACACCAACGGCTATCTCGGCTTGGTGCTCTCGCGCGCCGGCAAATACGACGACGCCGTCGCCGCCTATAAAAAGGAACTTGAGATCGATCCGCTCAATCTACTCGCGCTTTCTCAACTCGGCGGCACGCTCGAGATCCAGCACAATTATTCGGACGCAATTGCGCCGCTCGAAAAAGCCTCCGCGCTCGCGCCTGACGATGCCTCCGTCCAGATCGCGCTAGGCACCGCTTACATCAACACTGGCGCAAACGACAAAGCCGGCGCCGCCTTCAACCATGCCGCGCAACTTTCGCCCTCGCCCGGCACGTGGAATGACATTGCCTACGAATTCGCCGACAAAAAAATCCAGCTCGATAAAGCGCAGCAATATGCTGAATCTGCAGTCGATTCAGTGTCCGCCGCTCTACGCAATGTCGATCTCTCGCACGTCAACCTCCAGCAATTCCAGATGAGCGAAAGCCTCGGCGCATTTTGGGATACGCTCGGCTGGGTCTATTTTCAGCAGGGTGGTCTCGCGAAAGCCGCCCGCTATATTCGTCCGGCGTGGCGCATCGGCCAGCACGGCGTAGTCGGCGATCATGTCGGGCAGATTCTTGCCAAGCAAGGCGAGAAAGATCAGGCTGCCGACGCTTATGCGCAAGCCCTTGCCGCGCGCCAACCCGATCCCGATACGCGCGCCCACCTGATCCTCCTTCTCGGCGGCAACGAAAAGATCGACGCGCTGACGAAGAAGGCTAAGGCGGAACTCGTCCAGCAGCGTACATTTGCTCTCGGCAAGCTGCTCGACAAATCCGATTCGCCCGTCGAGGCTCAGTTCGCGCTTCTGCTCTCGCCGGCCGGAGCCGAAGGTGCATCCACAAAAGTGGATGACGTGAAATTCCTGAGCGGCAGCGATCGGCTCCGCCCGTTTGCCGACAAACTGCGCGCGCTCGATTTCGGCACGATGTTCCCGGACGCCTCACCCGTCAATCTGGTTCAGGTCGGCACCGTAACCTGCCCCGCCTCCGGCGATTGCAATTTCGTCCTC
>DATNBB010000144.1:0-5543 GCA_035607335.1 Binatia bacterium | reverse complement strand
GGCGCCGAAATTCGATTTTGCGCCCAAGCCGCATTGGGAATTGGGCGAGCGCGCCGGGATTTTGGATTTCGATTCGGCGGTGAAGATTGCGGGCGCGCGGTTTGCCGTTTACAAGGGGCTGGGCGCGCGGCTCGAACGAGCAATTGCCAACTTTTTCCTCGACGTGCACACCGGCGAGCACGGATACACGGAGATTTTGCCGCCGTTTATTGTGAATACGGCTTCGCTGACAGGCGTCGGCCAGTTGCCGAAGTACGCGGCGGACATGTTTCATCTGGAAGGAACCGATTTGTGGCTCACGCCGACATCCGAGGTGGAACTGACGAGCTTGCATCGCGATGAAACGCTTGATGCGGAAGAGTTGCCGATCAAAGTTTGTGCGTGGACCGCGTGTTTTCGGTCCGAGGCGGGCGCGGCGGGGAAGGATACGCGTGGGATTAAACGGCAGCATCAATTTCAGAAGGTGGAGATGTTTAAGTTCACGCGGCCAGAGCAGAGCTACGACGAGCTGGAGTCGCTGGTCGGCAACGCCGAGGCGATTTTGAAGAAGCTTGGGCTGCATCATCGGACAATGATGCTTTGCACGGCAGACATTGGCTTCGCGGCGGCGAAAACGTATGACCTGGAGGTTTGGCTGCCTTCGAACGGCGAGTTCATGGAGATTTCGTCTTGCTCGAATACGGAGGCGTTTCAGGCGCGGCGGTCGGGCATCCGATTCAAGCAGAAAGGCGGGAAGAGCGAGTTCGCGCACACGCTGAATGGGTCGGGGCTTGCCGTGGGGCGGACGTGGATAGCGATTGTGGAGAATTATCAGCAAGCGGACGGGTCGATTGTGATTCCTGAGGCGCTGCGGCCGTATATGGGAGTGGAGCGGATTCCGCCAGGCGCTGTTTAGTCCAAAAAACAAGAGGGTCCTTCAAGCCGCTCCGAGTTGTGCAGCCGAAGTCGCAGCGGCGACAACCGCTAGAGTTTGCAATAAGATGCGGAATGGACACAAAACGTCAACACTCCCAGGCCGCATACATTCAGCAGATAACCCCTTTGTAATCAGTGGAATAAGGCGAGCTTGCGGGCCGCCTGTGTTTGCGTTTTGGCGCATCGGGCACTAGCCGGCAGGGCAGTTTCGATTGACTTCCCCCACATCTCGAATAAACTTCGACTTTCGCGGCACTTACGCGCACCCTCCGGTGCGCATGGGTCCGCGGCGCGTATATTCGCTGTAAGGTTCGTCAGGAGGAAGTGATGGCTACAGTCGCCAAGGCGGCTGCTGTTCCCCAGCCAATACCGCGGATCGCTCCGCGCGAGGACCTGAATCCGTTTCGGATTGCGCAGATTCAGTTCGATATGGCGGCGGAGTACTTGAAGCTCGATCAGGGACTGCGGCAGATTTTGCGGACGCCGAAGCGCGTGCTGGAAGTTTCCGTCCCGACGAAGATGGATAACGGTCAGGTGAAGGTGTTCACCGGCTATCGCGTGCAGCACAACGTGGCGCGCGGGCCGGCTAAGGGCGGAATCCGCTATCACCCGAACGTGACGTTGGACGAAGTGCGTGCGCTGGCTGCGTGGATGACGTGGAAGACCGCAGCCGTGAATATTCCATACGGCGGCGGCAAGGGCGGGGTGATCTGCGATCCCAAGAGGATGAGCAAGGCCGAGCTTGAGCGGATGACGCGGCGGTACACGTCTGAAATTCTGCCGATCATCGGACCGGAACAGGATATTGCAGCGCCGGATGTTTATACCGACGCGCAGACGATGGCGTGGATCATGGATACATATTCCATGACGAAGGGCTATTCGACGCTGGGCGTGGTGACGGGCAAACCGATCTCAATCGGCGGCAGCGAAGGACGGAACGACGCGACGGCGCGCGGGTGCGTGGTGGTGGTGGAAGAGGCGTGCAAGATCAAGAAAATGTCGCTGCGGGGCGCGAGCGTGGCCATTCAGGGATTCGGGCATGGCGGCTCTTCGGCCGCGCGGCTCTTTACGGAGAAAAAGGCGCGCGTGGTGGCGATCAGCGATTCACGCGGAGGCGTGTTTAATTCGCGCGGGATCGATCCGCTGAAGGCAATGCGTTATAAGGAGCGCGCCGGCACGGTCGTGGGGATGCCGGGGACTTCGCGGATTTCGAATGATGATTTGCTGACGATGAAGTGCGACATTCTGGTTCCGTCGGCGCTAGAGACCGTAATTACGCTGAATAATGCCGACCAGATCAAGGCGAAGATTGTGGCGGAGATCGCGAACGGGCCGACGACGCCTCATGCGGATGAGGTACTGGCGCGCAGGGGAATTACCGTGCTACCGGATGTGCTGACGAATGCGGGCGGCGTGACGGCGAGCTATTTCGAGTGGGTGCAGGACCTGCAGAGTTTGTTCTGGGCTGCGTCCGAGGTGAATGCGCGCGTGGAGGCCGTTATGCGACGTGCATTCCTGGAATGCTATGAGTCTATGCGCAAGCACCGGACATATTTGCGGACCGGCACGTATGTGTTGGCAGTGGGCAGAGTGGCCGATGCAACGCTCGTTCGGGGGCTGTTTCCTTGATTCCCGGGAAAGAGACGGAGCGGAAACTTCCTGCCTTCGCAAGAGGATTCATCCGATATTTGCAGTCCGAGCGGAATTACTCGCGTTGCACGGTAATCGACTATGAGACGGATTTGAAGCAGTTCTTTGAGTTCATTACTCCTCCCGGCGAGAAGACCCTTCCGTTAGAACAGATCGATCATCGGGTGATTCGCGAATTCGTGGCGCAGCTCTACGATCGGAACCTGCAGAAGTCCTCGGTAGCGCGAAAGCTTGTGACGCTGCGGTCGTTTTTTAAGTATTGCATCCGCGAAGGGCTGATCCAGCAGAATCCGGCGCGTCTGGTGAGCATGCCAAAATTGCCGAAGCGTGTGCCGAAGGTGATTTCCGTCGGCGAAATGACCGCGATGCTGGATCGTTTGCTCGGGGAAAAACCGGCGTTACCGGAGAGCAGAAGAAAACTGACGCCGCGTCAACAGGAACAGGCGCGGATGATGCTGAAGCGTGACCGGGCGATCCTGGAGTTGATGTATGCCTCGGGACTGCGCGTGAGCGAACTAACCGGGCTCAACATGGAAAATATCGATCAAAACAGCAGAATGCTGCGCGTGTTCGGCAAGGGATCGAAGGAGCGCGTGATCCCATACGGGCGCAAAGCAGCGGTGGCGCTGCTGGAGTATTGGTCCGTGCGAAACAAACTGCTAGCCGATGCCCAAGGCGAGCCGGACTACAAGGCCGTATTCCTCAACCACAAAGGCGGCCGTCTTCAGAAGAGGGCCGTCCACACGATTGTGGTCAAGTACGGAAGGCTTGCAAACATCGATTGGAATCTGCATCCGCATTCACTGCGGCACGCGTTTGCCACTCACCTGCTGGCGGACGGAGCCGATCTGAGGGCGATTCAGGAACTGCTGGGACACGTCTCACTTTCGACCACGCAGCGCTACACACAGGCGAGTATCGAGCAACTCATGGCTGTGTATGACAAAGCGCATCCGCACGCGTGATTTACTGCAAAAAAACGCATTTGGAGAGTTCAAGGCGGCGACACGTCGTTGTACAATGACGCGCGTTTTCTGTTCGAGCGTGAGGCGGGATTCCCTACGATGAAGATTCGACGAGCGATGATTCGTGTGTTTTTGACGGCTTTTGCGGTTGCGACGATTTCGGCAGTTTGCTTTGCACAGACGGACGAAATTCAAGTGTACGACGCGGCGATTGCCGAGCAGGGCAAGTTTAATGTGATGCTGCATAGCAATTTCACGCCGATCGGGCGGAAGACGGCGGACTATCCGGGCGGAATAATCCCGGATAACTCCGTGAACGGCACTGTGGAATGGGCCTATGGCGTGAAGCCATGGATGGAACAGGGGCTGTATTTTCCGGTTTTTTCGGCTTATTCGAAAGGCCGGGGCGGATCGCTGAACGGATTTAAGATTCGCGAGCTTTTTGTCCGGCCCAATGCGGACAAGCACATGCTGGCCTATGGCGTGAATTTTGAGTTCAGCGTTAATTATTCTTATTGGGAATCGCGGACGATTTCATCCGAAGTGCGGCCGATTATCGGGGCGCACCTCGGCAAAGTGGATCTGATTTACAACCCGATTATGGATACCGATTATCAAGGCGGGTTTGGCGGATTGGAATTCGTGCCGGCGGGGCGGATCGCTTATAACTTCAACGAACGTTGGGCTTTGGCGGCGGAGGAATACGACGATTTCGGCACCTTCGACCATTTCATGAAGGCCAACGATCAGTTCCATGAGATATGGGCCACGATGGATCACAGCGGCAAAGTGATTTCGATCGAGGCGGGCGTCGGCGTTGGCGTCACGGATGGCGCGGATAAGCTGACGTTCAAGTTTATGATCTCGCGGGACCTTAATTAAGGCGCTCAGCGAAAGTGCGATTTCCCGAGACGGTTTTCGTAGGGAGTATTGCACCAGCAAAAACAAGAGAGATCCTTCGGGACGCTTTGCGGCCCTCAGGATGACGCGGCTCCTGAATCGTCAGAGCTAATTGCGTCAGACGTTCAAGGTGAGTGACGTTTCGGGGACGAAGCTGTCGGTGGGGCGCGGCGGGACCGGCTTTGAGACGGGTACCGGGCCGGAGCGGTCTACGCGATTGTAGAGTGTGTCCCGCTCGACGGGAACGCGGCCTGCGGCGCGAATCAGGCGCTCGAGTTCGGCACGCGTGAGATGCTCGGGCGTGGTTGCACCGGCATCGTGATAGATTTTTTCTTCGACGACAGTCCCATCCAAATCGTCCGCGCCAAATCGTAGCGCAACTTGAGCGATACGCGGCGTCAGCATGATCCAATACGCCTTGATGTGATCGAAATTATCAAGCAGCAAGCGCGAGACGGCGATCGTCTTCAGGTCGTCGAGGCCCGTTGGACCGGGCAGATGCGACAGCGGCGTATTCGCGGGATGGAACGCCAACGGGATGAACGTCTGGAAGCCGTGGGTTTTATCTTGCAATTCGCGCAGCCGAAGCAGGTGATCGACGCGTTCTTCGTTTGTTTCCACGTGGCCGTAAAGCATGGTGGCGTTGGAACGCATGCCAAGTTCGTGAGCCGTGCGGGCGATCTGAAGCCACATTTGGCCGCTTACTTTATGGTCGCAAATGATGCGGCGCACGCGCGGGTGGAAGACTTCGGCGCCTCCACCCGGCAGAGAATCGACGCCCGCTTCCTTCATTTTGACTAGAACATCGCGCAGCGAAATTTTCGCCAGGCGCGAATAATAGTGAACTTCGACGGCGGTGAACGCTTTCAGATGCACATGCGGGAAGCGCTGCTTCAGGCCCCGGACCAAATCGAGATAATAATCAAACGGGAGATCGGGATGCAGTCCGCCGACGATGTGAAATTCGGTGGCGCCTTCGGCTACGCCCTGCGCGGCGCGCTGAAAGATTTCCTCGAGCGCGAATGTGTAGGCGCCGGGGGCGTCGGGCGAGCGGCCAAAAGCGCATAGCTTGCAATGCGCGACGCAGACGTTTGTGGGATTGATGTGGCG
>DATNBB010000217.1:0-15792 GCA_035607335.1 Binatia bacterium | reverse complement strand
CACTCAGGCGCGGCCACATATTGTGGCTCGCGCCTGAGTGCGCTTCTCAAAACGTAAACCGCAACCACATTTGCAAGGTGCGCCCTCCCTGATAGCTGTTGGCTACACCGAAGCCCGCGTTCTTCGGCTGCGAACGCGTTGGAATGAGGTTGCCGCTGGAGTCGTAGGGTAAATTAACGATTGAATTATTGGTTAGGCTCGCGAATTGCGCGTTTGTATTTATGCGGGTGGTGTGCGACTGGTTGAATGCGTTGAAGGCGTCAACCCGGAACTCCAGCCGCCGCGTCTCGCCGAATCGGATGTCCCGCTGCAAGGCGATATCGAACTGCTGGTAGAAGCAGCCGCGCATGTAATCCTGGCCGGACTCCAGCCCGACGCTGCCCACTAAAGGCGGGAGAAAAGCTGCGGTGTTGAACTCTCGATAGGCATTGCCGCTGCATCCCGAGCCTGGATTCCCGACGATCCGGACCCGCCCGCCGTAGTCCGGAGAGCCGGTGATATTTGTATTTCCAGTGCCGTCCTGAAAGGAATAGCCGACGGCGTAAGTGCCGTTTCCGTTCGAAGTGTTGGGGCTGTTGGCCGCCCAGATGCCGGACAACTGCCAGTCTTTGGTAACCAGCCTAAGCGCGTCCATGGGCGTCGAGGAAGCATTCTTAAACGTTGGGATAGCATAGACGGCATAGCCCTTGAAGGTGTGCCGGCCAGGAACGTAATCGCCAAGGAGTTTATCGGCCTGGGCCTGATCGGCACGTATCGAGAAGGTGCCATCAGGGTTGTGCTGATACCGCGCCCCGGTGCTGCCCGCTTCCTGAAGGACGATCGTATCGTTCCAGCCGAAGGATAGACCATGGTTAAAGCGGCGGCTGATTCCAAATTGCAGCGTGTGGGAAACGAACCAGCCGCGTGGCTGATACTGGGTGATCCCGCCGTAGCCGCGTATAGCCCGCATCTGGTTGGAGGTTACGGCCGCACCGCCGGGAAGCGAACTCGAAAGCGTCGGGTCCTGATTTTGCGGCAAGAAAGCGGCTCCGAAATCTACTGCATTGATGTTGGGGTTGTCGAGCAGATTGTACGAGTCCTGACCGTTATAGGATACGTCGATCAACTGCTGGCCCAGCATCACCTGGACGCCGCCGCCCCAAGTCCAGGTGCTGGGGTACCCGCTGTTAAGCTGGTAGACATTCAGATTCGGAGCCCCCTGGGTGAGAAGCCCACCCATCGTCTGCAATTGGGAGTAATACAGGGTCTGATCTGTCAGCTCGGGCGGATTTTGCACCTGGGAGTAGATGCTGTTCCCGGCGGGACGATCAAAAAAGAGACCACCGCCGCCCCTGAAGACAAGCCTCCGGTTGGGATTAAATGCCACTCCAAAACGCGGCTCCGCGCGAAGCGTCGGCCAATTGTAAGTAGTGGTGGGCACGGGGCCTTGTCCCGAACGGAACAGGCCGTCGAGCGCATTTCCCGAACCCGGCACCAGCGTGCCGATAGCCACTGCTGTGTTTGGTCCCAGCAATTTACCGGTACTTGGGTCTTCTGCCTGACGATTCGCGCCGGTGCAGGGCGAGGCCGCACAACCGGCCACGTAGAGGAGCGGCGCACTGGATAGGCTCCATTTATCAGGCAGGAAATTCCCGGCTTGTCCCAACCGATCATATTGTGGCTGTTGATGGACCAACCGCACACCATAGTCCAGCGTCAGTCGGGGTGTAACTTTCCAGTTATCCTGCACGTAGCCCTCGAGGTTGTTGTAGATGTAGCTCCCTTCCACGTATTTGGACAACTGCTCGTACTGGTCGAAAATGCCCAGCACCGCGTTGGAGTAGCCGAAGCCGGAGTCCAGCGGGTTATTGGTGTCGTTTTGGAATCTGATCGTCCCCGCCCAGCCCTGTCGCTGCTGTGCCTTGTAGCTGTGGGTCCAGTAGAAGCCTGCCTTCAGTGTGTGACTGCCACGAACTTTCGTGACGCTGATGCTGACATCGTGGGTCTGATTGGTGTTCAACCAGCCGGGGAACGGAAAATTCGGGGGAGCATTGGCGATCCGCCCGCCCCACGAGAAGCTCGGCACCATGTTCAGGGTCGTGCCATCCCAGATCGGAGGTTTCACCGCGTTCAAGGCCTGGTAGGCGTAATAGCTTTTATTTAACGGCGTGCTTGGAAAGACGGAAGGCAATCCCGTCAGGCCGGCTCCGGGCAGACTGGCTACTTTATCCATGGGAAGGCCATTGGTGCAGAAGAGGGGCGCTGTACTTCCGGCCCCCTGCGTGCAGCCACCGAGGTCGTTCCGCGATGCTCCGAACGTCGCCTCCAGATACGTCGATGGATTGATGGTGTAGTCGATGGTGCTGGCCCACAAGTAGAACCACTGTTTGTATAGCTTAGAATCGTTAAAACCCGGCAGCGTGCCAAGTATGGTTTTATTCGGCTGGCCCCAGAGGGCTAGCTTGAACGACGCCCGCAACTTGCTCCAGGGCTGGTAATCGATTTTGGTAACCGGCGCCTGGGACATAAGCGATTGTTGCGGCGACGCGATCTCGAAATTGTAAGGAGCTCCCGGCACACTCACATTCGGCAGGGGATACAAACCCAGGATTTTCTGCCCTAAGCCGTAGAGCCGATTGGCAGGGATACGCCCGAGCACGCCGCCGTCCTGAAAGCAGCCGGAGGTGTTGGAAGCCTTGCACGGGTTGTTGGAAAGCGGGTCCTTGATATAGGGAAACGGGTTGCCGTTGTTGTCGGTCGTTTGCGAGAAATCCCCGGCGCGCTCCAGCGCTGTTGGAACGCGGTAGCGTGTGACGGTGCCGGCATTCGAGCGAGGGTCGAACTCATCGGCGAAGAAGAAGAACAGTTTGTTGTTGTGACCTGGTTTCCCAATGGGTCCGCCGATTGAGAAGCCCAGGTCCTTTTCCTTCGTGTACGATCTGGGGTCGCCGTTCAGTTTGTTCGTCCGGCTGTTGGCATTCCATCCCGACTGCCGCGCGACGATAAACCCGGTGCCATGAAATTGGTTGGTGCCGCTCTTGGTGACTGCGCTGATCTGCACGCCGCTCGATCTTCCATACTCGGCCTGGTAGTCCGACACTAGGAGTTTAACCTCCGCAACCGATTCCGTGTTGACCGCAACCATTTGGCCGTTGTTCCCGGTGTCCATCGTGGAAATGCCGTCCATCATAACGTTCGAGTCGCCCCCGCCGGACGACGAGCGATCAGCAATGCGGTTGAGGCCGCTGATCCCTGGGGTAATCGCGGTCAGTGACGTAAAATTCCGGTTCGAGAGCGGCAGGTTCTGCACCTCGGTGGACGTGATGGTTGACGACCGGTCCGCGCTCTCGGTCTGCAGGAGCGGCGCTTCGCTCGACACCGTGATGGATTGACTGATCGCGCCGACTTTGATCGTGAGCGGGCCGAGGGCTACGCGGTCTCCTGGGCTCACCGCGATCCCGGTACGCTGGAAGGTCTGGAAGCCATGGCTTGCAATTTCCAAAGTGTAGGTGTCAGGCGGCACGTTGGGAACAACGAACTCGCCACTGCTACTGGCAGTCACTGCCGAAAGCCGTGTACCCCGGCTTTCGCTGATGAGGTTGATGGTAGCGCCTGGCACCACCGCCGCCGTCGAGTCAACTACACTCCCGGAAATCGTGCCCGTGGCTAACTGCGCTTCGGCTCGCGGAGCCGCAATCCCGAGGAGCCAGAATAGAAGAGCTGCATACATCAATACCATTATGCTGACAAGCTTCGCGATTCTCATTTCCACCCCTTCGGACTAATGTTCCGGGCGTTCCACGAACAAACGATCTATCTGGGGCCGCCAGAGGCGTTCCTTCGCCCGGATCGTTAACGTTAACGTCCGTTAACGTTAACGGGGCTTATAGAACAGTGATCGGATTTCTGTCAAGAAATATCTTTCGGCTTCCCAATGTCTATTTGCTCGGTCGTCCGCTTGCAATTCCATTTGTGCGTGTTAGTATTCGCCATTCGTTATCGTACACGGTAAGCCGAGTGCATTTGGAAACGCAGAACGCCATTCCGCTTCCACTTTGGGCGCCGCCGCTGAAACATATCGTTTTGCCGCCGAGTTCGGTGATAATTGCAGCGAATCGATTCCACCTAAGGCACGAGGAAACCAGAATGAGAGATGTCGTGAAGAATACAAATGGAAACTACAATCCCAAGCCCGAACACAAATTCTCCTTTGGTTTGTGGACCGTCGGCAACCGCGGCCGGGATCCTTTCGGCGACTTCGTTCGTCCTGAGACGCCTCCTGAACATCTCGTTGCCATGCTCGCTGAAGTGGGCGCGTGGGGCGTAAACCTGCACGACAACGATCTTGTTCCCATTGACGCCACTGCGTCCGAACGGGACAAAATCGTTCGCGACTTCAAGAAGGCCTGCAAACAGCACGGAATCGTGGTTCCGATGGCCACCGTGTCTCTGTTCTTTCATCCTGTTTTTCGAGACGGCGCTTTCACCGCGAATGATCCTGAGGTTCGCGCCTACGCCATTCAGAAGACAATGCGCGCCATGGACATCGGCGCCGAACTCGGCGCTACGATTTTCGTTTTGTGGGGCGGGCGCGAGGGCGTGGAAACCGATTCGTGCCGCAGGGCGGATGACGCGGTAAAGCGTCTTCGCGAGGCGGTCAACTATCTCTGCGAATACAACATCGACCGCGGCTACAAATACAAATTCGCTCTCGAAGCGAAACCCAACGAGCCACGCGGCGATATTTACATGGCCACGACCGGCCACTATCTCGGCTTCATCCCCACGCTGGACCATCCCGAAATGGTTGGCGTAAATCCCGAAGTCGCCCACGAGCAAATGGCTGGGCTCAACTTCATGCACGGCGTCGCGCAGGCATGGGAGGCGGGCAAACTATTTCATATCGACCTGAACGATCAGGCGCCAGGCCGTTATGATCAGGACTTCAGGTTTGGTTCGACGAATCCGAAGTCGGCCTTTTTTCTGGTCAAGTTTCTTGAAGACGTAGAGTATCAGGGCTCTCGCCACTTCGACGCTCACGCTTATCGCACAGAAAATTGTGAGGGCGTCAAAGATTTCGCGCGCGGCTGCATGCGGACGTACTTGATTCTCAAAGAAAAGGCTAAGCAGTGGAACGCGGATCGCGAGATCCAATCGATACTGGCTGAAATCTCAGCGGATAAAAAGGGCACGCCGCCGGTGGGCAAATATTCGAAAAATGGCTCGTCAAAACTTCTGGCGCACAGCTTTGACAAAGGCGCGATTCTGACCAAGCGCCTGCCCTACGAGCGCCTGGATCAACTGACGATCGATATTCTTCTCGGTGCCCGCTAATTTGCAGTGCGAGTCAGCTCACCCAAGATTACGAAGCCGCTGCGGCGACTAGCGGTGCGCCTTTGTGATGTCGCTTCACTTCACGGAATAGATGCAGGTTCGACCGCAGCACAATCGAGGGATTCAGATACGAGGAAGTCAGTGGAGCGTTGTGCGAGAGGTGTTCCACCAGCAGGTTGATTGCATTTCGTCCCTGCTGGTACGGCCGTTGATAGATTGAAGCGCAAATCGTTTGCTTCTCGAAATAGGGAACCATTTCTTCAAACAAGTCTGTCGTAATCAATTTCACGCTCAGCGCTCGGTTTCTCGCCTCAAGCGCCTTGCAAACAGGCAAGCAGTTCACGGTATTCACATAAATTCCCGCTAAATCGGGAATGCGCGCCAGGAGTGCCGAAGTCTTGCGGAAGCTCTCAGCCGGATCCTCATGCGCTTCGATCACTTCCACTACGCGCCCTCCACTGCAATACTGAGGAAAAGCG
The DNA here is from genome assembly GCA_035607335.1 of Binatia bacterium. Taxonomy (GTDB): domain Bacteria; phylum Acidobacteriota; class Terriglobia; order Acidiferrales; family UBA7541; genus Palsa-295. The sequence goes on along the minus strand of DATNBB010000217.1, from coordinate 10,000 downwards.
TCCGAAAAACCTTCCGTCTTTTTCGAGTGATTCTCAGTGCGCAGCATGCCTGTGATGACGGCAACTTTCGATTTCGCAGGAACAAATCGCCCCATGAGTTCGCCCGCCAGCAGGCCGTTGAGGCGCGGTTCCACGCAAACAATACTCGACCGTTTGCTTCCTGGCGCATCGGTTGAAACGCAGACTACGCGCACGCCCTTTTCTTCCGCTACGTCGATCACCGGCGTGATGTCTGTCGGGCGTCCAGGTGTGAGAACCACCCCCTGCACGCCCGAAGCTAAGATCTTCTTCAGTTCAATCGTTTCACCTCGTCCCAGCTCGGGGACCGGGCGAAACATGAAATCGACGCCGTAATCTCGATAGCGTTTCACCTCGTCGTAGATGCCTTCCCACAATTGGTCGTAAAAGAAATGAATTTCGCGTGGCACGCAAACGCCCACGCGAATCTGCTTGCGGCTCTTCGAAAGAGCTCGCGCGGCAAGATTTGGCTCATAGCCCAGCTCTCGGGCGATGCGCAACACGCGTTCGCGCGTCTTTTCGTTGATTCCCGGGCGGCCGTGCAAAGCCCGATCCACCGTCCCAATCGAGACTTTGGCCTGTTCGGCTAGCCGGTATACTCCGACTTTCCTTTTCATGATTTAGAGGCAGCTATTCTGCCCGAATCCGCGCGTGTATGCAAAATTCTGACGTCCAAGGGTATTATCAGCGTACGCACTGGCGGCATCCCGAATGATCTCTCTCGCGGACTACTGCGCGAGCATCTTGTGAATCTCGTCTGCGTGGCTGTAATGCGGGTCGATTTGCAGCGTATCTTGAAATTCCTTGCTTGCGAGTTCGGACTTATTCGCCTTCATATAAGCCATCCCGAGGTGGTAATGATACGTTGCGTCCTTCGGGTTCGCTTTTTCCGCCTGCTGCAGCATGTCGATGGCGGAGTTATAGACGCCCTGCTTGTAGTACGCCCAACCTAGTGTGTCCGCGGACGCTGGGAGATCAGGCAGGCCACGCCGCGCGGTTTGCGCCAACGAGAGCGCAACGCTCGCGTCGCCGCCATGCTCCAGCATGAGATAAGCAAGATTGTTTGCCGCCACAGGGTAATTCGGCCTCACCTGCAAAGCCTGTTGATACGTGCTTTCTGCTTCCTGCCAATTGCCCTGTGTTTCGAGCAAACTACCAAGCGCGACGTAGAGCCGAACGTCTTTGGGATTAGACTGAATCGCCCGTTTGTAGCCCGCTACAGCCTGATCGACTGAACCCTGCGCGGCCTGAACGCTCGCCAGGAACATAAATGCAGGCACGTTGTTTGGATCGAGTTCTGTTGCTTTTTCAAATGCCGCTTCCGCCTTATCTGGCGCCTGATTGCGCAGTTCCACTTGCCCAAGCACAAGGTAGAATTTGCTGTTTGGCGGCACCCGCGAAATCTGGTTCTGCACGAGTGTGAGAGCCTTGCCCGGCTGCTTTTGCTGAACGTCAAGATTCACAAGTCCGGTAAGCGCTTCGGCCGAGGATGGATCCAGGGTCAACGCCTGCGTGTAAAACTTTTCCGCCTCGTCGGACCGCTTCTGTGCCGCACGCAGGTCTCCCATCGCTGTGAACGCGCGTGAATCCTTTGGCGCCTCTTGCATTGCGTTTTTCAGGTCGGCCTCCGCGCCGGCCTGATCGCCCTGATGCAACAGCGCAGCGGCATGAAAGAGATACCCGTCCGGAGCGTGCGGCTCGGTCTTAATCAGTTGTGAGCCGCTCGCCGCGAGCGCCGTGTAGTCCTGCTGCTGCTCGGCTAATCCGGCGAGAGCTCTCTGTACGTCCGGCATGCCGGGCCGCAGCTTATTCGCCGTTTTCCACTCGGTTTGCGCTTGCACGATATTGGAATTCGCCGCATACGCCACGCCCAGTTCGTAGTGAGCCACCGGATTATTGGGATCGTCGGTTGTCACCACCTCCAGGACGTGTGCCGCGTCTTGCGGCTTTGCCTGCTTGATCAGGATTTGCCCTTGTAAAATGCGCGCGTCCACATCTCGCGGCGAGGCTTTCAAGAGTGCGTTGTCCACATTCTCCGCGTCATTTATCTTGTTTTGCGAAAGCAAAATGGTCGCATACGCCTTCGCGATGCCTGGATCCTTCGGATGTTCGGAGTAGAGCGAAGCAAATTCCACCGAAGCCTTGTCGACTTCTCCTTGTGACAAATAGAAGTCGCCGAGTATACGTTCCCCGTTAGGCTCATCTTTTAGGTCGTCCTTCGCCTGCCGCATCACCGCCTCAGCCGCATCCTTCTGCCCTTCAGTCACATAAAGCATCGCCAACGCCGATCGTGGTGCCGCGCTTTTGGGATCGAGTGACACGGCCGTCTTGAATTGTTTTTCAGCATCTGGCCAGCGTTTTTGCCGCGCATAGAATTGCCCCAGCGCCATCGCGGCCGCAGCCGATTTGGGATCCACGGACGTCGCCTTTACGTAACTTTCTTCAGCGTGCGAAAGGTCGCCGGCCCTCTCTTGGATCAATCCCAAGTTCAAGTAAGAAGCCATTCGGTTCGGATCGAGATTGATTGCCTGTTGCCCCTCTTTCAAAGCTGCGGGCATCGAACCGAGAGACGCGTCTGCCTGTGAAAGGATCACCTCGGCCTGGACGTTCTGAGGATTTGTGTTCAATGCCGTCTGCGCATGATTGCGAGCATCCGTCGTCTTTCCGCCGGCCAGCAATAGGCTGGCGATATCCACCTGGGCATCCGCATTCCCCGGATCGAGCGTCGTTGTTGCAGCAAGCTCCTGATATGCGCGAGGGATCTGTCCCATCTTCAACAGGCATTTCGCAAATTGATAGTGGGCGTCCGCATAGTGCGAGTCGATTTGGAGCGCATTTTGAAACTCGATTGCCGCCTCGGGGTATTTTCCGGCGGACATATAGGACGTCCCTTTATCGAAATACTTTTTCTTTGCGACTTCGGGGTTTTGCGAGCAGCCGAAAACCATCGCGGTGAAAAGAATCGCGACTCCACTCCACGTCCGAATTTTCGCAAGCCGTGCCATCGTTGGGCCAATCATAAGTATTAGGACTCCATCTACACCGCTATTTATCTTACACGCCTCCGTGTCGACTTCGGGACTCCTAGCAGAGCGCGTGTCCACACGCTAAAGACATTTGATGCTGCCGGCCCACAAAGAGCAGTTTCTGTCATCATCCTGCAGGTGAGTTATCTTTGGTTTTGCATTGGTTTGTGTAGCCACTGATTCGCAGTTCAGTCGGGCGCTTTCAGGTGCCTTTGCCGTCGTCTATCTCTGCCTTTTTTCGCGGCGCAAAGGTGAAGCTGCCCGGGGTGGGAAATCAAAGTCGCTAAGCGACTACAGCGATCGTCTCACCGGTGTTCACTGGTCGCCCCTCTTTTACCAAAAGCCGCTCGACCTTGCCGGCTTTCGGCGAACGAACTTCATTCTGCATTTTCATTGCCTCGACGACTGCAATTCCTTGCCCGACCTTCACCGTTTCACCGAGCGCAACGAGCACACGCACCACGCGTCCCGGCATCGGCGCGAGCACGTTTTGACGAACCTCTGACGAGGCCGACGCGCTGTGATTTCTGTGCCATTTGCGAGGGTCGCGTACCTGCACAGCGAGTTCTCTGCCACCGATCGTGATCCGCAGATCCTCTCCAAAGGGTTCGACGCTCGCCTCAAACGAGTGCCCCTCAATGAGGACGGAATAGATACCCGGCGCGATTTCGACGCAGTCGGCTTCGACGGCAACTCCATCGATTGTGCCCTGCACTTTGTGTTCGACTCGCGAAAGCTCCAGTGTGTGTGTGGCGCTGCCGAGTTGGATAGCGAGCTTCATCTCGTGCCGCGTGGCTCCCGCTTTAATTGGTCCATTCGGCCATCCAGTTTCCATTTCGAGGCAGTCTGTCGCGAATTACCGGCCATCTCTTTTTCTGGACCTTGTTGACTCTCGTACCGGAGTGCCGCCGCGATAAGTGCCACTTTTGCCTCGAGCGATAACTTCGAGCTGCCGCTCGACCGGAGCACGGGCTCATCGTTTCGCGCGAGAAAATCGTCAAGCCATCGCGTATAGATGTCACCGCGTATAAAGTCGTCTGTTGTCAGAATCTTTGCAAAGAGCCCAAGATTTGTCTTGATACCGCTCGCACGCGTTTCTGCAACTGCTCCGCGCAGGCGCGCGATGGCTTCGCTGCGATCCTTGCCCCACGCGATCACTTTGCCGAGCATTGGATCGTACTCGTTTGGCACCGTCCAGCCGGAATAGACGCCATCATCAACGCGAATGCCGGGTCCGCCGGCCGCACGATATTGAGTTATCGTTCCCGGAGATGGCAGGAAATTGTTATCGGAATCCTCCGCGTAGACTCTGCATTCAATTGCGTGGCCGTTCAGCACGACGTCCTTTTGTCTCAGTGCGAGTTTCTCTCCGGCGGCGATCCGGATTTGCAGTTTCACAAGATCGAGTGACGTGACCATCTCCGTCACCGGATGCTCCACCTGAAGCCGCGTGTTCATTTCGAGGAAATAGAACTTGCGGCTCGCATCGACTAGGAATTCCATCGTACCCGCGTTGGTATATCCGCCGGAGCGCGCCAGTTTTACCGCGGCTTCGCCCATGGCGCTTCGCAACTCCGGAGTCATGACCGGCGACGGCGCTTCTTCGATCACTTTTTGGTGACGGCGCTGCACGGAACACTCGCGCTCGCCAAGGTAAACCATGTTCCCGTGCTCATCGCCGAGCACCTGTATTTCAATGTGACGCGGACGGGCGAGATATTTTTCAAGGAAAAGGCGCCCGTCACCGAAAGCGTTCAACGCTTCCGACGATGCGTCGCGGAATGCAGTGTGCAGGTCCGCCTCCTGCTCCACCGCTCGCATCCCTTTGCCTCCGCCACCCGCGACCGCTTTCAGGACGACTGGGAAACCTGCATTCCGCGCTGCAATCAGCGCTTCCTCCGAATTTCGAAGCGGTTCGAGCGTGCCGGGAACGGTGGGAACACCCGCTTCGCGCGCGAGCTGCCGCGCCGCAGTCTTGGAACCGAGCCGCTCCATCGCTTCTGCCGATGGCCCGATGAACTTGATATCCGCTTCTTTGCAGGCGCGCGCAAACGCTGCATTCTCGGCGAGAAATCCGTAGCCCGGATGAATGGCATCGCATCGCGCCGACTTTGCGGCTTTAATAATTTTCTCAATGGAGAGATAGCTCTCCCGCGAAGGTGCCGGCCCGATTCCGTACGCCTCGGCCGCGAGCCGAACGTGCAGCGCTGCGCGGTCAACGTCACTGTATACCGCGACTGCCGATATGCCCATTTCCCGCAGCGCACGAAGAATACGCACTGCGATCTCCCCGCGATTGGCAATCAAGACTTTCTTGAACATTCGTCCGCCGCCGAAAGCGGGGATTCTAACATGCGTTGCTACGAACTCGCCTCGCTGATACCTTTGCTTTGCTCGGCCTGTGCATCGCGCACGCGTAAGCATTGGCAAAAGCGCGATCAAGCCGCTATGATGACGCGTTCCCATATAGGAGAAACGAACGTGCCAGCGGAAGCCAGTGCGCAATCGGAACAGTGGAAAAAGGATGTAGGAGAAGCTGCCGCCAAGCTTGTTGAAAATGGAATGGTGGTTGGCCTCGGCTCCGGCACGACAGCGTTGCAATTTGTCGCCGCCCTGGGACGCAGGATCGAGCGCGAAAGTCTTCGTTTCGTGGGAATTCCTACGTCCGAACAAACCGAAGAATTCGCCCGAAAACTAAAGATCCCTATGTCAACGCTCGGCGATCACACCGAGCTTGATCTCGACGTCGATGGTGCCGACGAAATCGAAATCGGCACTCTGTACCTCATCAAAGGCCACGGCGGCGCATTGCTCCGCGAAAAAGTGGTCGCCGCCGCAAGCAAACGCATGGCGGTAATCGGCGACGAATCGAAATTAGTGCAACGCCTCGGCTCGCGTTTTTCCGTTCCTGTGGAAGTGGTTCAGTTCGGATGGCAGGTCACAAACAAACGCCTCGAGGCGCTCGGCTCAAAAACCGTCCTCCGTCTCGACAAAACGACAGGCAAACCTTTTGTGACGGACGGCGGAAATTACATCATCGACTGCGATTTTGGCCCGATGCCCAATCCAAAGGAAGTGGCCCATCATCTCGATCACGTCACGGGCGCGGTGGAGCATGGATTATTTCTAGGATTTGTCTGGGAAGCGGTTGTAGCGGGACGCGACGGAGTCCGGATCATCAAGAGAAAGGAATAGAAAAGGGGCGCGATGAGTGGCGCCCCTTAGAATCTAGCTCTTTGCTAAGTTAGTTTCTGGCAGCTGCGGCGCATGCTTGAGGATAAATCGCGTCCAGAGCACCCCAAAGCGCCTTCAGGCTTCGCTCTGCGGCACAAAGCACACCAAACGACTCCTCATCATTTTGCTCGGCAAGCCATCCACGCCAAGCCGAACGGTGGCGCACGTCGGCTTCCTGATGGACCTCGAAGTAGGCCAACGCGCGCTCGTCTGTGACATGGTAGAACTGTTGCAGCCCCGCCTTTTTTTCCTTTGCTGTCTCGGGCACCTGCGCTTCGTAAACGTAGAATGCAGCGACAGCCTGTGCAAACGTTCCCTGCGAGGCGATTTCGTCGTACGCATCAAGCAGCACAGCGACGCCTGGCAACGGATGCGCTTCGTTCAACGCGGTCTGGTCCACCCCGACGGCTTCGGCAAATTGCCGCCAAAGCGCGGGATGCGGCGCCGCTGGGTCCAGTTCCTCGTCGAGGTTTTCCTGAACCAGCGAACCGAGGTGCCCTGCTGCCCGGCCTGCGAGTTGGCGAAGATTTTCCGGAAACGAAAGTACATGCTGGTAATACTGGGCGGCGTACAGCTGCAGGGTTTCTTTCGGCAGAGTTCCTTCGGACCACGCTTTATAAAACGGGTGTTTCAAGAGATGATGCTGTTCGATCAAATCGTCCAGCATCTCAACCAGGTTTTTACGCACTGGTTTTGCTTTGGAAATTCTGAGAGGCATTGCGGATTTCTGATTTCCCCTGTAAATCTCTCTCGGCCATCCAAAGCCTACTCGAATGCGCTACGAAAATCTAGCGGATGGTGCAATCGGGTCGTAAATGTATATAAAGATTTTATAAAGGAATATTGCCGTGTTTCTTGCGCGGATTCGTATCGCGTTTGTTTTCTAGTGATAGCAAGGCAGTGACGATTTTCGCCCTGGTTTGCGAAGGTTCAATGACCGCGTCGATGTACCCGCGTTCGGCGGCCACGTAGGGATTGGCGAAGCGTTCCCGGAAGTCCTCCACCTTGTCCTGGCGCAATGATTCCCGCTCAGCCGCGGGAACCTGATCCAGTTCGCGACGGTAAACGATATTCACGGCTGCTTCCGGCCCCATTACCGCAATCTCCGCGCTCGGCCACGCGTAATTGATGTCCGTGCGAATATGTTTTGAAGACATCACGCAATACGCGCCGCCATAAGCCTTGCGCGTGATGACCGTGATCTTCGGCACGGTGGCTTCGGCAAACGCGTAAAGCAGTTTTGCGCCCTGCCGAATAATTCCGCCGAATTCCTGCTGCGTTCCTGGCAGAAAACCGGGAACATCCTCAAATGTCACCAGCGGTATGTTGAACGCATCGCAAAACCGCACGAACCGCGCGCCCTTCACGGACGCATTGATATCCAGCACGCCAGCCAGCACAGCCGGCTGATTCGCCACAATTCCCGCCGGCCGTCCATCGAATCGCGCAAACCCAACCACGAGATTCTGCGCGAAATATTCGTGAACCTCGAAAAATTCTGCATCGTCCGCGACGGCATGGATTACATCCTTAATGTCGTAGGGTTTTTGGGCATCTTCGGGCACGAGCGAATCGAGCGCGGGTTCCGCACGGTTCCACGGGTCCTTCGAACTGCGTCGCGGCGGATCATCCACGTTGTTCGAAGGCAAATAACTCAGCAGTTCGCGAATCATTGCAAGGCATTCCGCATCATCTTGTGCAACGAAATGCGCCACGCCGCTTTTTGCGTTGTGCGTCATCGCGCCGCCCAGCGCTTGCTTCGTCACGTCCTCGTGCGTGACCGTCTTGATTACGTCCGGACCCGTCACGAACATGTAAGACGTTTCTCGCGTCATAAAGATGAAATCGGTGATCGCGGGCGAATAAACGGCCCCTCCCGCGCACGGTCCCAGAATCGCGCTGATTTGCGGAATCACGCCGCTCGCCAGCGTGTTGCGCAGGAAAATATCGGCATATCCAGCCAGCGATTTCACCCCCTCCTGAATTCGCGCACCGCCTGAATCGTTTAACCCGATCACCGGTGCGCCGACGCGCATTGCCAGATCCATGATCTTCGTGATTTTTTGGGCGTTCGCTTCGGAGAGGGAGCCACCGAATACCGTGAAGTCCTGCGCGAAGACGTAAACGAGCCGTCCTTCGATTCGCCCATAGCCCGTGACGAAGCCATCGCCCGCCGGCCGCTGTTCGGCCATTCCAAAATCATCGGAGCGGTGACGAACGAACTTGTCCAGTTCTTCGAACGATCCTTCGTCGAGCAGCAGGTCGATGCGCTCGCGAGCGCTTAATTTACCGGCCTTGCGCTCGCGTTCTCGCCGCTCGGCACCGCCGGCCGCTTCCGCTTCCGCATTCAATCGGCGCAGTTCCGCAAGCCGGTCAGCATGCTTCGTATGAGGGGGCGTCGTCATGCCGACATTCTGCCCCACGAGGGCAAGCGAGTCTAGGGCGTGGGGGGCTTTCGGCTCTCCACGGTTTCGCCGCTCTGCAAAAACCCCTGCAGCCAGCCAAGCATGCGCGGCCATCCTCTGTAACTTTGAGCAATCTCGGGATATGCGCTTAAGCCGGAGTGGCGGATTCTTACGAGCGTTCCTTTGCTCTCAGGCGTGAGCTCCCAGCGAACGGTCGTTTTCGCTGTGCCGGTCCAACTCGCAACCCATGTGTAGACAATCAGACGCGGCCGCTCGATTTCGACGTACTCGCCGGTAACCTCAAATTTTCCGCCGTCCGGCCCTACGCCCCCGATGCGCCACTTGCCGCCCACGCGCAAGTCCGCGGAAAATTCCGTGCTTCGGTAGATGCCTTCCTGCCCCCACCATTTCACGACCTGTTTGGGATCAATGAGAGCCTCAAAGACACGCTCGGGCGGCGCCGCAATGTGAATCTCGCTTACAGTCTCGTCCGGTTCAGGAGTCGCTTTTGTTGCCATGTTTCCTCCTTTGCTTTGTCCTCGCAGTCGGGCGGCGCTGCGGCTTTGCATCGCCCGATTGCTCGCTTTCCACGAAGCTTTTTAGGCTGGCAAGGTTCTTTTGCCAAAACGTTCGATACTCGGCGATCCATGAATCGACCGCTTTTAGGGGCGCGGCATTCAATTGGTAGACGCGATGGCGCCCCTCGCGACGCTCCCGGACCAACTGCGCGCGCCGCAGCAAACGCAGATGCTTCGAGATCGCCGGCCGTGAGACGGGAAACATCGCCGCAATCTGCCCGGCCGGCCGACTCCCCTGTCGCAGCAGATCGAGGACGGAGCGCCGGGTGGGATCCGAGAGCGCGGCGAACGCATCCTGCTGCCCATTTGTAACCGAATGGTGACGCATAATGCGTAACCTTACGGTTTCGCATCTTAGATGTCAAGTATTTGGAGACTTTGTGTCAAAACTCTCTTAAAGATGTCTCCTTTGTTAGCTCGTTAAAAGTGTCCGCGTCTCCCTCTCTGAATTGGTTCGTCGCGCGCTTTGCCGTGGCCTTTTATCGCCTAAAAAAATGCCCTTTTTTTGTCGATTAGAATTTGCCGCTCCCTTTTGTTTTCAGTAAGTTGCGCGGTTTTCTAATCGGCAAATTGGCGATTAGAAATCTCCGATGGTGAGTGGCCCTCGTTAATGGTGAAAGACATCCCCAAGCATTTGCGGAGTCTGTTCTTGGGCCAATTTGGGCTCGGTTTGTACCGTATGAGCGATGTTCTTGGCCGGTTCTGTCCATTTAATGTCGCCGGAGATGCAACAAATTGC
>DATNBB010000136.1:0-7736 GCA_035607335.1 Binatia bacterium | reverse complement strand
CCCTGTTGCCACCACCGTCGTCAATTATCTCGTCGGTTCCAATGAAGCGCCTGCAGGCTTTCCGGGAATGGCCCACGCCGAAGAGCACATGATGTTCCGCGGCACTCCGGATCTCTCGGCGGATCAGTTGGCAAAAATTTCCGCAGCAATGGGCGGTGATTTTGACGCCGATACGCAGCAGACCGTGACGCAATATTTCTTCACGGTTCCCGCTGAAGACACGGACGTTGCGCTGCATATCGAATCGCTTCGGATGCGGGGTGTCCTGAATTCCGATCAGCTTTGGGGCAAAGAGCGCGGCGCCATCGAGCAGGAAGTCGCGCAGGACCTTTCGAATCCGCAATACGTTTTTTACACCGATCTTTTGACGGCTATGTTCAAAGGCACGCCATATGAGCATGACGCGCTCGGCACACGTCCGTCATTTGAGAAGACTACCGGGACCGCCTTGAAGCAGTTTTATGACACGTGGTACGCGCCGAACAACGCCGTCATGGTGATTGCCGGCGATGTGGACCCGCAAAAAACTCTGACGCAGGTAAAGACGCTGTTTGAGGACATTCCACGTAAGAAAATTCCTGAGCGTCCCGAAGTCAAATTAAGTCCTGTGTCTTCGCAATCGCTTAACCTGAATACGGACTTGCCCTATGGCTGGGCTGTTCTCTCTTATCGTGCGCCGGGAAGCGATAGTCCCGATTTTGCCGCAATGACCGTTCTCGGCGATGTTTTGAGCAGTCAGCGCGGCTCGCTCTACGCACTCGTGCCGGAAGGGAAGGCGCTTGGCGCGGGTTTTGCGTACAGTCCTCTACCAAAAGCGGGGCTCGCATATGCGGCTGCTATTTTTCCACAAGGCGGGAATGCCCAGCAGTTGGTTGAAGAAGTCCGTCAGGTAATTGCCGATGATTTAAAAAATGGCGTTCCCGCCGATCTCGTGGAGGCATCAAAGCGTCGCGAAGTAGCCAGCGATGAATTTCAGAAGAATTCAATTTCGGGCCTGGCGATGGAATGGTCCGCCGCGCTAGCCGTCGAGGGCAGGCAATCGCCGGAAGACGATATTCGCGCTATTCAAAAGGTGACTGTCGAGGATGTGAACCGCGTGGCGCGCCAATATCTCGCGCCTTCGGGGGCGATCACGGCGATTCTCACGCCGCAGTCCTCCGGCGCGCCCGTCTCTTCGAAGACATTCGGTGGCACAGAAGCATTGGCGGGAAACCCAAGCGGCACCGTTGCGTTGCCGCAATGGGCGGAAAACGCCGTAACCCGCATGGCCATTCCCGATCTGACGACTCATCCCGTCGAAAGCACTTTGCCAAACGGAATCAAGCTGATCGTGCAACCCGAAACGATTAGCAATTCGGTCACCGTGGTCGGAGAAGTGAAAAACAATGCCGACCTCGAGGCGCCTCAGGGCCAGGAAGGCGTCAACAGCATCCTTGGCGATCTCTTCCCCTATGGCACCCAATCTCTCGACCGCATCGGTTTCCAAAAAGCCCTCGACGATATCGCCGCTGACGAATCTGCCGGTGCACATTTTTCGCTGTCTGTCTTGGCACCCGACTTCGACCGTGGCGTCGCGCTTCTAGCTGACAACGAGCTTCACCCGGCACTGCCTGCACAGGCCTTTAAGATCGTCCAGCAGCAGACAGCTCGTGCGGTTGCCGGCGAGCTACAGAGCCCGGATTATCTGACCCAGCGTGCTTTGGAGGAGGGGCTATTTCCGAAGACCGACCCGGTGCTGCGACAGGCCACGCCATCGACCGTCTCGTCTGTCACGCCGGACGACGTAAAGGCTTATTACCAGAAGGTGTTTCGCCCGGACCTAACCACGATCGTGGTGATTGGAAACGTCACGCCTGAGAATGCAAAAGCAGTAATCGAGAAGTATTTCGGAGCATGGAAAGCGACGGGCCCTGCGCCTCAGACGGATCTGCCGCCAGTCGCGAATAATCCGCCAGGCACCACCGCGGTTCCCGATAAGAGCCGCGTCCAGGTCAACGTCGATCTTGGTGAAACGCTCGATATGAATCGCTTTAATCCCGATTACTACGCACTTGAACTGGGCAATCACGTGCTCGGCGGGGGATTCTACGCCACGCGCCTCTACCAGGACCTGCGCGAGAACGCCGGACTCGTCTACTACGTGAACTCGTCGTTTAGCGTCGGCCGCACGCGCGGCTACTACACCGTGAATTACGCTTGCGATCCGCAAAACGTCTCAAAAGCGCGCGCCGTGATCGAGCGCGATCTGAAGGCGATGCAGACCGAACCGGTGGGAGATAACGAATTGAAGCAGGCGAAGGCCATGCTGCTCCGGCAGATTCCACTCGCCGAAGCGAGCGAAAACGGCATCGCGGGCGGACTGATTTCGCGCGCGATTATCGGCTTGCCGCTCGATGAACCGATCGTCGCGGCACACCACTACGTCGAACTCACCGCGCCGCAGGTCCAAGCCGCGTTCGCCAAATGGTTCCGCGCAAAAGACTTGGTACAGGTCACCGAAGGCCCGAATCCGCAATAGGGCATTCAGCGTTAGCGGTCGCGCAAATAGGCGAGCAGAGTACCCATCGTCATCTCGTCCAGTTCGCGCAGTGTGTTATACGCGATCACGAGGGCACGCCAAGTCCTCTGCAGCTCTTCGCTGCAAAACCCAAACAGCTTTGTAAATGGCATCGCTGTAATCGTAAAGGCTTCCTGCTCGTGCCGCAATCAGGAAGCTTGTAAGAAGTTCCCTACGGCCAAACTCGCACAGCCGAGTAGTTTCGGTAGCTGGCCGATTGCGCATTCCGCGACCGAACCTGAGCCACGCCCTTTGTAAGATTTCAAAATTTCGTCGTCCTGAGCCGTGCCGTATTCAAGGGCGCGGCGAACGACCCCTCTTGTTTTCCTCCTCCCTGACTTCAACCTCGCCGCGAGTTTTAGTCTTAAATTCTGAGGCTCTTCTCTCGCGCGGTGCACCCTGCTACAGAGCCGAGAGCCGCTTCCACGAATTCTCACGGAAGGTTGAATTGACGGCCCGACGCGGCCTATGATAACCATTGCTTGGTTCCCCCGTTTGGGCGACCCGCAACGCCTGTGGCTACTACACAAAGTCTCGAGGTCACGCTCGAAACGCTCATCGAGAGCATCGATCTTGCCGAAAGCATCGTGAAGCGCGTCGCCGAAGCCAGTGGCTTTGACGAGGACGATGTTCACAAGATCGGGATGGCCGTGCGCGAAGGCGTGATTAACGCCTACAATTACGGCAATTCTCAGCAGCGCGAGAAGAAAATCGTCCTCACGGTCGAATTTGAAGGCGAGAAGATGGTGGTCCACGTCACGGACGAGGGCCCTGGGTTTGACCTCTCTCAAGTGCCTGATCCTTTGGCCGAAGAAAACATTTTGCGCACATCCGGACGCGGAATATTCCTGATCAAGGCGTTTATGGACGAATTCTCTGTGCAGCGGGGTCCAAACGGCGGCGCTGAGATTGTTATGGCGAAGAAGTTGCCGCAGAGCGTTCCGGCTTCGGGCCGGGCATAGATTTTCCATTGGTGAAAATTCCATGATTCTTCGCGGCACATGCCGTCAGGTCGGAGATGTTTCCGTAGTCGACTTCAGCGGCCGAATTACGCTCGGCGAGGGCAGTGCCGTCCTCCGGCGCACGATCAAAGAGCTCGTCCAGCAGGGCCACGCAAAGATCATCCTCAATCTGGAAGACGTGGATTACATCGATAGCTCCGGGATCGGCGAACTCGTCGTAGCCCACGGCGCCGTCGAAAGTGCCCAAGGCGAGCTTAAGCTCCTCAACCTCACTCGGCGCGTCCGGGACATCGTCCAGATCACCCGCCTGTTCACGATTTTCGACGTCCAAGTCGACGAAGCCTCAGCCCTCCGTAGTTTCAGCAATTAACGGATTAAGGGCCATTTTTTGAGGACTTGTTCGCTAAAAGAGTGGAAAATTTGTTCCCAAAAGTCCCGCCCTGAGTCAGTTCGAGTACCCTTACGCCCGTTTCAGCCTCGATTTAACACCTTCCAATGCTGAACGTTGACACGATTTGTCGCCTCCTTTAGCATGGGTATCGGAATTGCAACCAATTACCGCGATTAACCGCTAACTGCCATCACGTATATCGCTGGAGGAGACTGTCTTGGCGCATGCCGATGAGAAGTTCCTGTTCACCTCGGAGTCTGTCACCGAGGGCCACCCCGACAAAATAGCTGACCAAGTATCTGACGCAATTTTGGACGCCGTCATGAAGGACGACCCGATGGGTCGCGTCGCCTGCGAAACGCTCGTCACAACCGGCCTCGTAATGGTTGCCGGCGAGATCACGACAACGACCTTCGTGGATTTTGCTGACGTGGCGCGCGACGTGGTGCGCGGCGTGGGCTACACACGTGCGAAGTATGGTTTTGACGCCGACACTTGCGGCGTTATTTCGTCCATCAAGAAGCAGTCGCCTGATATTGCCATGGGCGTCGATACGGGCGGCGCCGGCGACCAGGGGCTGATGTTTGGATATGCGTGCGATGAGACGCCCGAACTGATGCCAATGCCAATCCAACTGGCGCATCAGCTTTGCCTGAAGCTTTCCGAAGTGCGGAAGAAGAACGTCGTCGACTTCCTGCGGCCTGACGGCAAATCCCAGGTTTCTATTGAATATATTGACGGTCGTCCGGCACGCGTCGACTGCGTGGTGATTTCGACGCAGCATAGCGAAGACGTGACGCACAGCGATCTCCGCGACGCGATCATCGAGAAGGTGATCAAGCCAATCATTCCGGAGCGCATGTTCGATAAGCAGACGAAAATCCACGTGAACCCGACTGGCCGCTTCGTTACTGGCGGACCGATGGGCGATGCGGGCCTCACCGGACGCAAAATCATCGTGGACACCTATGGCGGTTACGGACGCCACGGCGGCGGCGCGTTTTCGGGCAAGGATCCTTCGAAGGTCGATCGCTCCGCGTGCTACATGGCGCGTTACGTCGCAAAGAACATTGTTGCCGCGGGCCTCGCGCGCAAAGTGGAAGTGCAATTCGCGTATGCCATCGGCGTTGCCGAGCCGGTTTCCGTGATGACGCAGACCTTCGGCACCGGCACGATTCCCGATGCGCAAATCACCGAGCTGATTCGCGAATCTTTCAAGCTGACGCCCAAGGGCATCATCGAAACGCTTGACCTTCGCAGACCGATTTATCGTGCTACAGCCGCCTACGGCCATTTCGGACGCACCGGCCCCGGCTTCACCTGGGAACGTACCGACAAGGCGGACGCGCTCCGCAAAGCCGCCGAATCGCGCGGCGCGGCCGTGGCGTCCCGTTAATTGAGTTCATCGTTCCGAGGGCCGGAGAATCCGGCCCTCAGAATCTCTCTTCACTCCGGCCAAAAAAAAAGAAAGCGCAGATTCGAGATCGCCAGACATACAAGAGGAGCAACATAGTGGAAACCGCAACAAAACTAGCAGGAGACGTGAAGGACATCGGTCTTGCCGCGAAAGGCAAGAACCGCATCGAATGGGCGAATCAACACATGCCCGTTCTTCAGCTGATTCGCAAGCAATTCATCAAGGACCAACCGCTCAAGGGTGTTCGCATTTCCGCTTGCCTGCACGTCACCAGCGAAACGGCCAATCTCGGCATCACGCTGCGTGACGGCGGCGCGGACGTGGTTCTCTGCGCGTCGAACCCACTTTCGACGCAGGACGATGTTGCCGCATCGCTCGTGAAGGACTACGGCATCCCGACCTACGCGATCAAGGGCGAAGACAACGAGACCTATTATCAACACATCAGCGCCGCGCTTGACCACAAGCCGCAGATCACGATGGATGATGGCGCCGACCTCGTGACGCAGTTGCTCACGAAACGCACCGATCTGCTTTCTAACGTCATCGGCGGTACGGAAGAGACTACCACTGGCGTGATTCGTCTTCGCGCAATGGCAAAAGATGGCACGCTGAAGTTCCCCGTGATTGCCGTGAACGATGCGCTCACGAAGCACTTTTTCGATAATCGCTACGGCACCGGCCAATCCACGCTCGACGGCGTGATTCGCGCCACGAACCTGCTGCTTGCCGGGCTGCGCGTTGTGGTTGCGGGCTATGGCTGGTGCGGACGCGGCGTTGCAATGCGCGCCAAGGGGCACGGCGCGGACGTGATCGTGACCGAAATCAATCCGACGAAAGCTATTGAAGCCGTGATGGATGGCTTCCGCGTGATGCCGATGAACGAAGCCGCGAAAATCGGCGATGTCTTCATCACCGTCACCGGTAACAAGAACGTGATTTCCGGCGAGCACTTCTCGCGCATGAAAGACGGCGCTGTGGTGAGCAACTCCGGCCACTTCAACGTTGAGATCGATATTCCAGCGCTCGAAAAGCAGTCGAGCGGCAAGAGGGAAGTGCGGCCTTTCGTGGATGAATACGACATGAAGGACGGCCGCAAAGTCTATTTGCTCGGCGATGGCCGCCTGATCAATCTTGCAGCCGCCGAAGGACACCCGGCCGCCGTGATGGATATGAGCTTCGCGAACCAGGCTTATGCCGCCGAATACATGATCAAGCACGCGAAGGAGCTGAAGAATCAGGTTTACTCGGTTCCCGAACACCTGGATCAGCAGATCGCAAAGCTCAAGCTTGATTCGATGGGTTTCCAGATCGACAAGCTCACAGCCGAGCAGGAGCATTATCTGGCCTCCTGGAACGAAGGCACGTGATGATTGCGAGGTAGCAGCAAGCGACCCGGGGTGGGTCACTGCATTAGCCGAGGCGCCCGATCGAAAGATCGGGCGTTTTTTTTTTCGCGGTTGCGTTGGATACCGAGCACGCCGAAGCTGCTGTAAGCGGCGCATCAACTTTGTGCGATAAGTGCCCTTACGAATCCAGAACGTGGCGGGGTTTTGGCGCGTTTGGCGCCGTAAATTCATGGAAAATCGGAAGCCAAAATATTGGCTCACCCAAAGGGAAAAGAGCGAGAGGGCATTTCAGGCTTACCTGGATTTGCTCGACGCCGCCGACTACATGAAGGCGCGGGTTTACGATCAACTGGCGGACCATGGCTTGACAATACGCGGGGTTCGGGTACTAGAACTGCTCCATAGGCAGGGTCCGGCGCTGTTGATGGTGATCGCTCAGAAGTGCCAGTGGAAACGGCAGAACCTGGATGTGATCGTTAAAGGGCTGGCGGACGATGGATGGGTGGAAGCGAAGCGTCTGAAGGTCGAGGAACTTGAAACACTTGGCGTGGAGATTCCTGAAGGAGACGGTCGGCCGCTGTCTCTGCTGAGTCTTACCGAGCAAGGAGCGGCGTTCGCGGCACGATTTCTGCCGCGCCACGCCAAAGTGATCAAGGCATACATGCGAGCGCTGGAAGGGCGCGAACAACGGACGTTGAGCCAGCTATGCCGGAAATTGCGCGAAGGCGACGCGGTGAAGTTTATTTCGGAGATGGAGCATGAGGATGCTGAGGAGTAGCTTTGATTCTCCTGAACTTTGGATTGCCGTGCTCTTATCCTCCGGCGCGCGCGTTCAGCGGCGGGGCCGCCCATGTTTGTAATCCATCGACTACAGTTTCGAAATCTGCCTGGTTATCAATTTGCCGGATTCCATCTGCGATCTCTCGCGAGGCATCGAGATACTTGCCTTTATTTCCTAGGCTGACGTAATCCTCGATCTCTCCATGCCGCAGGACGAAGACCCCGCTCATACGCAGTTTGCTGCAGAGGCTGTCGCGCAGTTGTGACAGTCGCAAGCTGC
>DATNBB010000134.1:0-3348 GCA_035607335.1 Binatia bacterium | reverse complement strand
CATTTCGTTCTTCAGCAGCAGCAATGCGAACAACGCCGTGGCGACGGGAGAGAAGCCGCCCATGATGGCGAGCGTGTCCGACGCCTCGCCACGCTTCAAAGCAGCGTAATAGAAGTAGCTCGCAACAAGGTCCAGTGCGCCGGCCGCGAACGCAATCGCCCCAATCCACAGAGGAAGCGACTGGTACCCGAAGAAAACAAGCACCACTCCAAAGATGCTGATCGCGCCAAGCCAAAAAACATAGCTGACCAGATTCTTGGTCCCTGGATTTTTGAGGAGAACTTTGTCCCAAACGAGCGAAAAGCCCACCAATCCGTGCGCAATGACGGCCACCATAGCACCGCCGCCAAAAAGCGATAAGAACTTCTGGAAGACATTCATAAGAAGGCGGCGCCGCGGCGGGCCGCGTAAACGAAGAAAACAGACTTCCCGTTCAAGAGGGCCAGCTTCTCTTTCGAACTCTCACGCGTGAGGAGAAATAAGCGGACACCCAGCATGAAAACTAACTGTAGGGAACGACTCTCTCTTTGTCATGCGAGGAAGGATGTATATTCCCCCACAAAGTTGTGTAGCTCGGCTTGTTTCCGCGTCATGAAGTCTATCTTTCGCATTGCTGTGTGGTCGTCAGGCAAATCGGCTCTGAATTGTCCGGTGAAGTTGTAGAATGAGTGGCCTATCTTTTCGAGGAGATGACGAATGCGACGTTCCGGCCATTTGCCGATGGCGAGTCTTGCCTATCAGGATCAGGAATTTATGGAGAGCCTCGGCGCGCGGCCCATCCGCATCCTCGCCGAGTATCTGGATCCTCTTTATCGGCTTCGCCATGAAGTGATCGGTGACACGATCGTGATGTTCGGCTCCGCCCGCATCCGCTCGCGCGACTCGGCGCTCACGGAATTGCATCGGATCGAGCGCGCCGCCAAAGGCCGGCGAACAGGCGAGTGGCGCCTCAAACGTCAGGCCGCGCGTGGCGATCTCGCGATGTCGAAATACTACGAAGAGGCTCGCGCTCTCTCCCACAAAATCACAGCGTGGGCCATGACGCTCGGAAATACGCCTAAGCGCTTTGTCATTTGCTCCGGCGGCGGCCCCGGAATTATGGAAGCCGCCAACCGCGGCGCAGCAGAAGCCGGCGGAACGTCGGTCGGCCTCAGTATCCAGCTTCCTCACGAGCAGCAGCCCAATCCTTACATCACTCCTGAATTAAATTTCAATTTTCATTATTTCTTTATGCGCAAGCTGTGGTTCGCGCAGATGGCTAAAGCCCTTATCGTTTTTCCGGGTGGCTTTGGCACGATGGACGAACTCTGGGAGATGCTCACGTTGCTGCAGACGGGTAAACTGTCGTCAAAACATCTCATCCTGATTTATGGAAGGAAGTACTGGGACAAGGTGCTCAACTGGCGTCACATGATCCGCTCTGGCACCATCAGCGAATCCGAATACAAGATGCTGCACTTCGCTGACACGGTCGACGAAGCATTCAAACTGGTTCGGGCCGACCTCGAAGCCAACCATCTGGCGCTCGAGGACACGTGGTCTGCCCGTTAGAAAAATAACGCAATTTAAGGCGCCAAATGCGCCAAAGCTGGCATTTTAGGCAATTTTACGGTGCCAATTTGGCCTTTTTGCGTCATACCGGCTGTCGCAGATGCTGCAGATAATGTGCAGCATCTGCGTCGGAGAATGGACGAAGACGCGCCATTCTTGGCGCCGCCAGCGGCCTAGTTGCGCGAAACTTCGCGGTCGGCCATGAAGACGGCGTTGAAGCGCTGCTCTTCGCCGCGATTGTGCAGGAGGACGATTGGCGAAATGTGGAGCGGCCGCTTGCATCGCCTGCAAACTGCTGATTCTCCACGTACATCCTGCACAAAACCGTCCGTGAAATGATACTCCGAACGCGGCCGGCGCGCGGCTTTCGCGCCGTGCGTGCCGCATTCGGGACACGTATACTCCACATTGTCGTCCAGCGGATCGCGATCCAGCGCGGCCCATCCCGTATAACGAACTCCAATTGTTTCCAATGACGGCTTATTCATGACGAAACCCTCAAAAGCGCCGATAAAATGGGCGCCCTCACTGGTTTTTAGACGCACCACAACCAAATTTCGATCCCGTCCGCGTTTGAGTTCCCAGATTCCGTTGCTGTAGCACAACTTAAAGACAGCTCTCTACGCGAGAAACCTAGGCACCGTTCGCGTGGCGCGGTGTCTATGCTTGCAGAGTTCGAACTTCTGAAAGCCCGCCGTTCCGCTCGGACGCGGGCGGGCGGCGGAATTCCATTCAGCTCAATCGCTTACAGGAGGTGTGTGTATGGACTCTCTTGGCTCGTTTGCAGACTGCATCGTCGATAGCGACGCCGAGTCGCTTCGCGGCGAGCGCAGATTGCGCGGCTTCGGTTTTGCGATTTCGGTGGCCGTGCAACTCGCCATTCTAATCGTGCTGATCCTTGTCCCGATCCTTACGCCAGCTATGCTTCCGAAACTACTGTCAGTTGTACCAGTGCCGGCATATCGTCCTCCGGCGATTGTGCGCGATCAGCCGATCACGCACGCGCGAACCGTCACGCAACCCGCCTATATTCCGAACGATACGAGCCGCCCAACCGCTACGGTCGATCATCCAACGTCCAACTCCCAACCTATCGGCCAAGGCGTTATTCTGGACTTCGGAGAAAATTACAAACCTCCTGATTTGTTCGGCGTGGCGCCGAGGCCGGCCCTGCCGCCTCCGCCGCCCGAGGTGACGCGCGGGCCGCTGAAAGTCGGCAGTGGTGTGATGGAGGCACTGCTGATCAATCGCGTTGAACCGAAGTATCCGCGCATTGCGCAGGCTGCGCGCGTATCAGGCGCTGTGGTGCTAAGTGCCGTGATTGCAGCAGATGGAACGATTCAGAGTGTGCATGTGGTGAGCGGACCGCCGCTGCTGATGGGCGCGGCGCTTGATGCCGTACGGCAATGGCGCTACAAACCAACACTGCTGGACGGCGATCCAGTCGAGGTCCAAACGCTCATAACAGTGAACTTCGTCCTGCAATAGCCGAGACGAGCAGTCATCTCGGGAGGCAGATGCTGCGAGATTCCTGTGGCATCTCTTGCAGCATCTGCGACAACCCGGATGACGCAAAAAGGCCAAATTGGCGCCATAAAATCGCCTAAATTACCTCCAGATGGCGCGCTTGCCGCCTTAAAAAAACGCGTGGCGGGATAGTTCTAGAGCTACCCTAAAAATGGATGACGATACCCGTGCCGACACGAGTGTTGCTCTCGGACTGGTTGAAGAGATGGGTGTGGACCACATCGAACTGGACGATGCGCCACGAGACCTGCGGCACCACATGCGCATCGA
>DATNBB010000121.1:0-6576 GCA_035607335.1 Binatia bacterium | reverse complement strand
AGACCGCGACAGCCGCGATTCGCGCGACAAGAAACGCGAGCACACCGAACGTCCGCCCGAGCCGCGTCCCAAACACGATATGCTCGGCCCGCGCACCCCGCGCATGGTCGGCACCGTCACGCGTGCCCGCTGCTCAAGCTGTGGCGCCGTTCTGATGCCCGGCTTCGATCCCAATGGCGAGTGCCCGCGCTGCCACGCCGCGCTGCACAGTTGTAAGCAGTGCGTTCATTTCGATACCGGTAAGCAATTCGAATGCACACAGCCGATTCCCGAACGCGTCGCTAAGAAGGACGCAAAAAATAGCTGTACGTTTTTCGAATTCCGCACCACGGTCGAGAAAGACACATCGCCCGTGACCTACGCCACAAACGTGCCCGTCCCCGCGGCCTCGCCATCGCGCCCAAATGACGCCCGCAAGGCTTTCGAGGACCTCTTTAAGAAGTAACTCCCTATACGATTTACGGAATTCGTCGGAGATTTTTAGACCAAGGCTACTTCACGATCGAAATTTGGCTTCTTTTCAGCCCGGATCTTCAGGGTCATGCCGCAAGCGATGGCGATGCGCTCCAGCATCACGAGTGAATGCCCGGTGTATTCGGCGTCCTCCAGTCGGCCGATCATGGACTGGGACGTTCCGGTTTTCGTGGCAAGTTCGTCTTGACTCAGGCCCGCATCCTCTCGCATCTGTCGCACCAACAGAGCAAGATCAACCTGGTACAGAGTGCGCACTACCGTATTACGGTAGCTTGCCTTCTCTCGCGCAAGCAGTTGAACGAGATCCCTGCGTCTATCGCGCTTGGCGGTTTGTCTCATCGAATAGCTCCCCTGCGTAACGTTCTCTTCGCGTTGCGACCGGTTCGGCGAATATCTTCACCGCGTTCAAATCAGGCTGTCGGCGGCGGCGCTGGATAAGTACCCACGGACTTCGGATTCTTGAGCACCTTTCGAATCTGCCGCCCTACGATAGATTCTTCCCCCGGATTCAGCAGGAACGTGGTGACGACGAGCGCATTTGGCTGTGCGGGAACGCCTTGCGAAGGCCTCATGCTTCCTGTGTGAGGATTTAATTCGATGCTAGGCGTCGCCGTGCGCAGGCGAACTCGCAGCTCGCGAACCGAAGCTCCAATTGCATTCGGATCTAAATTGATCATAAGGTGCGGAACATGGTTGGCCAGTTCGGGCACCATGATGCTTGTCTGCACGCTGGGAATGTCTTTCACCATCTTAATGATCACCGCCATGCGGTCGCGCGATTCTTTTTCCATTCCTTCATCTGTTTGCGAAAGCAGCCAATCGACCGCTGCGACCATCCCCACGATCTGCTCTTTCGCTACTTTCATGCCGCGCCCGACCGAATCCACAGGGCAGAGATTACGCTGAGCCAGATCCGTATATTTCTTCTTGCCAAGCAGAAGTCCGGCGTTCTGCGGCCCACGGATGTCTTTACCGCCGGAAAATGACACCATGTCAAATCCCATTCCCGTGTACTTCCAAAGATTTGAAATGGGAGGCATATCAGCGGCGGCGTCGAGATGGCATGGCACCCCTTTTTCATGCGCTGCAGCCACCCAATCTTCGCGGCTGATGCCAACCGCATCCGATGCGTTGAAGTATTGGGTCATCACCGTATTCGGCCCAAGCGCCTGCTTGTAATCGTCCAGCGTGACCACATCCACGAACTTGATTCCGCAGAGTCGCATTGCCACGTCGTATTCGTAGTGGTGAATCTTCTGCACCACTACTTCGTTCTTCGGAAATTGCGGAGTGCCGATCGTGTACGGAATATCCAACGGCCGGCAGTTGTTCGCCGCCATCACCGAAGCCGCCGTGGCAAGCGTGATGGCCGAAGACGCCCCGCAACTGATACAGCAACCTTCTGCCTTCAGCTTTTGAGCGATATAAGCTCCGGCCTTTTGCTGCAATTCCTGCAGATGCACTGGGTGCAATGCCGCCTGCGCAACGGCCGCACGCACAGGGGGCGGCATCACTGCCGACGTGAGTTCCGTGTACGTACCTGCCGCATTGATGATCTTCGTTACCCCGAGCTTGTCGTAATAGTCCTCATGTGCATCCGAAGCGCCCGCAGTTGTAGCGGTAAGCAGATCCGCGCTTCCAAGCAGCGGCGCAGCACCGAGCGCAGCTACTGCAGCCTTCGAACCCTGAAGGAATCGCCGGCGCGAATAAGACGCTCGGTTCTCAGCATTCTTGGAATTTTTCATCGCTATAAAACCCTCTAGGCCGGCAGGCCCACGACTTCGCCTCGCAAAACAGTCACCGAGCACTTCGGAAGCGTAAACACAGTCTGCGCCGAAGCCTCCACCGACGAAACCACCGGCGGCAGATTCGGATCGGCGTGAGCGTTGGCGTCCTCGCCATGCCAGACGTACTGTTCGCTGCCAAACGTGACCATGCGAATTGTGCCCGAAAAATGCCCGCTGCCGCCACCCCTTCCAAACTCGACTCGGACCGGGTGTGCATTATCTCGATCTTTATTGATGAGCAGCAACGCCCATTGCCCATCCGGACGCCGAACGGCGTAGCTCGTCACCAGCGCATTCCCCGCGCCGTCCTCCAATCCGAGGTCCACGGCATACAAATGATGCATCCCGCTGCGATGCGTCACCCACTCTTGGTTGATCATCCGTCCCGCATGATAAAACGCAGTGTAGCCGATGATATTCCCTTCGCTATCCCAAAGCGCGTTGCCCCAAATCGCCCAGCCTTGGCAACCATGCCCGATCCGGCTGGGCTCGATCGGCGAGTGAATATATAGCGCCCCGCCCTCCTCGAAGAACGCTCCAACATTGTCGGCAAGCCACAAAGCCGAAAAAATGTCTGACATATACACCGAAAGCGAGCCGCAAAGATTGCTTTCCGTGTTCATCAGCGGTATCGAAGCCGGCAAGCCGTCATCCCGAAACCCTTGCAGAGTTTTGCGCGTAATTTCGCGATTTCGATAAAGGTCGTCCCACTTCATCGTGCAGGCGTTGTACGGATAAATTTCAAAAGAAGCAAACGTCAAATCCTTCTCATGATTGTGCGCTTTCAGATAATTGTAAAAGCGCCGGAACCATGACTTGTCGCCATGCGCGTCCGGCCACACCGAAACATCCTGGTTAATGCCCTGATAGACCGGACCGCCCAGCTTCAGCGTGGGATCGACTTTATGCATCGCGTCCGCAAATTGAATATAGAGTGCGCCGTAGTCCTCGGGCATGTAGTATTGCCCGTCAGCCTCTTCGTCCATTTCGACCCAACTAATCGGATACCCGCGCTTTTTCAGATACGCAATCATCGCGGCCGCATCTTCCGGAATGCTGTAAATCAAGGGAACGGTTATCAGTGCGGGCAGATTGTTCGTGATGCCGCTCGTGTAAAAAATGTCCCACCCCGTCTGATCTCCGCGCGGGCTCAGGTCTTGCACCGTATGCCACGGGTCCGTCGAAGAGCAATACGTTGCCGTCTGCTGGCGTCCGTCCGCTGCATGCTTCACAAAATCCGCAAACTTGCCATCGTTTTCCAATCTGCCCACGTAGACTTGATAGATCGCATATCCCACTCGATGCCGCACATCGTCCGTTCCGTGCGGACCAGGCTGATTCGAAGACTGCGTCATCACCACGCGCACCCAGCGCGTCGTAATCAGCTTGTCGGAAAGCTTGAGCGTCGCTCTACCGCCCTTGCCATCGCGAACCACTCCGTCAGGGAACCGAACCCAGTTACCCATCGCTTGATTTTCTATGGGAAGATACTCGCCGCCCTGCCGCGTCGAATCCATGGCTGGCTCTTCCCAATTCATCGGATCGGCCCCGACCCAATACTGAACTTCATACTCCCGCGCGCTCGGTTCGCACCAGTCGATGCGGATCGCGTTTACGTCGTAATACTCGCCCAAATCAACAATGATCCATTGCGGATGCAGCGAGTCGTCTTCGTGCGTGAAAGCCTTCGTCAGGTAGGGATTGCTCTTCCAGAACGTGTTGGGATCGCCGTCTGTCAGCCGGGAGTAGCCACGGTTGGTGCCGCCATTGTGAGTGCAGCCGCGATGTGGCAGGCTATAGCCGAACGAATCGTGAATCGGTTCGCCCAATTCCGAGCTGCCGATGAAATACCCCCGTTGATTTGCCTCATCCGTCCAGCGGCCGGTGGGATTCCAATGCCAATAGTCGACCGTTTCTGGCGTGTGCAACCGGTAGCTGATCGGCCCCCATCCCGCCGACAAGCAGACTTTCACAGTTTCCGGCGTGTAAATCTTGTTGATGGATTCGCGCGACTGAATGTCCATCGACGTCGCGAGCGCCATATCGGGATCGAAAGAGTTGACGACCTGTCCGGCGCGTACTCGGGCGACTACCGGCGCTGCTGAAGCAGAGGGTGCCTCTTGCCCTGCCGCAACCGCACTGGCCAACGGCCCAACCAACGGCAACGCGGCGGCGCTCACCGTCGCTTCTAAGAAGCTACGACGCGAAATTCCCAAAGAACGCCTCCTCAATGTATCGGGTTCTTAGGGAACTAATCACGTCCCAGACGAGTCGTAAAGTTTCACACGGTCTGTTACCGATTCAAACAGGTTAGAATCCGCACAGAGACGTTGATTTCAAGGTGTTTACAGCTAGGGGCTCGTGTTTGCGCAAATGCGGAAACTTCACGCGGATTACCGAAGCAAGCGGAACACCACTGGCGAACAACGCGTTCTAAATAGACGTCTACCAGACGCGTGCTGCCACCACTTTCGCTTTGCCCGGGTTTTCGCCGATTACTGCCGTCTCGATCACGATCTGTACATTCGCTTTCGCCCAGTCGCCTGGAGCGATTTTCTCAGCCTGCTCAAAGCAGCTCGCATCCGTGATGCATTCGCCGGCGGACTGCGTTCCATATTGCCGGATTCCGGCCGCTGTTATCACAATGCTCCCCGTAGTCGGGTCGAGCACCCTCGAAATCAACGCGTAATCGAAAGCCCCAGGCGCGCCGTCATTGGGTCTCTCGGTCCATTGCCGTGCTGAGGGATTTGCCGCATCGCGGATATAGTATGTATCGCCCTCTCGCGCGAAGCTGTACCGAAGCTCGTTTCCGAGCTGCAGCGCCCACTGATTGCTGTAAGCGCCCACCAGCACAACCGGCCCTTCGCGCAGGTCGTCCAATTTCATATCTTCGCTATGCCGCACCCAAAATTCTTTTCGTTGCGTGCCCAACAGCCCTGCGATCGACGCCACGGCCATCGAATCGCCAAACGAAACTTTGTCCCGTCGAAACGCAACTGGAAGCCGCGAAACGTCTTGCATCAGGTCGTTGGGTGCTGGCCGCTGCCTTTCGTCCATGGACCCAAGAATGGTGTCCAGATCGGGCATGCAGATTAAAACGGCGGATTTTGATGCTGTCACCGGGCTCCAGAAAACATCGAGAGGGCTTTGTTTTGTGCCGCCCAGCAAGAAACCGCTGATCGCCAGTGCCGCTGTCGCTACGCATGCCACCAAAATCCAGGCAGAACTCCGTCGATAGGCCGGTGTCTTAACCCCTACGCTAGGGGCGGCAGCAGCGGGGCCCTGGACCGGAGCCTCGTCTCGTAGCCGGAACTCCGGCACATACGACCCGCGTTCAAACTCAATTCTCGGTTCGTGCTCATGGCTCGCAAGCTGATAGTACTGCGCCAATCGCTTCCGCACTTCCACAGCCGTCATTCTCACCACAGGATCCAGGCTCGTATCGTAGTTAGGCTCGCGGCCGAATACTTCCACGCCGATCGTCCGCTCCTTGATGCCGGCGGTGTCTTCTTGCAGAGCCCGGTTCACGGTATAGCGGAGGAACTCCGGGAACCTCTTGCTATGGCAGAAAAGCGGGCTTACAAGAATCCTCGCCAGCTGCTCCCGAATTAGGTCTTTTTGTTTCGGGGATAGACTTGGCAGATCGATTTCGAGGGAACCACCCACACCCGTTGTGTCCGGCATTCGCTTCACCCTTCCGATGGCTGATGGCCCCTTCAGTTGGACGGAAGTCTATAACGGAACGCGCATGAGATCAAGAAGCGACTTCCAAACGGATAATTTCCTAAGCTCTAGCGTAACGATACGCAGGCCTCTCGTAAGAATGGTAGCAACTATAACTGTTTTATAGTCAGTAGCTTGTAGATTGCTATTCGAGCGTTTACCGTATTGTACTTGTATTTACCGCCCATCGTTAACGTATGAAGGCGCCCATATGAAGTTAGGGTGGGGGCTCACGTCTATCCAGGTTTCCTCTGCGTCAGTCCTCGTGTGGTTGTTCTTATCGGTGGTGCGAGGCTTTTAGTTGACATCAGATTTAGTTATCCAGATAAACCAGCGGATCAGGCGTGTTTCCTTACGAATGATTTCGCCCAGCTTGAATTGTTCAAAAATCGCGAGGGAGGTTCTTTAATGAGTTTCAAAACTGTGGGGAGGGTGAGCCTGGCTCTCTGTTTTGCCTGCTTGCTTTGGTTGTGTGCGGCTCCCGCTTGGGCGCAGGAAACGGCTGACGTAGTCGGCACCGTCACTGACGCCAGCGGCGCCGTCGTCCCGGGCGCTACCGTAACTTTGACCAACTTGGGAACCAACGTCGTCC
>DATNBB010000116.1:0-4396 GCA_035607335.1 Binatia bacterium | reverse complement strand
TCGCGGATGTGCTCAAGGCCAAACGCCTTGGAAGCCTGAAAATCGGCAACGACTTCGGGCGTAATTGCGTCGCGGCGGCCCGCCCAAATTGCGAGAACGGCCGGCTTGCCGGTCATTTCGCGCCACTGATGCACTACGTCATAAACAAACAGCGTGTCGATGCCGGGCACTGGCATGTCTTCAGGATCGCCGTTGCAGCAATTATCCGAGCTGGGCGACTTTGCAGCGAGTGCAGACATTTTCAAGGCCACGCGAAGCGCGGGGTCGCCGATTACGAGCGCAGCGTCCGCATTTTCCAGCATGGCCGTCGGATCGGGAGCGGCGTTCACATATTCGGGAGTGATTTGCCAAAGGCGCTTGGAGAGGATTTTCACGAGCGCCACGGTGCTGCGCGAACTCGTATCCAGCGCGAACGTTCGCGCCATTTCTACAGGTTTTTTCGCCACTACGAGC
The DNA here is from genome assembly GCA_035607335.1 of Binatia bacterium. Taxonomy (GTDB): domain Bacteria; phylum Acidobacteriota; class Terriglobia; order Acidiferrales; family UBA7541; genus Palsa-295. Next base: position 3,943 of record DATNBB010000116.1, on the reverse strand, counting down.
AGGCTGCGCGCTTCGTGTGTGGACGCAACGGCCATGTCCGGCAGAGCCACGAGGCCGTCGATACGCTGATATTCGATGGAAGGGATGATCGCCACGTCGACGTCGCTGCGTCGCAGCGCTTCGGCGCATTGCGAGGGTAGCGAAAACGAAAGTTCGTATTTACCGGCGAGCGGGCCGTCTGTAAAACCCCAGACGAGCGGCGCCGTGTTCAGGTATTCGACAATAGAGATCCGCAATTTACTCACGCTTTTTCGCCCCTAAGACAATATAGCACGGGCAAGCGGTGTGGCTTGCGCGCAGCGGTTAAGGCTTGTCCGGCGGAGCAGCCGTCGTTGCGCCCTGGACAATGCGCGAAGTAACGCGGAAGCGCTTGTAATCCGTGTAGCGGATCGTCATGCGGATGTGCACTTCGCCGGTCGAAAATTTCAGGAAATCGTCCGAATGCGTATACGTAGGGAACCAGTAGTGGCCTTCGATATTCTCGCGGTAGGTCTCGAAACGCGGAAACACGTTCTCATTGGGGCCTTTGCCGATATTGGGAACGGCCTTGCCGTCCGTCTTCACGATTTCGAAGTCTTTGTCTTCCACCCAGATGCGCCCCTGAAAATATCGCTGGCCCTTCTCAATCTTCTTCGGCGCAACGTCAAACACATACGTCCCGAGCTGATCGATGTGCTGACGGCCCACGTAACTGACGTTGTATTTCGGCAGATCATCCGTGGTCAGCACGAACGGCTGAATGTTACGCACATCGTCGAGGTCCTGCTGTGTGAGCATGATTCGTTCCAGCGTGGGCGGCGGCGCATACGTAACGACTTCGTACCGCTTTCCCTGGGGCGTGAACGTGATATCGCTCGTCATGCGGTATTCGCCATCGACATTTCCGTCGTCGTCGATCGTCTGAATCGAAAAATCCTGCGTGTACGTGAAATTATCGCGCTCGATTTTGAATTCGGCCTCGTGTTGCGCGAATGTCTTAATAATTTGATCGGCCGGAATGGCAGGCGGTGTGTTCTCGATGGGCTCCTGCCGGGCAGGACCGGTGTTTGCCATTCGCGCGGGTCCCTGCTGAGGCGCAGGCGCAGGGGCAGTTCGTACCGGCCCTTGCTGCTGCGGCATGCCGGCCGGTCCGTCATATTGGGGAGTAGCCGCCGGCATCGGGCCAGGCCCTTGCGCAAGCAGAGGCCCAGCGAGGAGCGCCGTCGTAAGCACTAGGGACGCGGTAAGTGGTCCGCGGAAACGGCCAAGATTTTCGTAAGCGTGCAGCAACGATCTCTCCGGCAATTTTCGCAATCTGTTCAGTCCACGCAATAAATTATCTGCGAGCCCTCATCTAGGAACGCATCTAGCGCGTTAATGGTTGCTCACAGCCGCGCCAAGCCTTCGTCGGTTGCACTGGAAGCATATAATGGCGCCGGAATCCTGGCACGCCAATTTTTTGGTGCCCGCGAGACGAGCCTCGATTGCATCGAGCCGTGGGTTCAATTACGATGAATCGCCCTGCACTTTTGGACCGAATCATTCCGGCCTAATCAGAAATGGAGAACGTCATGAAGCTGAAGACCGCTTTGGCGCTTGGTGCGATACTTGCTGCCACTCCGCTTATGGCGCAAGCGCCCGCCGCAGGCCGGAGTCCCGCGTCGAATCCTCCTGCACAGATTCCCGCCACCAGTAGGCCGCCCGCCGCTGCCGCACCTTCGGCGCCCGTCGACCCCGCGAAAGCGACGGCAATTAAGCAATTAATGCAGGTGACAGGCGCGGGCAAACTGGGCGAGGAATACGTCGATTTGATCACGCAGCGAGTCCGGCAGGCTGTAACGAACGTGATTCCGCAGCCCGACCGCCTGCAACAATTCATGGACGCCTTCGGCAAAAATTTTGCGACCCGTGTGACGGCTGCTCAAATCAACGACGCCCAGATTCCGATTTACGCGAATCATCTCTCGCTGGAAGACATTCAGGCGCTGCTCAATTTTTATCAGACGCCGGCAGGGCAGCGGATCATCAAGGCGCTGCCGATAATCGTGGAGGAATCGCAAAACGCGGGCGCAAACATGGTGCAGCCAGCGGCTATGGACACGCTCCACCAGATGACGGCCCAATATCCTGAACTAAATCAAATCCTGGAGCAGCAGGCGCCAGCCGTGCCTGCGCCGGGTCGCGGTCCTGCGCCGGCGCCAAATCCCGGCGCACAAACGCCGCACCCGTAGTTTACGTAATGCGGGTGGCGCGCGTCGCTCCTGTGGCGCACAACCAGGACTACTCCATATTTTGATTTTGTCGCGTGCTTCGCTACAGTAGCGAGCTTATGGATTGGTCTCCGCTTCGGATATCGCTTGCCACGAGCTTCACGGCAACCTTGATCACGCTTGTGATCGGACTCGCCGCCGCGGCATGGCGCGAAAAGCGGAGAGGGCCATTAATGGCCGTGATCGACGGAGTTTTTCTGTTGCCTTTAGTTTTGCCTCCCACTGTCGTCGGTTTTTTTCTGCTCCTGCTTTTCGGACGCAACGGGCCGCTCGGTAAACTTCTCTTGCGGATGGGGACGACGATTGTTTTTTCCTGGCCCGCCACGGTGATTGCGGCAGCCGTCGTGGCATTTCCGCTGATGTATCTCACAGCGCGTGCGGCGCTGGAGCAGGTTGAGCCGCGCCTTTTGCAAGCGGCGCGAACGCTTGGCGCGAGCGAATGGCGCGTCTTTCGCGAAGTGGCTTTGCCGCTCGCGTGGCCGGGAATTCTCGCGGGAACGATTCTTGCCTTTGCGCGTGCCTTGGGGGAATTCGGCGCCACGCTCATGATCGCGGGAAATATTCCCGGACGTACCGCAACGATCCCAATCGCCATCTATTTTGCCGTGGAAGACAATGACATTTCTAACGCCCTCTTCTGGTGCGCTATCGACGCGGCGATTTCCCTGGCGCTGCTCGCAGCTCTTTACTACTGGAGCCACGCACAGAAAGCGACGCGCGTGCGGCTGGCGCGCCGGTAATGGCGCTCACTGTCCAAATCGCGAAGCGGCTGCCGGAATTCGATCTGGACGTCTCGTTGACCGCGGCCAGCGAACCCGTCGCGATCCTTGGACCTTCGGGAGCGGGGAAGTCGATGCTGCTTCGCTGCATCGCTGGTATCGAGCGCCCCGACCGTGGCCGAATCTCTCTCGACGAACGCACGCTCTTCGATTCCGAGCGCCACGTGCACGTTCCGGCGCGCTCGCGGCACATCGGGATGCTCTTTCAGAGCGATTCGCTTTTCCCGCATCGCACTGTGGCGCAAAATATCGCGTTCGGACTTGCTGATTTAACTCCCGAGGAACGAGCCAAGCGCGTCGCAACCTGGATGGAGCGCACGCACATTCAAGGCCTCGAGCATCGTCACCCGCGCGAGCTCTCCGGTGGCGAGCAGCAACGCGCGGCGCTGGCACGCGCGCTCGCAACCGAACCTTGCGCCCTTTTGCTCGACGAGCCGCTAACGGCGCTCGATACGCATCTGCGTAGCCAGGTCGAATCGCAATTGCAGGAGACATTCACCGAGTTCCGCCGCCCCGTGCTGCTGGTGACCCATAATATCGAAGAGGCCTATCGCCTCGGCGAAAAGATGATGTTGCTCGCGCGCGGCCGCGTGGTCGCCTTTGGACCAAAGGAGGACATCTTTCGGCATCCCCCCACACGCATGGCGGCGCAGCTCACCGGCTGCAAGAATTTCTCTCGAGCGCAGCGCGTCGCCGACAACGAAATCGAAGCCGTGGACTGGGGATGCCGCCTACGCGTCTCGCCAAACCAATCGGCTGCGCGCCTGCCGGCCTTTGTCGGAATACGAGCGCACCACATCGAATTCGGTGGCGTGGATTTCGACGAACAGGGAAGCGTCAGCCGGGGCGCCAACACATTTCCCTGTTGGCCGGTGCGCGTGTCCGAGACCCCCTTTCGCGTGACTCTTTATCTCC
>DATNBB010000104.1:0-12103 GCA_035607335.1 Binatia bacterium | reverse complement strand
CCTGAATAGGTTCTCGAGCGAATTCACGTTGCCGCCCATCGGGCCGCCTTCGAGGCTCAACGAGTAGGAGAATTCCTTCCCGCCCGTGGGATTCATCGCGCTGTTCACGCTGCTGTAACTGATCGAAGGCGTGATCTTGCTGGACTGGATGCCTTTCAGAGCGTTCGGTCCCGCCAGGCTCGTGAATTTCGTCAGCTCAAAGAGCAGCGAGGCCGATTGGCTGAACGTCGTGATGTTCGTGGTCGAAAAACCATAATTGAGCCCAAACCGCGCAGGCAACTGGGTCTTGAAAAACGGCAGCTTGCGAATCGGATACGTAGCGAATACCGTGAAGCCCTTCGAATCCGTGTTGTAGTTTTCCTGCAGCGCCGGATTGATGGCTACCGATTGGCCATAAAGCAAGCCGTACTGCCTCGCGGTGTTGTAATCGTATTTGGAGGAGAAAACCGTGAATCCCGCAGAGAGCGGCCGGTCAAAGAGATACGGCTCAGTGAATCCAAACGTGATCTGGCGCTCGATGCTGCCAATATTCGCTGCAACCGTAAGAGTCTCACCCAGGCCAAGGAAGTTGTTCGTCTGGTAAGAAAATCCGATGAAACTGCCCGTCAACCCGCTGACGCCGCCCGTAAGGCTGATCGACTGCTTTGCCTTCTCCTTCACCTTCAGCAAAATGTCGACCGAGCCGTTCTTCACGTCTTTTTGCAGATCGGTGTTCGCGTCCTTGATCGTATCGAAATAACCTAATTGGTTCAGGCGAAGGACGCTCAAATCCCACAGGCGCTTGTTGTAAACCTGTCCTTCGTCCAGCACGATCTCGCGCCGGATCACCTTATCGCGCGTCGTCGTATTGCCGGAAAACTCGATGCGGCGCACGTAATACTGCTTTTGCTGATCGAAATCGAGTGTGAGATTGATGATCTTGTGCGCGTCGTCGAAATCGAATTCGGGGTTCGGCGTAAAGTCGATGTAGCCACGCTCGCCATAGAGATTGCGATACGTCTCGAAAGACTTGCGCAATTTCTCGGCCGAGAAGATATCGCCTTTTTTCATCGGGAAAATCCGCGCCAAGTCCTCGGACCTAAAGATCAATCCCACGTCGGGATCGGAACTGACGAACCGCAAATTCCCCAGGCGGTATTGCGCGCCTTCCTGAATGGAGATCGTGATGTTCGTGGCTTTTCCGTTCTTATCCCACGGAAAGGGAACTACTGGCTTCGTATTTACAGTTTCCGTGCTCTTGACGACCGCGTCCGCCCGCATGTATCCGTTTGACAGATACAGGTTGCGGATTCCCGCCTCAAGATCCTCGGTAAGTTTGTCCGCATCGAAGGTTTTGCCCATCACTGGAATGAATGTGAAGCCAAGCGGGATGCTGTAGGGCCGATCATTGTGCATCGACCTGATAATTTTGCGACTCGAGAACGCGTGATTACCCTCAATCGTAATGCGCCCGACCTTGACCTTTGGCCCTTCATCGATATTGAAAACGAGCTTGATTGCGTTCGCGGCGGGAATGGCCTCGATCGTGGGCTTCACCGTGGCGAATTGGCGCCCATGCTCGGCCAGCAGAGCCAGGATGATCACGCGCGCACGCATAACCACCGTCGGGTCGTATTGACTGTCCACTGAGAGACTGACCTTCTTGGTCTTATATGCGTCCAAAATGTCCGATTCGCTGATCGATTTTTCGCCGGTATACTCGATGCGGCGGATCACGGGCCGCTCCGTCAGATAAAACGTGATGATCACGCCATTTGGATTGCTGGGATCGTCGGTTTCCTCCAGGCGGATATCCGTAAAGAAATGCGTGTTGTACAACGCGTGAAAATCCGCATCCAGTGCCTCGGCGTTGTACGCGTCACCCTGATGCGTGCGCATTCTGGCAAGCAGCGTGTCGCGGCCGACGCGCCGATTACCCTCGAAATAGATGTGCGTGATGATTCGCTGGCTGGCGGGCTGCTGCGCCTGCCCTAATGCGACCGGAGCAAGCGCGGCAAAGCACAAGCACACCACGACGAAAGTCTCTACCACGCGCAAAAATATCCTCTTGTCAGCGGCCGTGATCTGCTTCAAGGCCGCAGTCCCCCGCCCAATATTTTTACTCCCCTCACCGGACAGCTCCGTCCGGCTTCGCGCGTGTAGGATTCTTAGTGGGCCACCGGGGTTGCTTCCGCAACGGGACGGAACGACAAACCGTCGCCCGCGAGGAAAATCTCGAGCGTGGCTGGCCGTTGCAATCCGCCCTGAATCAGAGCTTCCGACAGTGGGTCTTCGACGTACTTTTGCAGAGCGCGCCGCAGCGGTCGCGCACCATAACTGCGATCGCTGCACGTTTTTTCCAAAATCCACTGGCGCGCTTCCGGCGTGATAACGATTTGCACCTGTCGATGGATCAGCGTGTCGTTGATCTGGCTTACCAGCAGGTCGATGATAAGGAGCAAATCGCTATCGGTCAGTGAATTAAACAGAATGACTTCGTCAAGGCGGTTCAAGAATTCAGGATTGAACACGCGCTTCACTTCCGTCATCACCAAATCGTCCTGGCTCTTGGCCACCACACCTTCACCGGTGGAAATGAAGCCCAGGCCGCTCTGCTTTTGCAGTTGGCGAGCGCCGATGTTGGACGTCATGATGATAATCGTATTGCGGAAATCGACCGTGTTGCCCAATCCATCGGTCAACTGGCCGTCTTCAAACACCTGCAACAAAATGTTGTAAACGTCCGGGTGTGCCTTCTCGATTTCGTCGAGCAAAATGACGGAATAGGGAGTGCGGCGCACGCGCTCGGTAATCTGGCCGCCCTCTTCATAGCCTACGTATCCCGGAGGCGCGCCGATCAGCTTCGAAACCGAATGCTTTTCCATATACTCGGACATATCGAAGCGAATCAGCGATTTTTCGCTGCCGAACAGGAATTCCGCGAGCCGGCGAGCCACTTCGGTCTTGCCCACGCCCGTCGGGCCAAGGAACAGGAAGCAGCCAACGGGACGGCCCGGAGCCTTCAGACCCGCGCGACTGCGGCGAATAGCACGAGCGAGTGCCGTGATTGCGCGATCCTGGCTGATTACCCGGCGATGCAGCTCTTCTTCGATGCGCAGCAACTTCTGCTGCTCGTCTTCTTTGATTGAGGTAACGGCGATGCCCGTCCAGCGCGCAACAACTTCTTCGATATCTTCGCGAGAGACGATGCCCGTCGAGGAATCGTCAATTTTCAACTTCTCGCGAAGCGCGCGCAAATGCTCTTTCTCTTTGCGTTCCTCTTCGGAATAGAAACGCGCCTTCTCAAATTCGTGATTTGCGATGGCCGTTTCCATACGGTGCGTAATGAATTTCACGCGCTTCTGCACTTCGGCGACTTCGTCGGGAAGCATCGCCTGGCGCAACTTCACGCGCGCACCAGCTTCGTCGAGCAGGTCAATGGCCTTGTCCGGCAGATAACGATCTGGGATGTAGCGATTCGAGAGATAGACCGCGTATTGAATCGCGTCTTCCGTGTAGCTCACCGCGTGGAATTTTTCGTAACGGTCGCGAACGCCTTGCAACACGCGAATCGCCTCTTCTTCGTTTGGCGCGGAGACCTTCACAGCCTGGAACCGCCGCTCGAGCGAGCGATCTTTTTCCACGGACTTGCGGTATTCGCCGGGAGTCGTCGCGCCGATGCACTGAATCTCGCCGCGCGAAAGCGCCGGCTTCAGAATGTTCGCCGCGTCCAGAGAGCCTTCGGCCGAGCCTGCGCCCACGAGCGTATGCAGTTCATCGATGAAGACGATGGCGTTCTGGCTCTCCATCAGTTCCTTCATGATGGTCTTCAGCCGCTCTTCGAATTGGCCGCGGTATTTTGTACCGGCGACGATCAAGGAGAGGTCGAGTGAAAGAATCCGCTTATCGGCAAGAAACGGCGGAACGTCTCCATCCGCGATGCGCTGCGCAAGCCCTTCGACGATGGCCGTCTTGCCGACGCCTGGTTCGCCGATCAGGACAGGATTATTCTTCGTGCGGCGGCACAAAATCTGAATGGCTCGTTCGAGTTCACGATCGCGGCCCACGAGAGGATCAAGCTGTCCCTCGAGGGCGGCCTGCGTCAAATCGCGGCTGAATTCCGCAAGCAGTGAAGCTTCTTTTGGCCGGTTCACGGGCACCTTCTCTCCCGCGGAGCGAGACAATTCGTCGCGCACCGTCGAAAGGCGCAATCCACGCTCGATTAGGATTTCGGCGCCAAAGGATTTTTCTTCCCGCAAAACTCCGAGCAGCAGGTGTTCCGTGCCAACGTGTTTGTGCCCAAGGCGTTCGGCTTCTTCGGCTGCGTAATTGAGTATGCGCTTGCATTCCTGGCTGAGAGGAACTTCTACGGATGTCGAAATGCGTTCGCGGACAGTGATGCGCGATTCGATCTCCTTGCGAATCGATTCAATCGAGCCATGCGTACGCAGAAAACGATTGGCGAGGGCTTTGTCTTCGCGCAAGAGACCGAGCAGGAGATGTTCTGTTTCGATATAAGGGCTGCCGTATTGGCTCGCTTCATAGCGCGCGAAAAAAATCACACGCCGCGCTTTTTCCGTATAACGTTCAAACACGAGTCACCCGCGCTTCTCCGGCCGGGGCCAGTTTCCCGTGCTCCAATTTGAGCACACGATCGGCACGCCCTGCCAATGACAGATTATGTGTTGCAAAGATCGAGGTCAGTTGGTGAGACCGATGAAGATGCTGCATGAGCTCGAAAATGGCCTCGGCATTTCGCTCATCCAAATCGCCTGTCGGCTCGTCCGCCAGCAGGAGATCCGGACCGTTTACCAGTGCGCGCGCAATTGCCACCCGCTGCTGTTCGCCCCCGGAAAGCTTACCCGCGGGCTGCTCGACGCGGTCCGCTAGCCCGACTTCGGCCAGCCATTCGGAAGCTTCATGCAGCGCAGAACCGAGCGGCTTGCCTTGAATCAGCAGAGGCATCGCAACGTTTTCAGCCGCCGTGAAATCGGGAAGGAGGTGATGACGCTGCCACACCAGACCCACGGCGCGATTGCGATACTCCGCCACTTCCGCCTCGGCAAGCGACCGTAGCGAATTTCCGGCGAAGTATACTTCACCGCTTGTCGGAGTGTCCAGCGCAGCCAAAAGATGCAAAAACGTGCTTTTGCCGGCGCCCGAAGGACCCACGATTGCGATAATTTCGCCCCGTTCGACGGAAAAATCGATCCCGTCGAGCGGTACGATTTCTTGCGTGCCAGACGTGAAGACTTTACGGAGGGATTCAACGCGCAGTAATTCGCCGGATTGTGAGCCGCTTACTTCTGGCGACTCGTCAAACGCCACACTCGAGCTCGCTTGCAAGCGCATCTTTGACGAATACCTTCACACTTTAGATGCCGAAACCGCCTCGCCGTATGTCCTTCCGCTGCAACAATTTAATAAATGGGCCAGCCTGCGGGGGGTCTAATTTCTTTCCTATTATTCCCCACCCGTTCCCACACCTTTCTCCGCGCCCCAAAACAGAACATCTCCGGGCGCGCCCAACTAAAATTTATTTTAGCACGTGACGCGTCCGCAAACGAAACTAGTAAACGTGATGGGCGAAATTCTTTTGCTTGATTTCAGGATTCCAGGAAAGTGGGACTGCTTGATGATTTAAATCATAGGAGACCATCGCGCTTCAACTCGCGCAATACATTTGCGTACGGCCGGCTCGGTTCTTTGTGACGCCTCTGAATCGCATCTTGATCGGTCGCTTCTTCGCTTAAGAGCAATTGGACAGCCTCGGTTACAATCTCTGAGAAAGTCCGGCCGCTAACGGCCGCTCTCACCTTTAGCGCCCTGTAGAGCGAGGTTGGAAAACAAATGGTGGTACGCCGGTTCGCAGCCATGAGGCCTCCAGGTCGCTTATTCAAACCGTAGAATCTCCACTGGCGACGTCCGTGCGGCTGACCTTGCTGGCAGAATCGTCGCTAAAGCGCTGATCGATAGTGCTGCGGCGGCGATCCAGATCGCGTCGACTCCGTTCGTCGAAAATGGGACATAGGGAACGGCATAGATTTGCGGGTTGAGCGGAATCAGCTGCCAGTGATTGGCGGTCCACGAAATTGTGTAGCCGATCACCAGCCCGGCGGCAGTGCCGATGAGACTCACAATCAGCCCTTGCAGCACGAAGATGTCTCGCATCTGGCCACGCCTCGCTCCCATAGCCATTAGAACGGCGATATCCCGTGCGCGATCGGACACTGTCATGGTAAGAACCACCAGAATATTGAGCCCTGCCACCAGTGTAATCAGCCCTACGAATAGCGCCGTTACCAGTTCCTCGAGTTTCATCGCGCGGAAGAGTGCCGCGTTTTCCTGCATCCATGTCGTCGCCGTGTAGCCCGATCCTGCTTTCTTTAGGAGTGTGTCCGCGATTGAACCAGCCTCGTCCATATTGTTCACGCGTACTTCCAGCAGACCAGCCACGTCACCCGTATCATCCAAAGACTGCGCCGAGGACAACGTTGTAAACGCCCAATTCGCGTCGTAATCGTAAAATCCGGAATCGAACACACCCACAACGCGAAAACGCCGCGGATGCGGAAACATTCCAAACGGTGTCAGGTCGCTGGCCTGCGGGCTTGTCACGGTCACATAATCGCCTGTTGTAAGGTGGAAATTTGAAGCGAGCAGACGACCCACCATAATTCCGGGTGTACCGTTTGAATCCGGCGCGAAATTGGTCGACCCGGAAACAAGGTGTTGCCAGGCCGAACTGGCCTTTTCCTCCAGCGCAGGATCGACGCCCTTTATTTCGAGGCCTTGTGACTGGTCGTTGTATGTGACCAAGACTGTTATATAGAAAGCTGGTTCGACGGACTTCACGCCGGGAACCGTGCGGAGCTTTGCCGCGAGCGCGCGGTAATCGGCAATTCCGCTGGGATCGGTGGGCTTGATGTTAATGTGCGCGGTGACGGAAAGCAGCCTGTCGCGAATTGCCTGGCGAAAACCGGTGTTCATGGAAAGCGCGATGACGAGCGTCGTGACGCCGGCGCAAACGCCAATTACCGCAAGAATCGTAACCAGGCGCAGAACGGCGGGCCGATTCGGCGAACGCAGATACCGCAGAGCGACCAGCCACTCAAATCTCATTTGGTGCTGCCGCCTGCTTCCACACCCTTTGCTCCAGACGGTTCGTTCTCCTCCACCGCGGCGCGCGGTCGCAGGAGAGGAAAGAGAATTACCTCGCGAATCGCCGCCGAATTCGTGAGCAGCATCACCAGCCGGTCTACGCCGATTCCTTCACCAGCCGTTGGAGGAAGCCCGTGGCTCAGCGCCCGGATGTAGTCCACATCCACTTCCTTCGGCGCCTCGGTGCCGCCTTTCGCCACCTGCGCCTGAAACCGGCGCTCCTGGTCGGCCGGGTCGTTTAACTCTGAAAAGCCGTTGGCGATCTCCATCCCGGCAATGAATAGTTCAAATCGCTCCGTTAGCGAAGGATCGTCCGCTCGGCATTTCGCAAGCGGCGATATCTCCGTCGGAAAATCGTATATGTATGTTGGCTGGACAAGGTGCTGCTCCGCGATCCGCTCAAACAATTCCCCCGTCAGCTCACCGGTGGAGAGGCTGGCCGGATCGGAAATCACGTCTCCGTTCGTCGAGCGCGCCCAATCGTTATAACGGGCCGCGATCGCCTGCGCTCCAGCCGTTGATCCGAGTTCATTCATATTCGGCGGCGCACCAGCCGCTGCCGGCCAGTACTTAACCACGGCCGCGCGCATTGAGAGCCGCTCGATCTTGGCAAAATCAATCTCCAAATCGCCAAATTTCACCTTCGTGCTGCCGCAGATTTTCAGGCAAAGCTCGCGCAGCAACTCTTCCGTCAGGTCCATCAGCTCACTGAAATCGCTATACGCCTGATAAAACTCGAGCATTGTGAATTCCGGCTGATGCACGGCATCGATGCCTTCGTTGCGGAAATTACGATTGATTTCGTATACGCGATCCAGTCCGCCGACGACCAGCCGCTTCAAATAAAGCTCCGGCGCAATTCTCAAGTAAAGGTCGGTATCGAAAGTATTGTGATGCGTCACGAAGGGCCGCGCCGTAGCTCCGCCCAGGATCGGATGCATCATGGGAGTTTCCACTTCCACATAGCCGCGCTCATCGAAAAAACGCCGCAATTCGCGAATGATGTGCGCGCGACGGAGGAAAATCGTCCGCACGTCCTCGTTCACAATCAGATCGACGTAGCGCCGCCGATACCGTTGCTCTATATCTGAAAGTCCGTGCCATTTTTCCGGGAGAGGCAAGAGCGCTTTCGTCAGCAATTCCAGCTTTTCGACTTTAAGCGTCAGTTCGTTGGTCTTGGTGCGAAAGAGATGTCCCGATACGCCTACGATATCGCCTAAATCGAGCAACTGGAAAACGCGGAACATCTTTTCGCCCACCGCATCGAGCCTCACATAAATCTGCAAGCGCCCGCCATCTCCGGCGAGGTGGGCAAATCCCGCCTTCCCCATTGGTCTCAATGCAATGATGCGGCCGGGCACGCGAGCTTCGACCGGCTCTGCGTCTAACTGGGCACGGTCGAGCGTCCCGAATTGTTCCGTCACCTGCCGGGGCGTGTGCGTCCAGGCAAACTTATGCGGGTAAGCGGCATGCCCCAAAGACTCCAATTCGGCGAGCTTTCTTTGCCGCTGCTGAAACTGATCTAGCGGTTCAAATTCCAAAGGACGTTCCTTCCGACAGTTTAGGCTCTTCGATTGATCCTATTGCGTTTGTGGGGCTGATCCGGCCAATGTTACGGTAAAACCGGGGTGCACGCCGCGAACCGGCTGAAGTATACGGTGGGCTCCCCGGACGGTCAAGAAACCCCGCCGCAAAACCCCATTTGTTATATACTAGCCGCCTCTCGGGAGGCACCGTGGGATACCGAATGGGTGCTTGGGGCTCTTCTACGCGGCGTAGTGTCTCGGATGATTGGATTTCCGCTCTGCCAGGGGATAAGAGCCAGACTTTTGACCTTCTCGTAGCCAGTTGGGAATCCGTATACGCAATGATGAGCGTCTCGCTAGACGACTCTCTCTCGTTGAAGGCCCGTGGAGAACTCGTCTGCGCGCGTCAGCAGGTAACCGTAACAGCCGAGCTCTTCGAGCGCGTCTCTTCGTTGCTCGTATCGTTTTGCGACGTCGTGGAACGTCATTCCCGGCACCTGCACAGTTTTCCGTCTGTTCATCCGCTGAACATCGACTTCTTTCGTGGCGACATTGGCCAGCACGCGGCTTCCTGGAACAGTATTCTCCATCGGGTCCTCTTCGGCGACCGCTCACGCTTCCATAACAAGATCCGGATCCTCTCGGAGACTCTTCGCCGGCTGAACCTGGAGTTTCATAAAGCTACTCTGACCATTTCCAGTGGCTCGCCCATGCACTGGGCGGAATCCTGGAAAGCGCTCGACTGCATCCACTACGATCTGAATACGTGCCTCCGCGAAAACGAAGTCCTTCTGAAGTCGTTTTTGCGGGTGCTTCCGGCTCAGAATCTCGGAGCGTTTGCGCTCGATATGGGCGTGCCGCTGGCGACTGCGGCGGTTAGGACACAAGCCTGGTTTTCCGGCGCTTCTGCGTAGCCTGCATCTGCCATGTTGAAAACCGCTATAGAATTGCGCTGTCTGTCGTACCTTGGCGACACCACTGGACCTGTTGTCGTATTCCAGCCAAAATAAGAGATGTGCCTGCTTGGCTAAGGCCGATTTCAAATTGACATAGAAGGCTCGACGCCTGCCGCCCTGAAAGCTGGGGAGTGATTCGCAGGAACGCCGAGTGCAACTTCTGAGGCGGGGTAAGCATCGCAGTAGGAGGGTGCGCCCCGACGGGTAGCGTGGCCCGAGCGAGACGAGCGGAATCTGGGGAAATGCCGGAGGCAGAAGCCATCCGGCTTGCGCAGCAAGGGGATGCAGGAGCCTTCGAACGCCTGTACCAATTGCACAACAGACGTGTCTACTCCCTCTGTCTGCGGATGGTAAGCAATACCGCCGAAGCGGAAGATCTTACGCAGGAGGCGTTCCTGCAGCTCTTCCGCAAGATTGCCACGTTCCGCGGCGAATCGGCTTTCTCGACTTGGCTGCACAGGCTTGCGGTCAATGTTGTGTTAATGAAGCTTCGGCGTAAATCCGGCACGGAGACTTCGCTTGAGCAGGTGACCGAGCCGGACGAGGAATCGGGTAGTCCGCGGCGTGATTTTGGCGGTCCGGATATACGGCTCAGCGGTTCGATTGATCGCGTGAACCTGCAGCGTGCCGTGGATCAGCTCCCGCCGGGCTACAAGGCAGTGTTCGTCCTGCACGATGTTCAGGGTTACGAGCACAACGAGATTGCGGAAATCATGGGCTGTTCGATCGGAAACTCGAAATCGCAACTTCACAAGGCTCGCATGAGGCTTCGTGGATTGCTTCACGAGGCCGTTCGCGAGAAAGCCCGCGAGGAACGCAAAGCTGCTGGCACCAGCTCTGGCAGCGAGGATTAACGGCCATGAGTACGATGAATTGCACCGATTTCTTGAATCACATCGATGAATGGATCGAAGGACAGGAAGTTCCGGGGGCGCGTGATCACTCCCGCACCTGCGCTAACTGCCGAGGGCTGGCCGAAGATCTCGGCACCATCCGCCTCGCGGCGGTTACGCTGCCCGAGGCTGATCCTGATCCTTCTTCGCACATCTGGACTGCGATTCGCGCCCAACTTGAAGAGGAAGGCCTGATCCGCAATGGGACTGCGCTTCAACTTCCGCACCGCATCGGCTGGTTCGATTCCATCTTTTCGTTTGTTCCGCGCCCGGCGTTTGCCGCGGCGTACGTGGGCGCTCTCGTCATAGCGGGTTTCGTCCTGAGCGGCCCTGTACACATGCGCAACGGCCAGGATCGCTGGCGCGAAAGAACGCAAAGGACCAGCGCCGAATTGAACTCCCAGTTGGAAATCGCGGAACAAACGGCCATGTCGTCTCTCGTCAGCTTCAGCCCGGACGTTACTGCCGATCTGCGCAAGAACCTCTCGATTGTTGACAACGACATCGCTTTATGTGAAAAAAGCGTGCAGGAAACACCCGAAAGCGAAATCGCTCGCGACTACCTGTACAACGCTTATCAGCAGAAAGCGGATTTGCTCGCTCAGATCAGCGAGCGCGGAGAAGGGCGATGAGCACAACCAGAGTTTCCTCCCATTTTTCAAAGAGTAGGGCCGTAATTCTCGTTCCCGGCCTGCTCGCATTGACGGCGGCGCCCGTCTGGGCGCGGCACATCGAAAAGCATTTCAAGGTCGACGCCCATCCGATCGTCACTATTCACAATCCCAATGGCATCATCACCATCAAAGCGTGGACCAAGCAAGAAGTGATGGTCATGTCCGACCAGACCAGCGACGCCATCGAGGTCGAAGCCGATCAGGCCAATAATCGCGTCGATATCACCACACACGCAATCTCGGACACCGCCTCTCCCGATGATATGCGCGCCGATTACCAGGTGAATGTGCCCGAAGACGCGGACTTGCAGATTCACGACGATTCTGGCGCGGTCAATGTCGCCAACGTGCTCGGCGATATGAATGTCGAAACAATCGCTGCTGGCGTCGGCATGGCCGATACCGCCGGCTATACGACCGTCTCCACCGTGAACGGTTCCTTTCAGTGCCTGCGCTGCGGCGGACGCATTGAAGTGCGCTCGATCAGCGGCAATATCCGCCTCGAAGATGTGCGCAGTTCGGATGTCCTTGCCCAGACTTCCACGGGCAACATTGTTTTCAACGGTCAATATCTTCCCAACGGCAGCTATCGCCTCAAAGACTACAGCGGCGTTGTCGAGGTTCGTTTTTCGCCGGCTGACTCTTTCGACCTAAGCGCCACCTCGCTCAAGGGCAAAGTCAACAACGAAGCGAAGCTTGAGCCTTCTCATCATGGCTTTTTGCCGCGCATTGGCAATAGTCTGGTGGGCGCGCTCAACGCCGGCCGTGCCCGCGTCGAAGTCACTTCGTTCAATGGTACAATCAACATCCTGAAGCGCAATTAACTGCATCGCCTCTGCAGTTGACTTCGCGATCCTTATGACGCCAGAACCTCGTCCGCGCCGTCTCGTGTGCCTCGTCGGATTCATGGGCAG
>DATNBB010000066.1:0-15295 GCA_035607335.1 Binatia bacterium | reverse complement strand
GATATCGACTGCCTTCAAATCGGCCAAGCGCCCCGCGTATTTATCCAGCGGATGCCCCGAAATGTAAAACCCAAGAGTCGCGTATTCGGACGCGAGCAACTCATGCTCAGGCCACTCCTCCGCATCCGGCAAAATCTCCGGGGGCGGAGCAATAGCCGCAGCCGCCCCTCCAAACAGTCCGTGTTGGCCGCTCTCTTTCGCGCGCTGCAATTTCTGCGCCCGCTCCATCGAGCGATCAATCGCCGCGAACATCTGCGCCCGATGCGCGCCAAGCCCGTCCAGCGCGCCCGCGCGTACCAGGCTCTCCAGCACGCGCTTGTTCATCAATCGCGAATCCACGGACTCAACAAATTCATAAAAGCTCTTGAATTTCCCGAGCAATTCCCGCGCCGCGAGAATTCCCTTCACCGTGTTCTCGCCCACATTCTTGATCGCCGCCAATCCGAACCGAATATCGCTGCCGGTCGGCGTAAAATTCATATCGCTCGAATTCACGTTCGGCGGCAGCACGGTAATTCCCATCCCGCGCGCCTCGTTAATGTACTTCACCACCTTGTCGGTGTTGCCGGTTTCGGCCGTCAACATCGCCGCCATGAACTCGACCGGATAATGCGTCTTCAGCCATGCCGTCTGATACGCCAGGTAGGCATACGCGCATGAATGCGACTTGTTGAATCCGTATCCCGCGAACTCTTCCATCAGATCGAAAATCTTTTCGGCCTTCTTCTGCGGCACTTTGTGCGCAGCGCACCCTGCCATGAACTTCTCCCGCTGCGCCGCCATCTCTTCCGGCTTTTTCTTTCCCATCGCACGACGCAAAATATCCGCATCGCCCAGCGAGAACCCGGCAAGCCGGTTCGCGATCTGCATTACCTGTTCCTGATACAGAATCACGCCCCACGTCTCGGACAAAATTTCCTTCAACTCCGGCAAGTCGTACTTCACTTCTTTCTTGCCGTGCTTCCGCGCGATGAAGTCCGGGATCATCCCGCCCTGAATCGGACCCGGACGATACAGCGCGTTCAGCGCCGTCAAATCCTCCAGCCGCGACGGCTGATACTGTCTCAAAATGTCGCGCATGCCGTGCGATTCAAACTGGAAGATCCCCGTCACTTCCGCGCGCGAGAACAGGTCATAGGTGGCTTTATCGTCCAGCGGCAACGACTCCAAATCGACCTTCACGCCGCGATTCTGCTGGATCATCCGCACGGCATCGTCGAGCACCGTCAACGTCGTCAGCCCAAGAAAATCCATCTTGAGCAGCCCGATTCGCTCGAGCGCGTTCATGTCGTACTGCGTCGTGACTTCGTCTTTGTTTGACTTATACAGCGGAACGATTTCCGTTAGCGGCTGCGGCGAAATCACCACGCCCGCCGCGTGCGTCGAGGCATGCCGCGCCAATCCCTCCAGCCGCAACGCTACTTCTACAAGCTCCTTCACTTTCGGATCGGATTTCCGGAGTTCTTCGAGCTGCGGTGCCTCCTTCAATGCCTGCTCCAGCTCGATATTCAGCGTCGCCGGCACCATCTTGGCGATCTTGTCCACGTCGCCATACGGCATGTCGAGTGCGCGGCCCGCATCCTTCAACACCGCCTTCGCCGCCATCGTTCCAAACGTAATGATTTGCGCCACACTATCCGTGCCGTATTTCCCGCGCACGTATTCGATCACTTCGCCGCGCCGCCGCATGCAAAAATCGATATCGATATCCGGCATCGAAATGCGCTCGGGATTCAGGAAGCGTTCGAAAAGTAAATCGTATTGCAGCGGATCCACGTCCGTAATCTGCAGCGCATAACTCACAAGGCTTCCTGCCGCCGAACCGCGCCCCGGCCCCACCGGTACGCCCTGCGATTTCGCGTAATGGATGAAATCCCAGACGATCAGGAAATATCCCGCAAACTTCATCTTCTTGATGATTTCGATCTCGCGCGAGAGCCGCGCTTCATATTCCGCCAGCGAATGCCGCAGCAATCCTTCTTTTTGCAGCCTCTCCAACGTAGGTACGCGCGCCGCGAATCCCTCGCGCGCCACGCGTTCGAAATACGAGTCCGCATCTTCGCCTTCGGGCACCTTAAATTCCGGAAATGGATTCGCCACGCGCTGGATCTTCACATTGCAACGCGCGGCAATCGCCATTGTCCGTTCCAGCGCTTCCGGCAGTTCGCGGAAAACCTGCGCCATTTCTTCGGCGGTCTTGAAATAAAACTGATCCGTCGCGAACTTCATCCGTTGCGGCTCGCTCATCGTCTTGCCGGTTTGGATGCACATCAGCACTTCTTGTGCATGCGAATCCGAACGCGTCAAGTAATGGCAGTCGTTTGTCGCAACGAGCGGAATCCCCGATTCTTTCGACAGGCGAACGAGATCGCGGTTCACCCGGATGTCTTGTTCGAGCCCCTGATCCTGCACTTCGAGGAAGAAATTGCCTTTGCCGAAGATATCGCGCAACCGGTAGGCGTTCGTGCGCGCCTGATCGTATTTATCCGCAAGCAGCGCATCCGCCACTTCCCCGCGCAGGCACGCCGAAAGCGCAATCAGTCCCCTGCTGTGTTTTGAAAGCAGATCGTGATCGATCCGCGGCTTGTAATAAAACCCTTCGAGGAATCCCGTCGAAACCAGCTTGATTAAATTGCGATAGCCCTCATCGTTCTCGCAGAGCAGCACAAGATGATTCGAACGCTCCGCGTCCGCGCCGCGATTCTTGTGGCTGTCCGGCGCAACGTAAACCTCGCACCCGATGATCGGCTTTACGCCGTGAGTTGTCGCCGCTTTGTAGAAATTCGCGGCGGCAAAGAGGTTACCGTGATCCGTCACGGCCACCGCCGGCATCTTCTGCCGCGCCGCTTCCTGCGTCAGCTCGTTAATCTCGCAGGCGCCGTCAAGAAGGGAGTAGTCCGTGTGCACATGCAGATGTACAAAATTCTGAGAAGAACCATTCTGGGATGACATTCACAAATATTTTATCCCACCTTGCAAGTTTCACGAAGCGTGACACAGCATTCGCTCTGCACCCATCCAAGAACTGCCGGAATCGCTTCAATGTGGCACAGCCACTCCTGGTTGTGAGTCTATTTTGTTTGCGTTGCCTTCCGTTGTGTTGCTTTCCGAATGCATGCTTAAATCGGCAAAAGCAACGCCCGCACGCCCATCGCAAGCGACGCTGCGACCGCCCCAATGCGAAACCAATTCAGCGCGACCCACTGCTTTGCGCCCGCCACAAGCTCCTGATCCGTGTGGCCGGCGCCGTGGTGCACCACCATCTGAATGACGGACGGTCTAAAATATGTAAGCGTCATGATAGCCGTGAGCAAGAATAGTCCCGTGCCGGCAAGACGCCAGACCATGTGAAGATGCGGCGTGCCGAAGCTGGTGAGCAGTGCCGCGAGCGCTATAATCGCCAAGCCAGGTGTTACGACGGACCAGAATGCCTCTCCGGCACGGATCGGCACACGAAGAAGCGGGTTGTCTGCCATAAGCGACTGCGGCGCACCGTTAGCCCAAAAAGGCACCACCGCCACCGCTTCATAGATGCCCGCCCCGAGAATGAATCCGCTCCCAATCACGAATATCCAGAGCGTCACTGAAGAAAGCATTCGCAGGTTTAAATCCTCCCGAATTAGATATAGTAATACTATAATTGATTATTCTCATGAGACAAACCAGAAAACGCAACTATGACTCGACCAAACGGCGCGCCGCTGCGGCCGCGACGCGTTTGCGTATTGCAGCCAGTGCCCGTCGATTGTTTGCACAGCAAGGGTACGGAGTAACTTCGATTGAAGCGATTGCGCGGGAGGCAAATGTTTCGGCGCCTACCTTCTACTCTATCTACGGATCGAAGCGCCGTCTCCTTTTCGCCCTACTCGACGCGGTTGATGCGGAGGCTGATGTCGACGGCCTCAAGCAAGCCCTTCGCGCCGCGGCAAATAACCCGCGCAGGCAACTGCACCTGTTCATCTCGTTTACTCGGCGCTTTTACGAACAGGCGTCGGATCTAATCGACGTGGTGCGCGGAGCCGGTAGCAGTGAAGCTGATCTGGTGGACCTCTGGAAGGAAGGCGAGCAGAGGCGTCTGCGTGGGCAAGCCCCTGTCATCGAGGCTTGGGCGAAGGCCGGCGTCTTGCGCGAAGGCCTCAGCAAGCAGCAGACGCTGGACGTCCTTTGGTCCTTGACCGGACCCGATAACTACCGGTTGCTTGTCGCCGAACGGCAGTGGGACCCGTCAGAATATGAGAAATGGCTAACGCGCTCTCTCGAACTCCTACTATTTCGCTGATCACTCTCTTGGAGGTTGTTCCAACGGGCAAGACCGGTAGCTTCTGACTGTTGTTGTCTCTGTCGCACGGTCTTAGCTATGCTGACCAATAAACATCGATCAAACTCACAAAAGGACGTCTCGATGGCATCGCCGATATCAGCTCCAGCTCTCCTCGGAAAGACGATTGGCTCGCAGAACGACGGCTTCATCATCGCGGAATGGCAGGATGCAGGCGTCACAAACGCAGCGCGGCCGATCGCGCCTCTGCACGTGCATCATCACGACGATGAAGCCTGGTATGTGCTCGAAGGCGTGCTCGGTGTTCAGGTCGGTGACAACAAAGTCGAAGCCCGGACCGGGAGCGCTGTTTTCATTCCACGGGGGACGTCACACACATATTGGAACGCAGGCACGGGCGTGTTGCGGTACCTGCTCATCATGACGTCCAATATTCATCAGCTCATCCGGGAAATCCACCCCACCACAGACCGTAGTCCCGCGGCGATGCGCGACATCTTTCGGCGCCACGATTCAGAACTGTTGGGATAATCAAAACTTCCCAACGATTATCTTCTCGCCTCACACGAAAAGATATATTCGAGCTTCCCAATTTCCGCTCGATAGTGAATACTGCGTCGGCTTTCCGCGAGGGTGATTTGGAAAAACTCGGAGCGGGACTCCGCCGGCGATGGACACAAATCCTCCCGGCTGTCCTGGTAACGTACAGTATCGCGTACCTTGAACGCGCGAATTACGCGCTCGGCGCGGCGGCCGGCTTGGCCGAAACCCTCCATATCACGCAGGCTCGCTCTGCCTTGCTTGCCGGCGCGTTCTTCCTCGGTTATTTTATTTTTCAAGTTCCAGGCACTGCGTACGCACAGCGGACCAGCTCGAAACGACTTATATTTTGGTCTCTAATCGCCTGGGGCATCTTCGCGGGTCTCACTGGCGTAATCCGCAACTTCGCCCTCCTGATGGTTGATCGCCTCCTTCTGGGCGTGGCGGAAAGCATCATTCTCCCGACGATGATCATCCTGCTCGCCAGTTGGTTCACAAAGGCCGAGCGGTCGCGAGCCAACGCCCTCTGCATCCTGGGCAATCCTGTCACGCTGCTGTGGATGTCCGCCATCACCGGATATCTGATTAATGCGGTCGGCTGGCAACACGCCTTTGTACTCGAAGGCATTCCTTCCATCGTCTGGGCGTTTGGATGGCTCGCTCTGGTGGATGATCGTCCTTCGCGCGCCAGATGGCTGAATCCCGCCGATCGAGACGCACTCGAAGCGGAACTCGCTCGCGAACAGTCCGCCATTCCGCAGATTCCGAATTTCATGAAAGCCCTGCGGACGCCGACCGTCGTGATGCTGAGTATTACGTACTTCCTTTGGAGCCTGGGCTTGTACGGTTTTGTTCTCTGGCTTCCGACGATCATTCGCAGAGGTTCAGCCGAAGGCATGGGTATGACGGGTCTCTTAAGCGCTGCGCCATACCTTGCGGCCGCCATAGCCATGATCGTGATTTCTCACGTTGCAGATCGCAGCCTGCAGCGGCGCCGGTTTGTGTGGCCGTTCCTGATGCTCTCCGGCGTAGCCTTTTTTCTTTCTTATGCGACGGCCAACAGGGGCTTCGCGATTCCTTATGTGTTTCTGATTGTCGCCGGCGCCGCGATGTATGCGCCTTACGGTCCCTATTTCGCGTTGATCTCGGATCTACTACCGGCAAATGTGGCAGGTCAATCGATCGCATTCATCAATAGCTGCGGCGCTCTCGGCGCATTCGGAGGATCTTACTTCGTAGGATTGTTACAGGGATACACAGGCAGCTCAAAAGCCAGTTTCCTCGCGATGTCGGCTTTCCTCGTCTTGTCCGCGATCACAATGGCGCTCGTCCCACGCCCACAGGCGCTGGGAAAAAGCCTCCACTAGGTGCTTCTTGCGAAAACCAGGAGATCAGCTTAATCGCCGATGTTTAAAGTTCCTCTCGCCCTTGGCGTAAGGCGCAACGGTATGGCCGTTGCCGTACAGTTTGTATTTATACGTCGTAAGACCTTCGAGGCCCATTGGGCCGCGCGCGTGTAGCTTGCTATTACTGATACCCACTTCTGCCCCAAAGCCATAACGGAACCCATCGGCAAATCGCGTCGATGCGTTCTGGAAAACTCCCGCGCTGTCCACCTCGTTCATGAACTTCGCAGCTGCTGCATCATCTTCCGTTACGATCGTATCCGTGTGCCGCGACCCGTATCGATTGATATGTTCGATCGCATCGTTGATGTCAGGCACCACTTTTACCGAGAGAATCAGGTCGCTATATTCGGTGGACCAATCCGCGTCCGTCGCCCGCACGGTATTTTCGCCAGGCAAAAGCGATTGCGCCTTAGCATCCGCGTGAATCTCCACGTCGGCCTCCTTCAAGCGCGCCACCGCCAACGGTAGAAATTTTCCGGCGATATCTTCGTGAACTAACAGCGTCTCCGCCGCATTGCACACGGCGGGATATTGCACTTTGGCGTCATAGGCAATCTCGATTGCCTTATCGATATCTGCGCTGCGATCCACGTAAACGTGGCAAATTCCCTCGCCATGCCCAAGAACGGGAATGCGGCTGTGCTCCATAATGAAGCGCACAAGCTCGTACGAACCGCGAGGAATGATCAGATCGACATCGCGATCCAGCGCGAGAAGTTCCAGAACATCGGCCCGCGTTTGCAGCAGTTGTACCGAATCCGCCGGAACTTCAGCGAATTTCTCCAGCGCCGCGCGCCAGACCGCGACCAAAACCTCGTTCGTATGTGCCGCCTCAGTGCCGCCCTTCAGGATGAGCGCATTGCCCGATTTCAGCGCGAGCGAAGCGAGTTGCGGCACCACCTCAGGCCGCGACTCGAAAATGACGCCAATTACTCCCAAAGGGCACGACTCACGAAACAAAGTAAGATTCTCATCCAATTCGGTCGACATCAGCGTGCGCCCAAGAGGATCGGGCAGCGTCGCCACCTCGCGCACGCGCATCGCCATTTCCGCTACGCCGTGTTCCGTCACCCTCAGCCGCTTCAACATCGCCGAAGACATTTTCCCCGACGCAACATCGAGTTCAGCGGCGCGGCAGTCGATGGCATTCGCTTCGAGAATCTGCGCAAGAGACGACTCAATCGACTTCGCCGCCGCAATCAAGACCGCATTCCGACAATCTCCGGAAAGGCGTGCGAGCAAACGCGAGGCTTCCCGTGCGCGCCTGGCAATTCCGGCAACCGAGGTTTCCGTCTGCAATGGAGCGGTTTGACTCATGTATTTAGTCGCGTACCGAGGTGTGCGTTCGACCTATGGTCGCTGCAATAATACAATATTGTCCCGCGTCACGAGCACGGGCGATGCGGACGCACCGGCAGACTTCTTCCGGCGAGCCGCCTGTTCGGCGTCTTCGCTCGCGCACTTCGCGATGCCGCGTGCAAATTCCCGCCCTTCCGCATCGAGAATGCTCACCACGTCCATCGGCGCGAAGTGGCTCTCGACGCGCACAATTCCTGACGCCAATAAGCTCGCTTTTCGCTCCGTAATCGCGCGATACGCGCCCGCATCGACAACGACGCGGCCGCGCACGCCCGCGGCATACGCGATCCAGCGGCGCTTTCCTCGCATGCGCGTCGAAGGCAAAAATGCTGTGCCGATTTTTTCCCCTGCAAAAATGCGATCTAAAACGTGCGGCCTCTGCCCATTTGCAATAACTGCGATTCCTCCGCAATTCATCGCAATTTCGGCGGCCTCGAGTTTCGTCCGCATCCCGCCGCGGCCATTTTCGGACGGGCCTGCGGCCAAACGCTTCAGTTCCGGCGTAATCTGCTCAACGAGAGGAATCACATTGTGCGCGCTGCCCCCGTCGCTTCCGATCGTTCGCAAGAGGCCATCCACGTTGGTCATCAGAACGAGCGCGTCCGCTTCCATGCCGCTCATCACCAGCGCGGCCAGCCGATCGTTATCGCTGAAAACAGGCGTCCGGGGGCCCGAAGGCGTCGTCGATTCGAGCTCAGCCGTCGAAACGGTATCGTTCTCGTTCACGATCGGCAAAACACCGAAGCCGAGCAGCTTCTCCATCGTCTGCCGCAGATTGGAATAACGGCGCCAGTTCGTGAAGTCGTCTTCCGTGAGTAGCACCTGTGCAACCTTAATGTCCCACTCCGAAAACATATCTTTGTAGGCGTTCATCAAGAGGCTCTGCCCGACGGCCGCGCAAGCCTGTTTCGTCACGAGATCGCCCAGTCGAGAAGGATGAAGCCCCAGCCAGCCACGCCCGAGCCCCACAGCACCCGAAGACACAAGAACGGCTTGACGGCCTTCGCGCATCAACTCGGCTATGGATTTTGCGATTGGCCGTACGCGCTCATTGGAAAGCTCGCCCTGGGATCCGGCGACGGTGTTCGTGCCCAATTTGATCACAACGCGACGCGCCGATTTCAGCAAGCTCTCGCGCTCGGCTGGATTGCTCGTCTCTATCATCGCGTGTTTCCCATTTTTATGTTCGCTGCACTGGCGAAATGCCGAACGCAGCCCGAAAACAAACATCTTTAGCGATATTCCTACAGTATCCGTTCGGAGCCCTCATTCGCAAGCATTGCGAGCCGCACGAAACCGCTTCCCTGAGCGAGGCGAATAGCATCATTGGTATCACGGATGTGACTAAAAAACAGGAAAACGTGCGGCTTCGAATCGGAAGGAATAAAGTCAGGTGGGAATTTCAAAGAGAAGAAGGGAGCACCGTCCCAGCCCTCGCGCCTCGTTTTCTCTCAAGGCACACGACATCTCCACTTCTTCTCTCTGTGTTGCGGACAATTGCTTCCGCATTCACGATTATCATTACGGTGGACAGTCGCTGGAATACAGTCATCGCTGTAAATTGTTTACTCGCGTCGTGGACACTTTGTAGGGTAGCCGACAAACAGGTAGAGAACAACGCTCGAAGCGCTTATGACATTCTCTGAAGCTCAAATCGATTACGGTTCGATAATTTGGTTGCGTACAGCATAGCGAACCAGCTCACTGACAGAATGAATCTCAAGTTTTCGCATGATGTTGGCCCGGTGGGTCTCGGCCGTTTTGACGCTGATGCTGAGGTCAGAAGCAACTTCCTTGCTACTTTTTCCTTCCGAAAGGAGTTGAACGATTTCGCGTTCGCGCGAGGTCAAGCGATCGCTGAGATTCTGCGGCAGGCCGCCTGTTGCCACGCCCCGCTGCTCGAGCCCATTCAACATCAACTCAGTAGCGCGCGGCGTGAAGAATGGCTTGTGATTCGACAGCGCTTCGACCGCCACTACGAGGTCGCGGTCCGAGTCGGATTTCACGATGTAGCCTCGAACGCCGGCCGCCAAGATTTCCCGAATGAGTTGGTCGGAATGGTGAACCGAGAGGATCAAGATCTCAGTGCTTGGCGACGCCTTTAAGATACGGCGCGCGGCTTCCACCCCGTTCAATTCAGGCATAGTGATGTCCATTATCACGATGTCAGGCCGCAACTCCTCGGCTTTCGCCACAGCTTCGCGGCCCGTGCTTGCTTCCGCGCAGACAGTCCATCCCGGATGAGACTCCAGTAGAGTTCGCAGTCCGCGACGCATCAGATCGTGGTCGTCTGCAATCAGGATTCGCAGAGATTTCATGCTCTCCTCCGAAACTACACTTCCTGGCCTATTTTAGTTGACCTTCGGCGCGCCGTCGTTGCGCTACGAGGAGCAACGATCACTGTCGCGTCCTAAAATGGTGCACACGCTGTACCAAAGCCCTACATACGCCTACAACTCAATTGTGCTGATTATAACCGGAACTATTGCCACGATATCACTACACTGAAACCTGTATGGCAGGCATGCCGCGTCTCTGTAGTTTTCTTCGCACACCGGGAAATATTTGCAACGGCAAAATGCGGGAACCCTGTAGGTTCGCAAAAGTTTCGTGTTCGGTTTTGTTGCAATCACACGCCTTCGCCTCATACGGGAAAGCATTTGCGAAATAGGCACGTAATTTGCATCAGTATGCGGCGTGGTTTGAAAATCCTTCGGAGGTTTCAGAAACAATGAATCGAACTCAAAAGCTTGCATTGACGATTTTCTCGGCGGCGCTGTTGACTGGGGCCACCGTTGCTCTCCCAAACGCTTCGGCACAGGCCACGCCAGACGCTAATTCACCTTCACAGACCTCACCCAGTACCTCTCCTAGCACTGGCGCCGGTATGGGTTCCAGCGCAGCAGGCCAACAGGGCGAACTTCAGTCGGTCTCCGGCAAGATCACGTCCGTGTCCGGAAAGACCTTCACGCTCTCGACCAGCTCCAGCCCGTCGTCTTCACCGGCCGGCCAGCAGTTCCAGAGCAGCCAGTCGGCTCAGTCGGGCCAGAGCATGACCTTTGAAATTAACGACAACACGACCGTTTCGGGCAAGCTCGCGGTTGGCGCTAATGCCGACGTGACCTATCGCTCCGAGGGCGGCAAGAACATCGCCGTCAGCGTTCGCGTTTCTTAAGCACCAAATCTAACTGCTGCTTCTCCTCTCGCGGGGCGCTCGCATTCAAGAATGCGGCGCCCCGTTTTTTTTCTCGCTCACTTCCCTTCTCAAATCACTCCGTGCTTTGCCGCTGAGGACTCCTTCTCATGGTATTCGTTATTCATTTACCGTGCGGTACGCGTACGCCACGACCTTGAGCCAATGAAGCCGCGCATAGAAGCTGCGCAAAGAAACCGAAAGACGAGGCGCTATGTTGCTACAAACGCAGTCTTTCAATGGCAGCTGTCAATTGCAGTCGTGCAATTGAATCCA
Organism: Binatia bacterium; assembly: GCA_035607335.1. Taxonomy (GTDB): domain Bacteria; phylum Acidobacteriota; class Terriglobia; order Acidiferrales; family UBA7541; genus Palsa-295. Next base: position 4,239 of record DATNBB010000066.1, on the reverse strand, counting down.
AAGCAAGACGCGATAAGAAGAACCGGCCCAGCCAAGCTCAGCTCGGCCGCTTGGCCCTGATCTGCTTCACGCGATCCCGTCGTGAGAGCTGTGTGAAATATGAGCGTGTGGGATCTCCACGGCTGGCCACCGCACAAAAAAACTCGCCCCCGATTCTCCTTGAAGCAGGGGCGAGTGGTTGAAACAATCAGGCTGCCGAATCTAGAACCGGAGCGTCGGGCCGATTGCAATGCGCAGGTTGTTATGCGGTCCGTTTGTAAAATAAATTTCGTCACCGACATCTACGCGCAAGCCGATTGGTCCCCAAAAGGCTTCGGCGCCTACGCCGGGGTAGAAGGTTGCATCAAGGTTACTTGCCCGCAGGTGCCCGAATACGTTACCGACGGTACCAAAGGTGGCGGGCGCGTTGCTGAACATGAAATCGTCGAAGCCGCCCTTCGCCGTTAGGAATAGTCGGACGGGGCCTCGATTAGTTTGAAATTTCGGACCAACCATAAAATGAAGAACTCGCACGTTCGAATTAGTTATGGTTCCTCCGCCTGTGCCATTATTTGTCGTCGTCGCATATCCCTGCCGGAAGTCGTAGGCCGATTCGACTTCAAAGGGAATGTACGGCGTGATGTTTACCGCCGCGCGCGCGCCGATACCGAAGAAATTAAGTCTGCCGTCGTTGAGACGGAAGAAATTCCCGAAAACGCCGACAGAGCCATGGTCGCCGGGAGTACTCTCCGCATAGGTGCCTTGCGCGAAAACTCCAGGTGCGGCGATCAAAACTAGAACTAAAAGTGGCAGAAAACGTTTCATGCGTGGTTCTCCTCAGTGTCGAATTGGCTGGTGTGATTTGTCTTTCTTAGCTGCTATAAGACTGCGAAGCTCGGAACCATGGCCTTTCTGTGGGGAAATGCTTGGTTGACTAAAGAACTCCTTGCGGAACCACCTCAATAGTCGCTTCTATTTCGCGTACTCCGGACCACGCCGGGTGGACATGGGTGTGCCCGCACGCACATTCGTGGCGTGAGCTTTCAGTTTCGAGAACTGAATCGCAGGAGCAAGCCGAAGTCACGCTCGCGCACCGGTGGTGTGAGGCCATGCTGCATGAGGCGTCTTCAAATACCGAATGCGAATGGCGCCTCCGCGGGCTCACGCCTTTTTTCCCTTCAAAAGCCCCACCGCCCCTGCGTTCGAGTCTGCTCACGTGGATCCCCTTGCTGGTGCTAGAAGCCTAGGAGAAAAGCGCACGTAAGCAAATCGGCGGCTTGCTGTATAGGCGCCGAAAGGTGTGATGTACGGCATACCCCTGACCGTACGCGCCGGAATCGCTTTTTTTTGCAAGTGAAGGAAACGTTTGCCGTTAGCCGAAAATGCGGTTTCAGGCCGCGCCGAAATACGAGGGAGTCTGTATTGAGGCTTAGTCGCAGTTTGCGTAAACAAGAAGTGTCAATCGCGGCGTGTAAGTCGGCCGCGGCGGGCGCAAGCAAGGAGGACGACATGCTTCGTTGGGCGTTGGCATTTTTCGTGATCGCCGTGATCGCCGCGATTTTCGGCTTTGCAGGGATCGCTGTTGCGGCGGCGGGTATCGCGAAGCTTCTGTTCTTCGTATTCCTGGTTCTGTTCTTGCTCACTCTGTTGGGTGGTCTCGTTAGACGAGCGTGAGGACGTTCTGTACGAAAGGTACCCGGCCGCCTCGGCGGCCGGGGCTTTCTGGAGGTACCAAATGTTCAAGAGAGCACTGGGACTGCTGGCATGTGCCGCGATGTTGGCTGGCACGATTACCGCAGTAAAGGCCGCAGACAAAGAGGACAAAGCGAAGATCAATGACCGTCTGCAGGATTCCGCAAACGTAATGAAAGAAATTCTGAACATGCCCGACGGCATTCCGGGCAATCTGCTCGATAAGGCGCGCTGTGTCATCGTTCTTCCGAATGTAGTGAAGGGAGCTTTTGTGGTCGGCGCCAGCTACGGCCGAGGCACGATGGTGTGCCGGACCGGCCCGGACTTCAGCGGAAAATGGGGCGCACCTGCGATGTACCAACTCGAGGAAGGAAGCGTAGGCTTCCAGATCGGCGGCCAAGCTACTGACTTCGTGCTGCTTGTAATGAACGACCACGGCATGCGCAGCCTGCTGGATAGCAAAGTCAAACTTGGCGCCGGTGTAAGTGTCGCTGCCGGTCCTACGGGCCGCAATGCGGAGGCGGCTACCGACGCCCAGATGAATGCCGAGATCTTAACGTACTCACGCGCCCGCGGCCTTTTCGCAGGCGTATCGCTCAGTGGAGCTTCCCTGCGTCCCGATAATGACGCGAATGCCACGTTGTACGGCAGCGGCGCAACGGCTCACAGTATCGTCACGGGAACGGCTTCCCAGACACCGAGTTCCGCGCAGCAGCTTGACACCACCCTTGATCAGGCCTCCCCTCACCTAAAGTCCGCGTAGTCCTCCTTCCAGCGCGAGGAGGGTGTAGCTTCACACCCTCTTCGCGCTCTCCTCCCTTCAAACTCTCGCTCAGTCAGCCCGCGCTTTGCATCTCATGTCCCAAGCGATCTTACACAACTTCACGGATTGAGATGTACGCGTCTCATCCCCACACTGAACCTGTCGCACGAGCATACTCAGCCTGCTGAAAGTTATCTGTAGAAAGGATCTTTGTTATGGCAGAGCAACAGAATCGCTGCGTATGTGGTAAGAGCTTCAACTCACAAAGCGAGTTGCGGGAGCACGAGCGTCATTGCAAGGACGCTCAACAGAGGCAGCAGCGGTAGGCATCACGATCGAGCCCGGCGCGCAAAGGCGCCGGGTTCGGTCAAAAACGTTTTTCCGAATTGTCTACTGCTTCGCTCCAACCGCCACCAGCACAACTCCCCCGATCAACGCCAAGCCCCCAAGCACCGGCGGCAGGGGCACGGTATGGCTTTCGGTTTTCGTCGCATGGATCGGCCCGATGTCAGCCACCTTCTTTTGCGTGTGGTATGTGAAGCCCTGGTAAGCCAGCGACACAATCCCAATCACTATCAAAACGATTCCTGCCAGAAGCGCGGTCTTCATGTTGAAGCCTCCCTATGTCTTCAAAGAAGCACAAAAAAGGGCAACGCCGGCTGTGCGACGTTGCCCGTTCTGTTGGACCAGTTAGTGGCTAACGTGTCTTTCGTGTCTCATCCGTTCGGCCGCGGCCACGTTCGCTGTGTCTTCATCGCGCATGGTCTCGACGAAAGCGTCTGCCTGTTGTTGAGCAGCTTCCTTGGCAATGCCATAACGCTCCTGGATCCTGCCCACGAGCTGATCACGGTTTCCGGCGATCACATCCAAATCGTCGTCAGTCAGCTTGCCCCACTTTTCGCGGAACTTGCCTTTTGACTGTTTCCATTTGCCTTGTAGTTGATCCCAGTTCATGTTTCCTCCTGCAAACTTGCTGCCTCCTGATCACATCATTTCGCACACCCATAGCGAATACGCGGACACATTGAGATCGCGCTCAGCTTATCCTTAAGAAAAAGCCTTACAAATCGGTTTGATCGATAGCCTCAGTAGAGGCGCACGTGCAATGCGCTGGGAAACGCACCGCTTTTCTGACGGAGGTCGAAAACGGTGCAGGTCGCCTGGCGGTCTCCTGACTGGTGAAGAACCTGGCTCAAATAATTCACCGTGGCTTCACGTTGCGCAAAGTCGAACACAACGAAAGCGCCAAGATTCAGTCCCCGGATCGCCCCCGGCATGCTGGCGCGGACCGTTGAAATATCGAGAGGAACCGGCTGCCCTTCTTGAACCGAGCGTAGCGACCGCAGGATTGGAACGCGCCAATACTCATTCCATATCGAGTCCGGCCCATAGGAGACGTAGCCATCGGTAAGAGCGTAGCCGCCGCCATCTCGAATTTGCATCCACATCGCCCGCACCGGGTACGGCCATTCCAGTTCCGGTATTGTCACCACAGTTGAGCCGTTTACTTCTGGCGGCATCTGGCAACCCTCTGTCGCTATCGCGAAACCGCCATAGTGCTGGCTGGCTGCCGACGTCGCGGCCGGAAATGGCACCGTAAGCAAATCAATCGCCAGTAGAACGGAAACACTGGCGACAAGCGCGCGCCGAACTATTACAGAAGATATTTTATTTTGCAGCTGCGCTAGTCCAATCGCCGCCAGGCAAGCGAAACACAGCACGGCGACAACATAAAAGCGCGCCGGCGCCGAGACATACCGGCCGAAAGGCGTGAGATAAAACAATAATGCGGGCCCCGGGATGCG
>DATNBB010000041.1:0-5755 GCA_035607335.1 Binatia bacterium | reverse complement strand
TTTCCCGACGTCGCAGGACGATCTCGTGACGGGCGTGCCCGGTATGCACTTTTTGCGTTCGGAAGTGATGAAAGACCCGATGAACAATCAGGACGGGGCATGGCGCTTTATTTACACGAATGCTTCGGGCGCGATCATCGGTAGCGTGAAATATGGTTCGCTGCAGCAGATGGCTTTGATGGATATGAACGGCGGGCAGGTGCCGGGCACGCAGCAATCGAATGAAACTGGTAATTCGAACGGACTGATGGGCCTAGGGTCTTCCAGCGCGTCTTCCAATACATCCGGCACGACGACCAACTCCAATTCGACTAATTCTACAAGCGGTGGCTTCTCGCTGCCTTCAATGGGCGGGAATTCGACCACGGTGACTGGAAGAGGCGGGTCGACACTGGGTCCGTTAGGGCAGCCTGTGACCGGCACGACCACAATGGGACCTGCACCAACGGGACCGGTGAGCGGGCCCGTCTTTGGCGGACAATTGATTGGAGTGGGGAGCACTGTAGACAGGACTTCGGTGCGCGTTTACAAAGGCGGAACGAAATACAACGAGTGGGAATTTATCTGGAACCCGATTGAAGAGCAGGCGCGGGCGGTTCAGCAAGGGCTTGGCGGCGCGACGGGAGCACCAGCGGGCGGCATTCCAGGATTGGGCTTGCCGATTGCGCCAATCGGGGGAGGCGCTCCGGGGCCGGCAGCGCCAGGCGGTTCTCCAAGTCCAGCCTCTGGCGCAAACGGCAATTCCAATACTCCCGGCGACGCGAACTCGCCAGGCGGTTCTTCGAACAACAATCCATCCACCCCTACTCAATAAAATCCTTCGGGTGATCGGCAATCGTTTGAATTTAGTTGGGCTGAGAGCTTAATTTTTCGCGGTGTCTTTGGCGATGCTTGCTGTGATACGCGAGACGTATTTCTGCGTCTCGGGATAGGGCGGAATGCCGGCGTAGCGGTCGACGACGTCCGGGCCAGCGTTGTATGCGGCGAGCGCGAGTTTTACGTTGCCGCGATAGCGCGAGAGCAAATCTTTGAGGTATTGCGCGCCGGCTTCGATGTTTTGCTTCGGATCGAAGATGTTGGCGACTGAGTAGCGCGCGGCTGTTTCGGGCAGCAGTTGCATCAAGCCTTCGGCATTTTTCGGTGAAACGGCGCGGGGATTAAAGTTCGATTCCTGCGCGATCACTTTGCGAATCAGATTTTCGTCAAGGCCGGTTTTCGTTGCGGCGGCGTGGATCAGGGCTGCGTATGGCTCGTTTGACGTCGCCGCAGGAGCTGGTAGCGCCTGGAACTGCTCTTCCGGTTCAACCGCGACGAGGTCGCTGGCGGCGATTTCGGCTGAGCCGCCGTTGAAATTGAGAGTTACGCGGCCGTTGGACTCTTGGTAGCCCGTAATGTGAATTTTGGCGCCGGAGCGGAGGACGGCATAATCGGCGCGGGCGATCGGTGCGATGCATCCCGCCGCTAAGGCCACGAGTAATGCCAATCGGAGTTGCTTCATCGGGCGTTGCCGTTGAGCGCGTATTTGCGGATGGCGTGGGCGACGCCGTTTTCGTCATTCGAAAGCGTCACGTGGCACCCTAAATCGTGCAATTCGGGCACGCAATTACCCATTATGACCGGCAAACCGGCGAATTCCAGCATCTCCCGGTCATTCCAATTGTCGCCGAGGGCCATGATCTCTTCGCGCGCGATTTCCTGATGCGCAGCCCACGCTTCCAGCGCCGATCCTTTGTTCACGCCGCGGCGAAGAACGTCAAGCATCGAGAGATTGCGGTGGGCGTAGACCGTTTGCGCGAGAGTGTATTCGTTCGCGCCGGGCAGACCCTCGAGTATTTTCATGGCGCGGGCGATGCGGTCGCATTCGCCGAGAAACATCACTTCAAGAGGATCCTCGTCGAGGGCATCGGTGAGCGGCGCAACTTCCGCGACAAAATCCCGATGGCGGCTGAGATAGGGGCCGACGTAGGCACCGTTCCAATCGATTTTTTCGAAGATGACCTGGCGTTCGCGCACGCGGTCGAAGATCATGCCCGCGCAGGCGCGAAATTCCTCGGTGGCGTCGAGCACGCGGCGGGCGATGTGCGCTGGAAGCAGATGGCGCTGCACTGTGACGCCGTCTTTCGACTTTACGAGTGCGCCGTTGGTGGCGATCACGTTGAAGTCGCAGGGCAGGGCATCGACTGTCCAGCGCGCGGAATGAAAGCGGCGGCCGGTGACGATTACGATTTGGATTCCCGCGGCGGCGGCTTCGGCGATGGCGGCGATGTTTTCCGGAGAGAGGCGGGATTGGCTATCGAGCAGCGTGCCGTCAATGTCCATGGCGATGAGCTTTACCGGCGACGGTCGACGGCTCGGCCGGGGACGATTCGCGATTGTGGAGGCGGTTGGCATTACGCTTCGGCTGGAAAGCTAATTTTACTATCGAATAGAGATGATCTGCCGCCTATTTTCGGCGGGTTGCGGGGAAGTCGCCTCAGCCTTTTCGGAGCTTTGCGAGTTTGGCTGCGGCGGCGGCGAGGGTTTCCTCTTTTTTGCAGAAAGTAAAGCGCAGGATGGATTTGCCGTCGGCGGGATCGCGGAAGAAGCTGGAGCCCGGCACGGCCGCGACGCCGATTTCTTCGACGAGATACTTGGCGAACGCGAAATCGTTCGGAAAGCCGAAGGCGGAGATGTCCGTCATGATGTAGTACGCGCCGCGCGGTTTGAAGCAGCGGAATCCGGCATCGGTCAAAATTCCCAGCAGGCGTTCGCGGCGAACAGCATAATCGCGCGCGAGCTTTTCGTAATAGCTTGCGGGAAATTCCATCGCGCGCGCGCCCGCTTCCTGGAGCGGCGCTGCGGCACCCACGGTGAGGAAATCGTGCACCTTGCGGATGGAAGCGGTCACTTCGGGCGCGGCAATTGCCCAGCCCACACGCCAGCCGGTAACGCAGTACGTCTTCGAGAGCGCGTTGATCGTGATTGTACGGTCGCGCATGCCTTCGATGGCGGCGATGGAGATGTGCTCGGCGCCGTCGTAAAGCATATGCTCGTAGATTTCGTCCGTGATCGCGAAGACGTTCCAGCGAACACAGAGGTCGCGAATTTGTTCGAGTTCGGGGCGGTCGAAGACTTTACCCGTGGGATTGTTAGGCGAATTGAGGATGATTGCTTTCGTGTTCGCGCTAAATGCGGCGGCAAGGTCGTCCGGATCGAATGTCCAGTGCGGCGGCTTAAGCTTTACGTATTTTGGAGACGCGCCGGAGAGAATCGCGTCCGGGCCATAGTTCTCGTAGAACGGCTCGAAGACGACGACTTCGTCACCGGGATTGATGATGGCGAGCATGGACGAAATCATCGCTTCGGTGGAACCGCAGCACACGGTGATTTCGCGCTCCGGGTCAAGAGACACCCCTTGCGTACGCTGGAATTTCGCGGCGATGGCGTCGCGGAAGCGTTTTGCGCCCCACGTGATTGCGTATTGGTTGATGTCCGCGTCGATGGCTTCGCGCGCGGCCTGCTTGATCTCTGCGGGTGCGGAGAAATCGGGATAGCCTTGCGAAAGGTTCACGGCACCGTGCTTGAAGGCGAGCCGCGTCATTTCGCGGATCACGGATTCGGTGAATTGTTCAGCCTTCAGCGAAAGCTGGATGCGCTTTACGGCGGCTTGCGTGATGTTAGTCGTCATGTCCTTACCTGAGCCATTGGTCGCTGCTGAGCAAACGGAACAAGGGTCAAGTTATCTCATAAATGTGGGCGGGTTGAAAGACGACAGAGTATGGAGAAAAGAGAGACGGCTAGGGCGTTCATGCCCCAGTAACTAAAAGGGCTCATGGCCGTGATAACTTCCAGTGTGCGGCAACACCTGGATTTGTTGTGGCATCTGAACTCGAATGCTAGACTCCTCGAAGCCCTCGAAAAAATTGCGTGGAGGTATGTATTGCGTCGTATAACATGCGCTTTTACGCTCGCGTTTGCCGCCATCGTTTTGGCCGGATGCCCGAAGAATTCCGATAACAATTTTGAGGCCGGCCGCAAAGCCGAGGCTATCGACGACTACGATACGGCTCTCGTTCATTACGACCAGGCTCTTCGCGACCAGCCCACGAATGCCGAATATAAGCTGCGTGCTCTACACATGCGCATGGTGGACGCGCAGTATCACGTAGAGCAGGGCGAAAAGGCCTTTCAGGGCGGCGACTTGCAAACGGCGCTTTCGGAATTCCAGCGCGCGCAGAACGTGGACCCCTCCAATGAGGCCGCGAATCAGGGCATGAAGAAGACGGTGGCGGCGATCAGCGCGAAAAACGCGCCGCCCGCGCCGGCGAAAGAGAACACGAATCAGGAAGGCTTCCTCGAAGCGCCCCCCGAGCTGAAGCCTCTTTCTCGCGCACCCATCAGCATCAAGGCGACCGAAGACAGCCGGATGATTTATCAGACGATTGCTTCGCTAGCGGGGCTTACAGTTGAATTCGACCCGACGCTGACGTCGCGCCGGATCTCCGTTGACTTGGCGGGAGTGACGCTGGAACAGGCGCTCGATGCCGTGGATATGGAAAGCGGCGATTTCTGGCAACCGCTCACGGACACGGTAATTTTTGTTGCGCCGGACAATCCGCAAAAGCGCCGCGACCTTGAGCCTGAGGTCGTGAAGACATTCTACTTAGCCAATACGGACACTGCGCAGGACCTGACAGAAATCGTCACCAGCCTGCGGCAGCTACTGGATTTGCGCCGCGTGCAACCTATTGCTTCGCAGAATGCGATTGTGATCCGCGACACGCCGGACAAGATTGCGTTGGCCGGAAAAATTATCGACGATGCGGACAAGGCCAAGCCGGAAGTCCTGATTCATGTGCAGGTGTTGACGGCGAACCGCGATCGCCTTCGCGATTTGGGTATTTTGGGTGGACAGAGCGCATCCCTCGTCTTTAACCCCACGTGCGCCGTACAATCTTCAAACAACGGATCGAACTGCACCAGCGCATCATCCGGATCGGGATCCGGAACCAACGGCAGTACCGCCAATGCCGCGGGTATCGCGCTCAATCAGTTGAAGAACCTTTCGACGGCGGACTATGAATTGACGCTGCCCGGCGCCACGGTAAATGCGGTGCTCACCGATAACCAGACGCGCATCATTCAGGATCCGGAGATGCGCATCACGGACGGCGACAAGGCGACGCTAACCGTCGGTGAAAAAATTCCCATCGCAACGGGCAGCTTTCAGGCCGGTGTTGGAGTGAGCACCACATCGGTGAGCCCTCTGGTCAACACACAGTTCACGTATCAGGATGTGGGCGTGAAGATCGTCGTCACTCCGCGCATTCACCCGGACGGCAGCGTCACTCTCGCTCAGACCATCGACATTTCGTCATTGGCGGGAAGCCAAAATATCGGCGGCATCAATCAGCCGATCATAGCGAACAACGAAGTCGATCACACCGTTCGTTTGCAGGACGGATATTCGAGCGTCCTGGGCGGCTTAATCACGCGCACAGAAACTAAAAACCTGAACGGATATCCGGGTGTGTCGCAGCTTCCACTTTTGAAGTATATGTTTGCGGACAACAGCAATCAGGTGCAGGACAACGAAGTTCTTATCGTCCTCACGCCGCACATCGTCCGCTTCCCATCGATCACCGATGCAAATATGCAAACAATTGCGTCGGGAACGGACACGAACGCGCGCGTCTATCGCTCTGACGAGCAACCGCTGCCATCTAGCACAAACGTAAACGCATCCAACCAGCAGCAGCCTGCACCAGTAGTGCCC
>DATNBB010000022.1:0-10471 GCA_035607335.1 Binatia bacterium | reverse complement strand
GAAATTTTTGCCAACTGATCCGCCGAGAGATCCGGAGTGCCGCGGAACATCATGTGCTCTTCGGCGTGGGCCATTCCCGGAAAGCCTGCAGGCGCTTCATTGGAACCGACGAGATAATTGACGACGGTGGTGGCAACAGGGGCGAGATTGTCTGGAATGATCACGACGCGAAGACCGTTCTTGAGCGTGGCGCGCAAAACGCTTTCACCGGGTTGGGCCTTTCCGGCGGGCGTGGCCGCTTGAGTGGTAGCGTGCTGAGGGTTCTGCTTCGCAGTGCCATTCTGGGCGGCGGATGGACCCGTTTTCGGAGACGTCGCCTGCTGATTCGGCCGAGCCCAAACCACTAGAGCCAGCAAGAGCATTGCAACGGGTACAGATATCCTCAGTCGCCCACCAATGTTCATCATCGCCTCCCCGAAATTATCTCCAGCCTAGATTACACCTGTTGAGGGACCGAAGTTCGATGCACATGCCGATGGGAATGGGACGCAGGCCGTGCAAATCCGATAGCAGGGGGCACCGCAAAGAAGCCACGGGAGGAATTCTGCCGGTTCAAGGTCGAGCTGGAAGGTACACGCGAGGGCTGTTCTCATTCGGTAATACAGGAAGCATTGTATTCTGTGTCTACGTAAAAGCGTGTACCCTCGCCCTTTGGATGGCAGCCGACAAGATTAACGTATTGATGGTCGATGATCAGCCCAGCAGGCTCCTTACTTACGAGGCGATGCTCGCAGACCTAGGCGAAAATCTGATTCGCGCCGGTTCCGCAAACGAAGCCCTCGATTATCTCTTGCGCAATGAAATAGCCGTGGTCTTGACGGACGTCAACATGCCGGGGCTCGACGGCTTCGATCTGGCGGACAGCATTCGCGACCACCCGCGCTTTCAAAACACCGCCATCATCTTCATTTCCGGCGCAAATATTACCGATACGGACCGCCTCAAGGGCTACGAACATGGGGCGGTAGACTACCTGTTCATTCCCGTCATCCCCGAACTCCTCCGCGCAAAGGTAAGAGTCTTCGCTGATCTTTACCGTAAGACGCGCAAGCTCGAGATGCTCAATGCAGATATGCAGCGCGTTTCCGCACGAATGATTGCCGCGCAGGATGACGAACGCCGTCGCATCGCCCGTGAGTTGCATGACGGCTTGGGCCAGGAACTGACTCTGGTGAAGGTTCTCGTCGATAGTCTCCATTCACCCGATGCTCGCGCCGGCGAGGCGAGCAAGGCAATCGAAGCGGCCTTGCAACAAATTCGCAGCATCTCTCATTTGCTGCATCCACCCCTTCTCGATGAGCTCGGCCTGGAATCGGCCGTTCGCTGGTATGTGCAGGGCCTCACAAGGCGCAGTGGCATCGAAACGTCGCTCGAACTGGAACCAGCGGAGTTTCCTCGATTGCCCTCAGCGATTGAAAATGCCGTCTATCGCATTATTCAGGAGGCGCTCACCAACGTCTTCCGTCACTCGGGCGCCAAAAATGCTTGCGTCACGCTTAAAAGCGGCGAGGGATTTGTCGCGGTCTCCGTGCGCGATGACGGAAGAGGAATTCCCGACGACATAGCGACATTCAAGCCAGGCAGCGTGGGAGTAGGAGTCGGGGGAATGCGTCAGCGCGTAAAAGAATTTGGCGGTGAGCTAAGACTGATGAATGCGGGTCCGGGCGCGCTCCTTGAGGTGATCATTCCTCATGTCGGGGCCGAGGCTCATTCTCTCTCGGCCAGCACTCGCTGAGCAAATCTGTCGGCCCTTTCCGAGCCACCGAACATATTGTCCCTGAAACCAGAATTGCCACGAGTTGCACCGGATCGTCCCAGGGAGTAATTAAGCCGCATTGAGGTGCCAAAACGCGCAAAAAGCGGGCCCAATACTCGTTCTTGAGGTGCCAAACGCGACATTTGTCGACAGTCTGCCTGCCGTATTTACCTCGATTGGTGCACGCTCTGCGCTGTCTCTGAAGGGTGCTGGACGCGTTCGCGCATTGTCCGCAAGGAGAGCCCGCTGCGCACCAGAGCCGCCATTCCAAGGAATAGCAGCGGCAGCGTGAGCGCAATGAACACGAAAATCGAAAAGCCGGTGGCCGTCGTCTTATCGACCTGAAACACGCTGAGACCTAGCACGCAAAAAAATTGATACGACCCAACGTTTGCGGGTGCATTCGGCAGTGAAATACCCAGATTGATCACCAGGACAACCACAACTGCGACAAGAAACGATAAGTGCAGACTGTAGGACTTCATCATCGCCCACATCGCCAGTATCTGAAACCCCGGCACAAGGAGCGAAACAAGCACCGCGGGATAGAAGCTCGGCGCCGTTCCCATTGCGTGCAGCGCAGACAATGCTCCCAATGCTTTTGCTTTGAAGCCCTTACCTTCCTGCTCAGCAGACAGATCGTCGGCGCCCATCTTAAATTCGAGATAGAAGATGAGCGCGACAATAACGATCACCAGCGCCAGTGTGGCTATGCCCAAAATATCCGCCGCACGCCGAAACTGCGGCGGCAAATCAACGAGCAGCGACACCAATCCGAGCGAAGCCGTAGCGATCACTAAGTCGACGAGCCGCTCGACTCCGATCGAGCCGAGAGTGCGTCCAAGCTTGATATCTTCGGAACCGGAAAGGAGATAACCGCGAAGAAATTCGCCAGGCCGCAGCGGCAACACGAGATTCGCAAATAGCCCGGCGAAAACGGCGCGGATTGTCTTTGTCATCCGCACCTTGCCAAATGGCTTGAGCAGCAGCTTCCACCTCCAGGATTGCGCCACGTAACTGGTCACATCACACACCATGCCTACGACGACCCAACGCCAGTCAGCATTGGCCATGTCTCGCAGCGCGCGTACCACGTGGAAATCGCGCAGGACCCAGATGAGGAAAACGATGGATAAGCCGTAGCCGAGGTAGCGTAGAACGCTCGTCCGGGCCGGCTGGTCTGGCTCAAACAAAGTCATTAATGGGAGATTTCCGGCGTCATTGATCGCGACACCGTGGCTGTGATCGTTCTTGTTAAACGGTATAAGGCTCGCAAAATCACCCCGTCAGCCTACGATAACCGCCCGCTTTGAGGCAATCCGAGACTCTAGGGGCGGATCGGGCGTATAATTGGTGTTACCGATGATTCTTTTTGCATCACCTCTCCGGCAAGTGCCACCTATATCCCGATGAAAGATGCTCGTCCTGTGGAGCGCCGCGAGCGCGTGTTACTCGTCGGCGTTAGCCTGAAAAACGCGCCCAAAAGCGGTAAGGGCGCAATCAGCATTGTCGCGCGCGATAACATGGCCGAACTCGAAGAGCTCGCCCACAGCGCCGGCGCTGAGGTTGCGTCGACGATGCTACAGGTCCGCGACAGGATCGATCCCGCCACGTTGGTCGGCCGCGGAAAACTGGAAGAAATCCGCACCGAGGCACGCGTGCATAAGGCACCGCTCATCATCGTCGACCGGAATCTTACGCCAGTCCAGCTGCGCAACATGGAAAAAGGCACGGACTGCCGCGTGATCGATCGGACACAACTGATTCTGGACATTTTCGCCGCGCATGCGCGCACGCGTGAAGGCCAATTGCAAGTCGAACTGGCACAATTGAATTATCTGCTGCCTCGCCTCACCGGACGCGGCGAAGAGCTTTCGCGCCTGGGTGGCGGCATCGGCACTCGCGGTCCTGGCGAACAAAAACTTGAAACCGACCGCCGTCGCATTCGCGATCGCGTGAGGAAAATCAAAGACGCGATTGAAGTTGTGCGTCGTCAGCGTACCACTCGCCGCCGCTCGCGCGAAGCCATCCCTCTGGCGACAGTTGCCCTGGTTGGCTACACGAACGCCGGCAAATCCACGCTCTTTAATGCGCTCACTTCTGCGGACGTTCTCACATCTCCGCAAATGTTTGCTACGCTCGACCCCACAATACGAGGCGTTCGCCTGCCATCCCGCCGGCGCGTTCTCCTTTCGGACACCGTGGGATTTCTGCGCGACCTGCCGCCGGATCTGATCGCGGCATTTCGTGCAACGCTCGAAGAGGTGCAGGAAGCCGCGCTGATCCTTCACGTCACGGATATTTCCGATCCGCAGCACGCAGAACACGATGCCGAAGTTTTGAGCGTTTTGGGCGAACTTCGCGTGCAGGATCGGCCGCGGCTCCACGTGCTCAATAAATGTGACCGTCTGTCCGAAGGCGAGCGCAGGGTATTTGAGGAATCCTCGGGCAATGGCCATCCTCGCATCCTCGTGTCCGCCGCTACGCGAGATGGGCTGCCTGAACTATTGCAGCAGATCGATGCGCATATGCCTGTGGACCCCGTGGTCCGGTCGCGACTCCGCATCCCCGTGTCAGATGGTCGGCACCTCTCGCTCGTCCACGGCTTTGGGCGGGTGCTGTGGTCCGAAGTGGCTGGCAATGATATGGTGCTTGAGGCCGAAGTGCCGCAATCCTTGCTTCACCGTCGCCTGGAGCCATTCATCGAATAGCAACCAATCTGTGGAATTTCTGTGGATAAAGGTACTAAGTATGTCGTTCTTCCCCTGCGGCGAAAAATGCGTGTCCGGCCAATAAAACAGTGGTCTGCATGTAACATACTGCAAACGCTATAGTTAGATCGAAACAGATGTGGCTGCGCTGCAAAATTGCTGCAATATGGAGTCACTGGCCGCTCGGGGGAGATTTGCACAGATTTGAGGCAATTTGCGGCGTTTTGACGCGCCGTTTACGCCAGTGCTAAGCTGCGGGATTATCGGTATTTACGGTAAGCTACCGGGAGCGATTGCAACGTTGACTCAATTGCAAGGCGGGACTATAGTCAAATCGCTGAGCGCACGCCGAAACCCAGAACAACACGGCTCTGTGTGAGCAGGATCATGAGCAGAAATATCACTCTGCCAAATCTACCGAACAGTCTCACTATCCTGCGGATTTTCTTCGTCCCCCTCATGGTGGTCGTTCTGCTGACCAAGCAGCCCAACTGGCCTGTACATTTTGAGGCGTGGGGCGTAATGATTCTCCTGCTGGCCGCCGCGACCGATCTGGCGGATGGCTACTTTGCCCGCAAGCGCCGCGAAGTAACTACGCTCGGAATCCTGCTCGATCCGATAGCAGACAAGCTGTTGATTGCGGCCACATTTATTCCACTCGTCCAGATGGGCCTCATGCCTGCGTGGATGGCCGTCGTGATCATCGGCCGTGAATTTATGGTTCAGGGTTTGCGTGAAATCGCTTCCGTTGAAGGATTGGTGATTCCGGCCGGCGTTCTTGGCAAGACGAAAATGTTTCTGCAGGTGATTGCGGGCTGCGCCGTGATTATGACCGCGAATCATCCTGCGCTGCGCTTGCTCGGCGTAATCCTTCTGTGGCTCGTTGTAATAACCGCTCTCGCTTCCGCATTCCATTACTTCGTGGCATTTTGGGGCCAGATTCGCTTCCGCGTCGATGAGCGCCGCCGCAAAACTGTTGTGCTAGTCGATCGCAAAGAAAAAACGCAGGATGTCCTCACTCGCTGAGAGCGAGAAGAAAGCTCTTCTCGAAGTCGCACGCCAAGCCCTCATCGCAGCCGTTGAACACAGCGATACGCCCGCCTTGCCGGATATCGCGTCGATACGGCGCGCGGGCGGCGCATTTGTCACGATCACACGCAATGGCCGGCTGCGCGGTTGTATCGGCCGCTTGCCATCTGACGCGAGCCTTATTGAGGTTGTAGCGGTTTGTGCGCAAGCAGTTGCCTCGGAAGATCCGCGGTTCCCACGAGTTCAGCCGGAAGAACTGCCCGCGATAGATATCGAGCTTTCGATTTTGTCAGCTCTAGTGAAAATTAGACCGGAGGAAATCGAACCGGGAAAACACGGCCTTTTTATCAGCAACGGTATGCGTAGAGGAGTCTTGCTGCCGCAAGTAGCCGTGCAGTTTCATTGGAATGGAATATGCTTTTTGGAGGCAACGTGCGAGAAGGCCGGACTCGCGCGCGACGCGTGGAAACATCCTGCGACAATTGTGCAGGCTTTCACGGCCGAGGTCTTCAGCGAGCGAGAACTGCGAATTGCTCAATCTTCGCGCTAAACACTATTCGAGTTCTACGTAATCGCCCGAATAAATCTCGTGCGTGGCAAAAGTGATCAGCACAGTCGATGAGTTCTGTCCTGTACGCAAAACGATTCCTTCGCCCAACACCTCGCGGGGTGTAGTCGTCCAATCGTATTTCGACGGAACGGAACCGAAGCCGTAGCCCGCGCCGCTCCCGAATTGCTGGTTAAAAGCATATCGCGGACTCTGATAGACCGTTTCGTGCTGGGTACCTGTATAGCGGAAGATTCGGAAATATTGGCCGACATGCACACCCTGAGAGTTCCCGAGGTTCACGTACATGACGTCGTTGTTGCCAAGTTCGTTTCGGAAGCCCTTGCCGACAATCACCATCGCCAGAGACTTGCCGTCCGGTGGCGCGTACCGCTGGAACTCCCCCATCGGCTTCAACGTGGGAGTAGGCTCCGCCGCAAACGGAACGGCAATATCGCCCCGCTGCACGGTATCGCACATGTGATCGATGACTGCGATGGAGCTCTTAGGCAACACCTGAACCACTTTCGCGCGACCCAGGTCCACCCAGAGCGTCCCCATTTTCCTGAAGATGGCATCCTGCCATTTGGTCCATTCGATCGGCGATGGGTCCTTTTCGGCACGAATCAGCGAGAACTCGTCGCCAACCTTGGCACCTTCATCCGAGCCTTTATTGATGTAAACCGTATCACCCAACGTATACGTCAATCGGGCGTTTGACTCCTCGCCCGTGATGACAAACGTTTGCGTCGACACGCTGGCGGTGCTCACCAATCCGGAGCAATAGACATCATTGGGGAATGATGGAGCGGCGTCCTGCGCCTGCACCGATAGCCCCGATAGCCCCAAAATTAGACCGGCAAGTAGAATCTTCCCACGCATGGCTTCGCTCCTGTTTATTCTAGGCGCTTCGGAAGTCGCGCCCCCCATGCATCGACCGTAGCATCGGCCCCAGGGGGGGTCAAGATAATGGTCGGCCAGGCTTTACATATCGTGCACCTACGTGGTAAGAAGCAAGACCTGACGTTTTCGGGGTGGATTGTCTCGGAGCGCATACCGCCTAATCCACTGCAAACACACATGATAGGGCAAGATAAAATCTGTGCGGTTGTGGCCGCACAGGACGCAGCATCCATGCTGCGCCAACTCGCTATTGCGGAGAAGATCTCGCGGACCATCGAATTGCGGCTCGATTGGCTCACCGATGATCGTGAGATCAGCCGTTTCCTGAGCCACCTGGCTGTACGCCACAAAAAAGCGACGCTGCTCGCCACCTGCCGTCGCCGTTCGGCTGGCGGACGTTATCGGGGCTCTATCGGGCAGCAGTTGATCCATCTGGCAGACGCGATCAAGGCCGGCTGTGTCTGGTACGACCTCGAAATCGAAACGTCGGCACTCTGTCCGCCCGAACTTGTGCAAGTGTTGTTGGGCGAGGGGCGTCAATTGGCCTCCGCCCATTTCTTTAGAGGCATGCCCCCAAGCCTGGCAGCCGTCGCCGCTCGTTTGGAGCGCAATAAGCCAGATGCCATCAAGATTGCCGCCCGCTGTGATTCTTTGCATCAGTGCAGAAAGCTTGCCCAGTTCGGCCGCAAGCGTCGCAACACAATCGTCATTCCCATGGGGGAGGTCGCCCTACCGGCACGCCTGCTCTCGCTTCGCGAACCAAACGGTTTCGCTTATGCTCCCGTCGAAAACTCCACCGCCTCCGGGCAGGTGGATCTGTACGAAATCCATAGGGTCTACCGTGCGGAAAATATCACGCGGGCAACGCAGCTCTACGCCGTAATAGGCAATCCTATTGGCCATTCACTTTCGCCGCACTTACAGAATGCAGGTTTTGCGGCTCGACGCATCGACGCGACCTACTTGCCTTTTCTCGTTGAGCGCTTACCGGACTTCCTCGATTCCATCGAGCCGCTGGGAATCAAAGGATTCAGCGTTACGATCCCGCACAAAGAGCGGATCGTAAGCCATCTGGCGGCTTGCGATCCTTTGGCACGCCAAATTGGCGCGGTAAATACGGTTGTCGTTCGTGGCGGAGGCAAACTTTACGGGTACAATACGGATTATGTCGGTGTCCTACATGCCCTTGAAAGTCGCGTTCGCTTGCGGGGCAGCCGCGTGCTCCTCGTGGGAGCAGGGGGTGCGGCTCGCGCCGTCGCCTTTGCGCTGGCGCAGGCCGGCGCCAACGTCTGCATCTGTGCTCGCCGCCAAAAGAAAGCTCGCATAATCGCCAATGCCGTCAATGGCTCGCTCATTGACTGGAGCCGGCTCAAGCGTGAATCCTTCGATGCGATCGTGAACGCCACTCCAGTGGGCATGTATCCCTTCGAGAATGACTCGCCGCTCGAGGCTCGGGATTTGAATTGCCGGCTGGTATTTGACACGATTTATCGTCCGCGAAAAACGAAGCTCTTGCAGCTTGCTGAACGCAGCGGCATCGAAACGGTTTCCGGCGTCGAGATGTTCGTAGCGCAGGGCGTAGCGCAGTGGGAAATCTGGATGGGCCAGCGCGCGCCCGTCGATCAAATGCGCCGCGCCGTGCTAAGTGCTCTTCTGCGTGAGGAGAAACTTCGAGAAAAGAAATGATCGGACCTGACTACAAGACATTTGAAAAACTATCGCAAGAGGGCAACCTCGTCCCTATCTACGATATGTACACCGCGGATCTTCTGACGCCTGTGGGCGCATATTTGCGCCTCGCGCACGGCGCGAAATACTCTTTCCTGCTGGAGAGCGTCGAGGGCGGTGAAAATATCGCTCGGTACACGTTCGTTGGCGCAAATCCTTCGGAAGTCTTTCGCGCACGGGGCCGCAATTGCGCGCTCGAATCGGAGGGCAAGGACACTCACGTTGAGGAAGATCAGGATCCGATCGAGCAGCTTCGGCGTCTTACACGCCGGTACGAGCCCGTTCGTATTCCCGGGCTTCCTCCGCTTACAGGAGGCGCAATCGGCTACTGCGCGTACGACATGGTTCGGCTGGTTGAAGATATCCCGGCAAGCGGCCGCGACGACCTTAACCTGGATGACTGCGTGATGATGTTCTATCTCGGCCTGGTCGCTTTCGATCATGTACGGCATCGCATTTGTATTATCCGCAATGTCTTTACAGGCGGACCCGGCAGCCTACGCTCGAAATACGATGCGGCCGTTGAAGAAATTCGCCGCACTCGACAGAAGCTCGAAGGCCCGCTGCCCAAGCAGCCTACTGTAAAGCGCACCGGACCCCTGCGGGTTGAATCAAACATGACGAAGGCGCGGTTCACCGGCGCTGTGCGGAAAGCGAAGGAGTACATCCGCGCCGGTGATGGGTTCCAGATTGTTGTCAGCCAGCGCTTCTCGGCTAAAACAACCGCCGATCCGTTTGAAATCTATCGGGCGCTGCGGGTGATCAACCCTTCGCCCTATTTGTATTTTCTGAAGATTGGCGACGTCTCGGTCGCCGGTAGCTCGCCGGAGATGCTCGTGAAGGTGCAGGGGCGAGACGCATTCTATAAGCCGCTTGCCGGCACGCGACCGCGTGGCCGCGACGAAAAGGAAGATGCCGAGCTTGAGGCAAACCTCCTTGCCGACCCGAAGGAGCGCGCCGAACACGTGATGCTCGTCGATCTGGGCCGCAACGATCTTGGGCGCGTTTGCGAGTACGGCAGCGTGAAAGTGGAGCGCCTCATGTTCGTGGAGCGCTTTTCGCACGTGATGCACATTGTGTCTGAGCTACGCGGGCGATTGCGCGAAGGCGTGGACTGCTTTGATGCGCTGATGGCCTGCTTCCCTGCCGGGACGCTCTCCGGCGCGCCAAAAGTCCGCGCGATGCAGATCATCGATGAGCTTGAGCCCACGCGGCGCGGCATCTACGCGGGCGCGATTCTTTATTTGGACTTTTCGGGCAATCTGGATTCCTGCATTGGGCTGCGCACGCTTGTGGCTAAGAACGGACGCGCTTACGTTCAGGCGGGCGCTGGCATCGTCGCGGATTCGGTGCCGGAAACCGAGTTCCAGGAATCGGTGAACAAGGCGCGGGCGGTGATCAAAGCGCTGGAGACAGCGCACAGCGGAAGCAAAGGCTAACCTTTTCCAAAATGCCTTTTTGATTGCGATTAGAAGCAGGGCCTTTCCTTTGTTTTCATACACTTACGTTCATTTTTAATTCTTGGCAGTTGCGATTAGAAAAGCGCAAAAACCAGGCGCTTTTCGGCTCATTTTTGTCGGCAAAACGCGACACCACTACAGACGTAGTGGTGTCCCTCTATCAAAAATGCCAGCTTAGTTTGAGGTGCGCGGCAGGGCGAAGGCCACGTAGGCGCCTTGCGTCGGCGTGGCTCCGCGTCCTTGGCCTATTTCGATGCCCGCGTCGCAGACGACGAGGTATTCGCGTCCACCGGACTCGTAGATCATCGGGACGCCTTGTGCCGGGTAGTTGAGCTGC
>DATNBB010000011.1:0-6069 GCA_035607335.1 Binatia bacterium | reverse complement strand
CCGCAGCCGGAAATATGCCTCCATCACGAGCCAGAGCAAGCCGCCACCCGCCGCGGCGCCAAGGAGCGCGTCGAGCAGAGAAATCGCCCAGGTCGCGTGAAGGGAAGGGAACACAGAATGCGCCAGCCAACGTGCCGTACCATCTTCAGGCGCGAGAAAAAGGCTGAACACCAACCCGACGCCAAAGCCGAAAAAATTCACCACGTCGGGCAGAATCCGTTCGCGCAAGTCCGTGAACACCAGCACGATCATGATCGCCGAAAACACGCACCATTTTGCTGTTTCGATCGTCAGCCCGAAGGCCCAATAGCAACCGAAAAAGAGAATTGCCGTGAGGAGTTCCACCAGCGGATACATCGGCGAGATTCGTGTCTTGCAGCCGCGGCATTTCCCGCGTAGCAGCAGATAGCTGATCACCGGAATGTTGTCGTAGGGACGAATCTTCGCGCCACACTTCGGGCACGCGGATGCAGGCAGCACGATCGATTTGCCTTCGGGGATGCGCAGAATGCAAACGTTCAGAAAACTGCCGATAAGCAGCCCAAGAAAAAACACATATACGCCGATCACGATGGGAGAGAGCACGATTTGACTGTGCCACATCGCGCTCAAGCCCTCAAGCCGGGAGCCATTCGCACGTGCCTGATTTCTAAACGAAATACTCGCCAGGCGCTGGGTTTTCGCAACGTCTCAACGGCTCTGCGTTCCAGTATTTTGCTTTTTCATTCGCCCCCACTATCCATCATTCGGCTACAATCGTGCTTTATATCAACGACCCTGCATCTGGGGAGACCGAAATGTCATACTCCAAAGCTGTTCGCACAATTGCTGTGTCCGCCGCGCTGATTGCCGCAGGCGCTGCGTCTGCCGCGGCGCAACAGGTGAAGACCGTCTTCGTGATCGCGCTCGAGAATCACAATTGGACGCAGCCTGATAACGGCCCCACAGCGCGCCTTCACCAAATCTATAAGAATGCCGCCGCCCCCTTCATCAACAGCCTTGTCGACGGCACCGCCACCGCCACTATCGACGGCAAACAGGTCGATATCAGCAAGCAGGTCGCCTACGCTGCTGCCTATCACAACGCGCTTGCCACCGCGAACGGCGACAACACGCACGTGCATCCTTCCGAGCCGAACTACATCTGGGCCGAAGCCGGATCGAACCTCGGCGTCTTCAACGATAACGATCCGTACTCGCCAAAAGGCCAAAATGTTCAGGATACAAACCAGCATTTGTGCGCGCTCTTGATGAAGGCGGGCAAGACGTGGATGTCGTATCAGGAAGATATCGATCTAACGCAAAATGCCGACTGGCAGCTTACCAATGTCCCTCTGCCAAAAGACCGCTGGACGGTGCCGCTCAACAGTTTCGAGGGCGCTTTTGCACCGGGATCGACGAACGCTTACAACGGTACGGATCGTTACGCTTATGCCGCAAAACACAATCCAATGGCGTTCTTCGTGGATACGAACGGAGACGCGATCACGACCGTAACAAATCCGCTCGTCGGCCACTACGCGCCGCTGCAGCAACTCTTTGTCGATCTGAAAAACAATACTGTCGCGGACTACAACTGGATCACGCCCGATCTCTACAACGATATGCACACGAGCTTGCCGGGCGGTTACAAAGGCTTTACAGGAGACCAGGCCAATGTTCGCCAGGGCGACGATTTTCTCAGCCTGGTTGTGCCGATGATCATGGCTTCAAAGGCGTATCAAGACGGCGGCGCGATCGTCATCTGGTGCGACGAAACCGAACCCGACTTTCACGGCGAGAACGCCGACGATTTCGCGCACACGATTCCTGAAATCATTATCTCGCCCCTCGCGCATCCAAATGTGAACGGCCATCCTTATGCGAGCCAAGTCAATATGTCGCATTCGTCAGACCTGCGCACCTGGCAGGAAATCTTCCACGTGGGACCATATCTTGCCGACGCCGCCAATGTGCAGGACCTTTCAGATCTTTTCGCGCCCGGCGCGATCCCGACGAAACCATAGGTGGCGCAGCCACTCTTGGCTTGGTGAATTTCGATGGCAGGCGGCCACTTTCAAGTGAATGCGGTTGATTGAGTCGCTTAGAAAGTTGGCATCATCCTGAGGCTCGTCCGCGAATGCGGCGAGCCTCAGGACCTCTCTGGATTTTCGCCGCCACTAGTTGTGCCGCTGTGTCACCGCAGCGAATCGCCCTCTGCCGCCAACTCCTCATGCGCAATCTTCTGCAACGCCACGGCAAACGCGGGCGAAATCCCCAAATCATTCGCCGCCGATTCTCTCGCGCCGAGCGACACCGGATCGACTCCCGTAATCTTCCCAAAAATCACTAGCGCTTCGAGATAATAGCCCTCGGCGCTGCCGTGATATTGATCCCAAGTCCACAAATCGACTTTTCCGAAATCCACGCCGTCAAACGGATTCGAATCCGCCACGCCTTCCTTCATCGCGCGATTCCATGCGAATCCCACGGGAATCACGCCCATTAGGTCGGGAAATCCCTTCACGGCCTCTGCGTTCGCCGCGGCCAGATCCTCGGCCATCTGATAAATCGATTTGCCATACCAATGTCCCGTCGGCTTGTACGTCTGATCCGCGCGCGACCACGTGCTCACCAGGTAGACTTTTGCGTCCGGGTTTTCGGTGACGAGCATCTTCGCCAAATCGTGCGCGCCTTTGATCTGATCTGCCGGATCGCCTGGATTTTTCGCGTCGAGCGTGCTGTAGCCTTGCAGCGTCACCACGTCCCATTTGCCCGTCAGTTGGGCCTGCTCATTCGCGTAGTGCCACGAGAGCGATTTTCCCGGCGAAGTCTCCAGCGAAACGTCGTAATCGAGCCCCGCCTCCGTTGTAAACGTCTTGAACAGTGCGGGCACGCCTCCAAAACCAAGTTTGTTCAGATCGGTCACGCGCTCAGGGTGAAATCTTTTCACCGGCGAGAGGTCGCCAAACGTGAAACTGTTGCCGACAAACAAAATCGTCCTCGCAAACGCCGTCTGCGCGCCAATCGCAAACAGCGAGGCCGCGGCAATCGCCCGAATTCTGCGCCGCGAATCAAAAGCTAGGCCACGAGGCATCATGCAAACTCCTCCCATCTAACGATTTTGTCGGGGAGATATACCAGACCGCGTTCACGAATGCAGCTTTTATTTTTGAGCCTTTATTTTGTAACGCCGGCATCTTGCCGGCGTGGTTGCGCACTCGCGATGTCAGTAGCACACAGAAAGAAAATGAGGGCTTTGTATCTCTGAGGGGATGCAGACCAAAATAACAGAGGCGAGCGGAAGCACACACACTCTTCGCGAATCGACGCAAAGGACAACCGGTGCTTGCTTCCGCTCCGAAGCGATAACCAGTCTCGGGGTTTCTTGCTAGGCCGCAGCCGCGAGAACAGGCTTCCGGTACTGGTAATTCCCGAAGCCAAGGATCAGATAGCCGACGATGCTCAGGAGAAAGAGCAGCACAACTCCGAACACGGCGCTCTGCCCAAAGGCCTTCGCGATGTCGATGGCAAGCACAATCGCGATCGCGATATTGACGAACGGAATGAAGAACAGCAGCAGCCACCATCCTGGCCGCCCTGCGATTTGCGTCATCACATAAATGTTGTAGAAGGGAACAAGCACCGCCCATCCTGGCTGTCCGGCTTTCGTAAATACCTTCCACATGCCGACAATAGCCACCACCACTATCGCAAGCCAGAACAGCAACATCATTCCGCCAATGGCGGCCAATCCACCACCAAGAGCCGCGTTTGCAGCATCGTTCTGTAGAAGCAGGGCCGAAATGCTTGTCATCGGGATAGCCTCCCAGTAGATAAGATTTTGGATCCCATGGCCTAAATTTCGCGGAGTATATACCAGTCGGCTCCGAAGATATCATCGTTCTACTCCTCCCGCTCGCCGTGTGCGCGAAATGCCATTGCCGCCTACGCGCACCAGCCTATGTTCTTGTGAATGCAGCAATTGTGGGTGCTTTCCAATTCTCTGCTTTTGTCTCTTGACAAACTAAACTAAACCGTTCAGTATTGCAGCCACACCAACACACTCAACAAAGGGGAGGAGTCCGCTTGATCCACGTTGAGAACCTTGCAAAGACGTTTGACAAAGTTGAAGCCGTAAAGAGCATCTCCTTTGACGTTGCCCAGGGCGAGATCTTTGCCTTTCTCGGCCCTAATGGCGCCGGCAAAACCACAACGATCAAAATGCTCACCACGCTGCTTCGGCCAACGAGCGGCAGCATTGCGCTCGACGGCCTCGACCCGTGGACGCATCAAAAACAAGCTCGCCAAAGCTTCGGTATTGTGTTTCAAGACCCGAGCCTCGACGCCGAGCAGACGGCTTACGAGAACATGGAGCTCCACGGCATTCTTTATCACGTGCCGCGCAAAGTCCGCGCCGAACGCATCGAGAATCTGCTGAAAACGTTCGAACTCTGGGAGCGCCGCAAGGATTTCGTGAAGACGTTTTCCGGTGGAATGAAGCGTCGCCTCGAAATCGCGCGCGGTTTTCTGCACACGCCGAAAATCCTGTTCCTTGACGAGCCTACGCTCGGTCTCGATCCGCAAAGCCGGAACCAGCTTTGGACGCACGTGAAAAATCTCAACCAGTCCGAACGCACCACGGTCTTTCTCACCACGCATTACATGGACGAAGCCGACCGCGTCGCGCATCGCATCGCCATCATGGATCACGGCGCAATCGTCGCGCAGGGCACTTCCGCGGAACTTAAACAACAAACCGGCACCGATTCTCTCGAAGGCGCGTTTCTCGCGCTCACCGGCACGTCGCTTCGTGACGAAGCCGCTACTTCGAAAGATCGCATGCGCCAATTCGCCGCCGCATGGAGCGGCAATAGGAGATAACTGAATGGCTGCAATTTACATTCTTTGGTTGCGCGAGTTGAAGCGTTACGTTCGTTCGCGCGTGCAAATCGTAGTCTCGTTGGGCCAGCCGGCGCTCTATCTCCTCGCTCTCGGTTATGGCTTCAGCCCGGTATTCAAGCGGGCCGGGGCGGGGAACTATCTCCAATTCATGGCGCCGGGCATCGTCGCGATGGCCGTGCTTTTCAGTTCCGTCTTTTCTGGTATCGCCATGCTTTGGGATCGGCAATTC
Source organism: Binatia bacterium (assembly GCA_035607335.1). GTDB lineage: Bacteria > Acidobacteriota > Terriglobia > Acidiferrales > UBA7541 > Palsa-295. Next base: position 956 of record DATNBB010000011.1, on the reverse strand, counting down.
GGATTTCTCAAGGAAACGCTCGTCGCTCCTGTTCCGCGGCTTTACATCATGATCGGCCGCACGCTGGGTGCCGCGACAGTCGCGATGATTCAGGGTGCGCTCATCGTGGTCGTCTGCCTTGTCGCAGGCTTCCGGCCGCAGTATTGGCTTGCGATTCCCGTGGGTTACGTTTTTGTGGCGATGATTGCCATCGTGTTCTCAGCCTTCGGGACGGCGCTCGGCTCGATGATCAATGACATGCAGGGATTTCAGCTCGTGATGAATTTCCTCGTGCTGCCGATTTTCTTTCTCTCAGGCGCGCTTTATCCCTTGAGCAATTTGCCGCGCGCGCTCACGTACATCACGCACGCAGATCCGCTTTCCTATGGCGTTGACGGACTTCGCGGAATGCTGATCGGAAATTGGCAATTCAGCTTCACGCTGGACATGATGATCCTGAGCCTTCTCGCCGCCGCATTTCTCTGCGCTGGTGCCTGGCTCTTTTCGCGCATCCAGCTCTGAAGTCATGGCACAGCCGTTGTGGCACAGCCACTCGCAGGTTGTGCCGGGTTTGGTAGCGGCCCGCCAAGAACTAGCCAGTGCCCTAGGCACGGCACAGCTTAGCCCCGCCCGGAAGGGCGGGGTAACGTAAACAAAAGAAAGAGCGCCGTAGGTGCGACACAGACCAAATAAGGCAGCGCTCTAATCCACGAGGACTCTTGATCCCGGAATCCAAAAAATCCGCCGTCGCCCGGGCCCTGAACGAAACATTCGGCGTATCCGAACCGGATGAAATCCGCATGCTGAGCGCAAGCAACTTCACCTCCGCGCTCGTCTTCCGCATCGTCGTGGGAACACGGCCCTATCTGCTGCGCGTGATCACGCGCACGGACGTCCATGCCGACCCGACGCGCCAATTCCTCTGCATGAAAATAGCCGCCGATGAAGGACTGTCGCCGCGCATCCGATACACCAAC
>DATNBB010000312.1:0-9518 GCA_035607335.1 Binatia bacterium | reverse complement strand
CGCCACGGGTGAATCGACGTGCCTCCAGTGATGCGCGGCTGAATCGCCGCAGAGAAGAAAACGTACGGATGCCCCGGCTCGATCGCGCTCGCTTCATCGAGTTGCTTGCGCAACTCCCCGGGAATCTCGAATGAGATCGCCGCGAGATTGTCTTCAAGCTGCGCTGACGTACGCGCACCCAGAATCGTGGATGTGATACCGGGCTGCGTCGCCACCCAGTTCAGCGCGATCTGCGCTGGCGGTTTGCCGAGTTTCTTCGCACCGTCGATAAGCGTGTCCAGAATTTTCCAATTGCGCTCCTGGAAACGATTGAAAAACGGAATCGCCCCCGGCGCGGTGAGGCGGCCATCGCCTTTGCCGCTGTTCTGCCCTTCCCGTTTGTACTTGCCGGCAAGGAAACCGCTGCCGAGTGGGCTCCATGGGCAGACGCCGATGCCAAGCTCTTGCGCGGCAGGAATATGCTCACGCTCGATGTTGCGCTCGATAAGCGAATATTCGAGTTGTAGTGTCGCGATTCCGACCTTTCCCTGCTGCTCGGCCAACGTTTGCGCACGCGCGACGTACCACGCAGGCGTATCGGAGAACCCGTAATATCGAATCTTGCCCTCGCACACCAGGGTGTTCAGCGTTTCGACCACTTCCTCGACCGGCGTGACCACATCCCACGCGTGCACGTAATACAAATCGATATAGTCCTGCTTCAGCCGCCGCAACGAAGCCTCCAGCGCACGATAAATATTCTTTCGGCCGTTGCCGCCGGCATTTGGGTTACCGGTCCCAAAATTAAAGGTGAATTTCGTCGCCAGCACGACAAAATCGCGGAGGTTCCTGTCATTAATGAACTTTCCGACGAGTTCCTCGCTGTGGCCCTTCGTGTAGCCGTCGGCTGTATCGATGAAGTTACCGCCTGCATCGATGTAGCGATTGAACATGTCGCGCGAAATGTTTTCCTCAGCGCCAAAACCCCATTCGGTGCCGAAGGTCATTGTGCCCAGGCACAATGGGCTTACACGCAGGCCGGTACGTCCCAAGGTGATGTAGTCGTTCAGATTCATTGCGAGTGTCCTCCATAAAGGAACATCGGATGCGGGAACAACGGCGTCGGAAGCATAAAAACTCAACTTTTTAGCGGCGTTTAAGAAGTCGCTGGGGCAGCCGGAGCGGTCTCTTTGGCCCGTTTCTTTCTAACCACGAGATGCGACACAAGTACGCTGATGAAGTACAGCGCGACCATCGGCATCATGAAGACGAGCATTGTGGTCGCATCCGGTGTGGGCGTGATGATCGCAGCGGCGACGGTGATAATCAGCATCGCGTAGCGGAAATTCCTGAGGAGGAACTTCGGTGTCACCAAGCCGAAGAGTGAAAGGATGTATACGATTATGGGCATCTCGAAGATCACGCCGATGCCCACGGTCACGATCAATATCAGGTCATAGTATTCATTCACATCGATCAGAGGCTGGATTGAAAATTCCTTCGTGAAATGCACCAAAAAGTCCAACATCTGCGGAAGCATGATGAAATATGCGAACGCGGCGCCACAAGCGAAGAGGAAAGTGCCGAAGAAGATGAATGACGTCACTGCTTTGCGTTCGTGTTTATAGAGGCCCGGCGCCACGAAGAGCCAGACTTGGTAAAGCACGTAAGGCATCGCTAGCGCGATCCCAATGTAGATGCCGATATTGATCCACAATCCCACTACTTCTGTGGGGCTGCTTAGGTAGAGGCTGGGGTTTAGGCCGTTTTCGCCAAGCGCCTTGATCATCGGCGCGTTGATGATCCTGATCACTTTCTGCGAAATGGCCACGCCGGCGCCCGCGCACAGGGCAATCGCGATCAGCGAATTAATGATGCGCTTGCGCAGTTCCGCCAGATGCTCGAAAAACGACATCCGCCCTTGCGCGGCGTCTTCCGAGTCGGGCGTTTCGACGTTAGTCGGGGTAATGTTGGCCATCGGTTACCGGTTCGGGGGTGTCGCCGCCTTCCTCAGCGGAGGCCGAAGTATCGGACGAAACCTCATTGGCGCCATTCGCTGGCTCATTCGGAGAAGGGTCTTGAACAACTCTCGGATCCGCCGCAGTAACAATACCTTCCGCAGGCTTCAATGCCGGCAGAGTTGACTCTCCATTCGACGCTTCCGTTGAATCACCGCGAATCGAATTTTCAGCTGGCGGAGCAGGCGTTGGTGGCGGCGCGGGGCGGCGGCGCTCGTCGGCTTCGCGTTCCAACTCGCGCATGTGGCCCTCGAACGTGCTCTTAAATTCGCCCGTCATTCTGCGAAATTCCGCCATGAACTTGCCTACATTGCGCGCAAGCTCCGGCATTTTTTCGGGGCCGAAGACCACCAAAGCGACCACAAACACTATGATTAGGTGAGGGAGACTGAGCATTCATTTTGAATGATAGAAGAGCACCGAGAGCGTGTCAAACGCCTCAAATCCAGTCAGAGCCGGGCTGTCGCCACGCAAATCGGCGCGATACGGTATAATTGACGTGCAACATCTCCCGGATTCTTCTAAAAGGGCTAGAGTTTCGTTCATTGGGTTCCATCCGCTCCATCGAAAATGACGGTAATTTGCTGATCGGCGCCCCCGAACTCGTCGAGGGCGCTGCGCAGGACAGCATCGCCGGACGAAAAGCTCCTCCCGTAGACTCGCGTTCATCACCCGTCCCGTTGTGGCTCTGGTGGAACATTCTCAGCCTGGATGCGCCGGCAGTCGCGGCCGCGTGGGCATTGCTGTTCGCTCGCGAAAGCCGCATGGAAGTTCCAGCGGAGACGATCGCCGTCCTCGCGCTAATCGTCTGGGTGATCTATCTGGCGGATCGCCTGCTCGACGGCTGGCTTACGATCAATAAGCACACCCTGAAAGAGCGCCACCGATTTTGCTATCGACACCGCGTCGCTGTCTCTGGTTTGGGTGTGCTCGGGGCCCTCATCTGCGCACGGCTTGCCTACCGAAGCCTAGACGCTGCGGATGTGCGTGGGGGACTCATTTTGGCCGCCATTGTCGCCCTCTATATGTTGTGTGTTCATGCGGGCGGTCCAGCCATTTCGCGTTTATTTCCAAAAGAGGTCGTGGTTGGCGCTCTTTTCGCCGCTGGAACAGCTTTGCCGGTCTGGTCCCATCCCAACCCGTTTTCCTGGGATGGCCTGTATTCATGGCTGCTCTTTGCACTCGCTTGCGTACTGAATTGCGTCACGATTCAATGCTGGGAGGATGAAATCGAGGCTCGCGAGACGGCTGGCGTGCAATCGCGTTTTATCGGTTGGGCGAAGTCACGCATCCCTATATTCGCCGCGGGAACGGCGCTACTCGGCATTGCGGGTCTCTGGTTTCTACGAAGCGATAGCAACGCCATCGCCGCCGCAGGCACCGCCGCGCTTCTGATCCTGCTACTGAATTCCGTCCGCACGCGTCTATCTGGTCATGCACTCCGGGTTCTCGCCGACGTGGCGCTACTGATTCCCGCTGCTTTTGCTCTTCTCGTACGCTGACAATTGCACTGGGCGCGAGCGTGTTATACTTCTTCGGGTGGCGTAGCGTGGGGGCAATTTGGAATCACAAAGACCATCAGTGACAGGCAATCAACCATTTAGGCCGGCTCCCACCAGCCAGCCAACCAGTTCCAAACGCGGTCTGATTCTCCTCTGCGCTGTACTCGGCGTTTCAGCGCTGCTGGGTGGCCTTCTCGGGCCTTCGCGCACCACTTCCGCGGCTACGTCTAACGATGTCCAAGATTCCGCTAAGAGCTTCACTTCCGTGCTGGCCACGGTCGAGGCGAATTATGCCGACCCTGTCGACGCCGATAAATCGATTTACGATGGCGCGATTCCCGGCATGCTGCATTCGCTAGATCCCCATTCAAATTTCCTTGACCCTCAGGCATACGCTGCGTTTCGCGAGAGCCAGGAGGGCCGCTACTACGGCGTGGGCATGTACATTCAGCAGCGCGGCAATCAGACAATGGTTCAAACGCCATTTGAAGGCTCCCCGGCTGCAAAAGCAGGCGTTCGACCCGGCGACATCATTGCGCAAATCGATGGCAAGGATTGCACAGGGTTGACGACGGGGCAGGTGGCCGATCTACTCAAAGGGGCGAAGGGCACAACCGTCCACATTATGGTCAAGCGCCAAGGTTGGACGGACTTGATCCCAATGACCCTGACGCGCGACGAAATCCCGCGCCCAGGTGTGGAATTTTATGAAACGATTCGTCCCGGCGTCGGTTATATCCATGTCTCCACTTTCAACGATCAGACCACGGACAGCGATCTGGCTCAGGCACTTAAGCAACTGAATTATCCGAAGCTCGATGGCTTGATTATCGACCTCCGCGAAAATGGAGGCGGCTTGCTCAACCAAGCCGTCGGCATGGCGGATATGTTCCTCGAGAAAAACGAGCTTGTTGTTTCCGACCGTGGACGAAATTCGCCGGAAGAGCGTTTCTACGCGCTTAAAGGCAATCAAGGCATCGATGTGCCGCTCGTCGTTCTTGTGAATCGCGATACGGCGTCGGCTTCGGAAATTGTTTCCGGAGCGATTCAGGATCACGATCGCGGCCTGATTGTGGGCGAAACCACTTTCGGCAAAGGGTTGGTGCAGCGCGAGTATGAACTCAGTGAAGACACTGCTCTGCTGCTCACCACCGCGCGTTACTACACGCCAAGCGGCCGCCTGATCCAGCGCAATTATGCGAATTCCACCTTGTACGATTACCTCTATAACCGGCAGGAGCCGAAGTCTCCTGAAGTGAAGCATACCGACAGCGGGCGCGCGGTTTATGGCGGTGGCGGCATCACGCCGGACGTGAATGCCCCAGCAGCTACACCGACGGCCTTCCAGACGATGCTTCTCACTCGCGGCGTTTTTTATCCGAGCCCCGAAGGCGTTGGCGATTTCGTTCTGTACTATCTTGGCAGCAAACCGCAAATCACGAAGGACTACCAGCCGGACGATACCGTAATCGCGGCTTTCCAGAAATATCTCGATCAGAAGCACATCGCCTATGAGCCATCGGAGATTCAGCAAAACGCTTCCTGGTTGAAGTGGGAAATCAAACGCGAGGTGTTTACTACCTTATTCGGCCTAAACGCCGGATACAAAGTCCAACTCGAAAACGATCCGCAACTCGATAAGGGCATTGATTCGCTCTCACAGGCGAAAGCGCTCTATGCCAATGTGCGGAAGATTTTGGCCGAAAATCGCGCTTCTAGTCCATCTTCAACACCTGACACTTCAACGTCCGACCGCCAATAAGCCGAAGCGGAGGCTTGGCGTTGTCGCTTTACGTTTTCTTTATCCAGCCGCCAAATTAAACCATTCGTGGTCACGCTCCGCCGCATCTAACCAGGCTATCAAAAGCCCTGTGCTATACTTTCGGGTTACGGGGCGCAGTGAGGGCATATGGAATCGCATCAGTCAAAAGCAGTCGGCACACATGCGCCTGAGCGGAGCTTCGCGCAACTTGGCCTAACTTCGAAGCGCGGAATCATCCTGTTGTGCGCGGTTTTGGCCGTCGCAGCGATTCTCGGTGGGCTTGTAGGGCCGTCGCGGACGAATGCCGCGGCTGCCGATGAAGCGCAAAGCTCCACAAAGACTTTCACGTCCGTACTCGCCACCGTCGAAGCGAATTACGCGGATCCCGTCGATGCCGACAAAGTGATTTACGACGGTGCGATTCCCGGCATGTTGCATGTGCTCGATCCTCACTCCAATTTCTTCGATCCACAGACTTACGCTCTCTTTCGCGAAAATCAGGAAGGCAAATATTATGGCGTCGGTATGATCGTCGAGCCGCGCGAAAAGCAGACGATGGTGCTTGCGCCGTTCGAAGGCTCGCCCGCCGCAAAAGCAGGTATCCGCCCCGGCGACATTATCCTCTCTGTCGACAACAAAGATTGCACGGGCCTCACCACGACCAAGGTCGCGAACCTGCTCAAAGGCGCCAAGGGAACGCCAGTCCATGTTCTGCTCGATCGTGAAGGTTGGACCGAGCCGATCCCGGTAACATTGGTTCGCGATGAGATTCCGCGCCCCGGCGTCGAATTTTCCGAAATGGTCCACCCGGGCGTCGGGTACGTCCATGTCACCACGTTTAACGAGACCACCGACTCCGATCTCGCCGATGCGCTCAAGCAACTCGATTATTCCAAGCTCGACGGGCTGGTCGTCGACTTGCGCGAAAATGGCGGCGGTCTGCTGAATCAGGCCGTCGGCATGGCAGACATGTTCCTCGACCAAAACGAACTGGTGGTGTCGCACCACGGGCGCTCATCGCCGGATCGTCGCTATTACGCAATGCGCGGGAATCACGGCATCGAAGTTCCGCTTGTGTTTCTTGTGAATCGTGACAGCGCTTCGGCTTCCGAAATCGTCTCCGGTGCCATTCAGGATCACGATCGCGGTCTGATCGTCGGCGAAACTACGTTTGGCAAAGGCTTAGTGCAGACACAGTTCCAGTTGAGCGAAGATACTGCGCTTTTGCTCACCACAGCACGCTACTACACGCCAAGCGGACGTCTCATTCAGCGCGATTACAAGAATGTGACGCTTTGGGATTACCACAATAACCCGCAAAGGCCGAAGTCGCCCGAATTGAAATATACCGATAGCGGCCGTCCGGTTTACGGCGGCGGCGGTATTACGCCCGATGTCGCGGCGCCTGCGCCCAAGGCCACCGACTTTCAGACTCTGCTGATGGCGCGCGGCGTTTTCTTCCCCACGTCGCAGGGCGTGGGCGATTTCGTCCGCTATTACCTCGGAACCAAGCCCATGGTCACGAAGGATTTCACTGCGGACGATGCTGTGCTCACTCAATTCCAGAAATTCCTCGATAAGCAGCATGTCGAATACACTCAGGCGGAGATCCAGCAGAATCTTCCCTGGCTGAAATGGGAAATCAAGCGCGAAGTATTCACCACGTTGTTCGGATTGGACGCCGGATACAAAGTCCAACTCGAGAATGATCCCCAGTTGGAGAAGGCGATCGCATCGCTGCCGCAAGCAAAAGCCCTCTATGCCAATGCGCGCAAGATTCTGGCGCAGAAAGCGTCTGGTGCGGGCGCCGCGCGCCAATAGCCCTTCCAGCAGGAAGATCGGCTCCGACTCGCCAGCCAATCACGCAGTGCGCGGGAGTCTATCTCCCACCCGAGGGGTTTCGTCTACCTCGTCTACCTCCTTTACCTCCTGAGCCCCCTCTTTACCGGTATACGACACAACCCCGTGCTTCGAGCGCGGTGAGCCAGCCCGGCTCTTCGCGCATGTTGACCCAGCGTAGATCGACTTTTTCCAACCGCGGAAGTTTGGCTAGACCCGGAGGCAAATATTCGAGTGGAGTGCCGCGAAGATCGATTTGCCGCAATTCCTTGAGTTCCATGATTGCGTCCGGCAGGTATTTGAATTTTGTGTTTCTCAAGTGCAATTCCCGCAGGGACGCGAGTTGCCGGATGGAATCGGGCAGGATCGTTAACGGGTTGTCAGATGCGCGCAGCTCGATGAGGCTGCGCATCCCGCAAACACATTCGGGCAGAGTCTCCATCAAATTCCCGCTGATGTTCAAATATCGCAGCCGCTTGAGACGAGCCAGCGACGCCGGCAGCGAGATCAACCGATTGTCATGCAGGTAAAGGAAGTCCGATAGCCCATCAAGGTTGCCCAGGCTTTCTGGGAGAGCCTGAAGGTCGTTATGGCCGAGATCGAGCATGCGAAGGCATTTCAGATGGCCGATTCTTGCTGACACTTCAGTCAGGTCATTATCGGCGAGCACAAGTGTTTCAAGCTCGATTTGCTGCCATACCGATTCGGGCACTCGGCCAAGTCGTCGCTTCCAGAGGTTGAGATGTCGTGGCTCGGACATCGAGTCATTCTAGGCTTCGCGCCGTCGAAAGCCGCAAAAAATGATCGCCGTCGCCGAGTAACGGGCCACGGAGAAGTCAATTTCACACCCGAGCGCAGTCACTTAGCGGTTTGGTTGGCACGGCATTTCGGATATACTCTCGCGCATGGTAAACAGAGTGACTCTTGTGGGACGTCTCGGGAAAGATCCAGAGACGCGCTACACCTCGGGCGGCCAGGCGGTGTGCAATTTCTCCGTAGCTACCGATGAAACGTACAAAGATCGCGCGGGCCAGCGTCAGAAGCGGACTGAGTGGCACCGTATCGTCATGTGGGGCAAGCTAGCCGAAATCGCCCAGCAATATCTGAAGAAAGGCGCACTGGTTTATCTCGAAGGACGCATTCAGAGCCGTCAATGGGAAGATAAGCGCGATGGCCAGAAGAAAACAGCCTTTGAAATCGTCGCGGATACCATGAAAATGCTCGGCGGCCGTGGCGAAGGAGCGGCGGCGGGCGCTGCGATGGGCGGCGGACCGGGCGCATCCCAGGGACGCTCAGCCGATTCGGACTTCGATGCGGGACCTATACCCGAAGAGCATCCCTCCGGCGGCGAAATCTCCGACGAAGACATCCCTTTCTAATCGTCTCTAACGCTTCGTCACAAGGCGCTTTGCGTAACTCTGGAAACCGGGCTCGGCGGGGCATTATATAAGCGAAATCGACCCGTCACATAGGTTTTCGCGTATGAACAATGCCTTTGCGCTTTAGTGCTGCCTAGGTTCGCCATTGTCCGAAGAAGAGGCTTCGGTCCCCTGCACGATGCCCTCGACGCCGTCTTCATCGAGCAATGGCATTGTCGGCAGCACTTCCGCGGCAATCGCGCGATTCTGCACGATCAAATCCTTGCGGCAGCGCCCGTCACGGAATTCCATGGCCCGCTTCGCGTACTGCGCGATATCCGGCTCGTGCGTAACGATCACAACGGTCAGTCCTTGCTCGGTATTCAGCGCCTGGAAAATCTCCATGATCTCAACGCTCGTCCGGCTATCGAGGTTTCCCGTGGGCTCATCCGCCAGCAAGATCGAAGGCCGATTCACCAGCGCGCGCGCAATCGCCACGCGCTGCTGCTGACCTCCAGAAAGTTGCGAAGGGTAGTGACCCATGCGCTGCCCCAGCCCTACGCGGTTTAACGCGTCTTTCGCTCTCTCCGCGCGCTCTTCCACCGGCACCCCGGCGTACAGCGTCGGCAGCTCAACGTTCTCCAGCGCCGAAGTCCGCGCGAGCAAATTGAATTGCTGAAAGACGAACCCGATCTTCTTGCTGCGCACCTTCGCCAATTCGCTCTTCGTCAGCCCCGAAACATCCTGCCCATCCAGGTAATAGTGGCCCTTCGTCGGCTTATCGAGACACCCCAGCACGTTCATCAGCGTCGACTTGCCCGAGCCGGACGATCCCATGATCGCCACAAACTCGCCTTTCCGAATTTCCAGGCTCACGCCGCGCAGCGCGTGCACCTTCATCTCGCCCAGATCGTACACTTTGTGAACGTTGTCGAGTTTGATCGTTACCGTGCCGGTGGCCGGCATTGTTGCTGCAGGACTGGTCGCTGTACTCATAAAACGATTAGACGATTCCTCTCGTATATTGTCTTCCGTTGCTGATGCCGCATAGCGCCACGGA
>DATNBB010000309.1:0-2766 GCA_035607335.1 Binatia bacterium | reverse complement strand
ATCCGCGATTCGGGCCATCTCCAGTTGTGAAGCCCGGAATTCGTAAGTCGGATGGCTTTTTTGCAGATGTCCACCCACACCGAAAATGTCGTCAATCGTCACTTCTTCCGGTTGTGGCGTGGTTTTCTTCGGCATGGTGGTACGCGCAATCGTAAGCGCGGCAAACTCCTAAAATAGCACACCATTCAGATGCGAGGCTCAGGGCCGGATCGCTGGTTGCCGGTCCTTACCGGCCTGTAAGCAACCCACTCACGAATTGTCGGAGCGACGCGCCTTTTTCTCAGCGCGGATAACGTCCATCAGACTCGATTTTCCCGCCCACATTTCCTGAAGCTCCGCCCAGATCCTTCGAGAAATTGGCCCGAAGAATTGCAAATAAACCTTGTTGCCTCCAGCTCGCCAAGAGGCGAAGTTCTGTAGGGTTTCAAAGAAGCCTAGCCCGATTAGGTTTCTTGTTTCCTCGTCCGCATCGACGAGCATTGTCTCAAGCACTTCGAACACTCGCCGTGTTTCTTCAAGGCTTCCCTTTTCGTACAGGTCCTCGACCGTGAAGTCCACGAATTCCGCCACGTCATTGTACGAACCGGCGGGATTTCCACCCCACCATGCCACATGCTTTTTCCAGCGCTCAGCGAATGCTGGGAAAGATGCGCGAAGCTTCGTCATAGCGGCATGTGTTGGCGGCTGCCCGCGAGCCAGAAGAAGCGCAACTGCTGCCTCACGGTCGATAGGCTTCAAGCCGAACTCCGCGAAGAGTCTCGCAGGTAGATTACCCAAGTCGCCCACGGTCGGCCGCGATAACCCCGCCAGCTGCTGCAAGGCTGTCCCACCAAGCCCCTGCTCAAGCGTTGAAATCGCCAGCTCAACAAATTCTGTGGGCTCCACACCGCCAAGAACCCATCGAGCCTGCAAGACTTCAGGATCGAATGGCCACTTCGAGATCATCACACGAATATTAAACGATCGCGGACGTGTTTGACGAACGCAATGGCTCGCCCGCCGCAAATGGTGTTATGCTCTGTGCCGAAAAGGCGTGCAATGGAGCGAAAACCGCCCACATCCGGTCCGCGCACGGAAACAAGCCGCCGCGAGTTTTTCAAAAACTCTGCGGCAGCGATCGCTCTGCCCACATTAGCCGCCAGCGAGTCCGCAACCGGTGAACCGTCGCCGCAGCCGCAGCAAAAATCCAAGCCGAATCTGCTTCTGATCATCGCCGATCAATTCCGCTGGGATTTCGTCGGGGCCTATGGTCTGAATCCGATGGGCATCACGCCCAATCTCGATAGCATCGCGCGCCGCGGCGTCGCCTTCCAAAACACCGTCACCAATCAGCCGCTCTGCTGCCCCTCGCGTTCGTCGCTCTTCACCGGCCAATATCCTTCGCAAACCGGTGTCTGGAAAAACGGTTTCGGCCTGCGTCCCGGCGCAACCACGATCGCCACAGCGCTTAAGGCCGAGGGCTATACCACGAACTACATCGGCAAATGGCATCTCGCGCCGACTATAGGAGTGCCCGTCGCGCTTCGCGGTCCCGTTAAGCCGGAAAACCGCGGCGGCTTTGACGATCTCTGGCAGGCTTCAAACGAACTGGAGCTTACTTCGCATCCCTACGAAGGCACCATCTGGGACAACGATGGCAAACCGCTCACGTTTCATGACGTCTATCGCGTCGACTTCCTCACTCAACTCGCCGTCGATTTTCTCAAGAAGCCGCAGACGAAGCCATTTTTCCTCGTTCTCTCGCAGCTCGAGCCGCATTTTCAAAATGACGCAAACGCGTTCATTCCGCCGAACGAATACGCCACAAAATATGTCAACGGCTTCGCGCCCGCGGACCTGAAATTTTTCCCCGGCGATTGGCAGGCGCAGCTTCCCGGCTATTACGGCGATTGCAAACGCATTGACGATTGTGTCGGCACACTGCTCCAGACGCTGAAAGAACAAAATCTGCTCGACAACACAGTCGTCGCTTTCATCAGCGATCACGGTTGCCATTTCCGCACGCGCAACGGCGAGTACAAGCGCAGTCCGCACGAAAGCTCAATTCACATCCCGTTTCTCGTTCAAGGCCCCGGGTTCGATCATTCGCGATTGGTTCCCGAACTCGTCAGCATGATTGACGTCTGCCCAACTTTGCTCGATGGGTTGGGTGTGAAAGTGCCAGGTACGGTCACGGGACACAGCGCGATGCCGCTCGTGAATCTCAGCGAAGGCCGCGATTCCTGGCGCGAGGAAGTGCTGATTCAAATCAGCGAATCGATGGTCGGCCGCGCGTTGCGGACTCCCCGATTCACGTATTGCGTTGCGGACCGCACGGCAAACGTCGCCACCGATCCCGGCAGCATGCATTATGACGAGTACCAGATGTACGATCTGGCCTCGGATCCGCACCAACTCGTGAATCTCGCCGGCCGGCAGGACAATCGGAATCTCATTCACGCCGCGGGCGACCGCCCTCTGCCCGAAATTGCCGCTGACTTGCGCCAACGCCTCATTGCGCGCATGGTAGAGGCTGGCGAAACCGCTCCGCAAATCACGCCCTCGCGCCTTTACCCGTAGAAATTTCTGCGCGTTTCGCCACGCCGGCGCTCAGCAGTCGCGCGCCATTTCCGTCGCTGACATGGAGATTGAATGGACTCGGTAGCTCCAAACACAACGCAACGGCCGCTCGGTTTCCACATCATGACGAAGCCCATCGGCCCAATCTGCAATCTCGATTGCAAATATTGCTTCTACCTGGAGAAGGAAAATCTTTACCCGAAGCTG
>DATNBB010000302.1:0-5634 GCA_035607335.1 Binatia bacterium | reverse complement strand
AGCGGTGTTGTGGCGGAAGGAATTGAAATGAGCGATTCAGAGATAGTTGGCGAGCTAAATCCACCGGTGCGGCTGATGTTGACGCCGGGGCCGTCGTGCATGGACCCGCGAGTTTATCGGGCGCTGGCTGCGCCGATCGTGGGGCACGTCGATCCGTGGTTCACGCGCATGATGGGCGAAGTGCAGCTGATGCTGCGGCGCGTGTTTCAGACGCAGAACCGGATCACGTTTCCGATTTCGGCTTCGGGGTCAGGCGGCATTGAAGCGGCGGTGCTGAACTCATTTGAAGAGGGCGATGAGTGCATCGTCTGCGTAAATGGAGCGTTTTCGCAGCGCATGGCCGTGACGGCGGAGCGCGGCGGAGCGAAAGTGATCCGGGTCGAGGTGCCTTACGGCAAGACGGTGGATCCGCAGGACGTGATTCGCGCGGGGAAGGGCAAAGCCATTAAGTTTGTTGGGATTACGCACGGCGAAACATCCACGGGCGTGGTGAATCGCATCGAAGATTACAGGAAAGCAGCAGACGAGTTGGGCGCGCTTTTGGTGGTTGACGCGGTTGCGACCCTGGCGGGAGTGCCGCTCGACGTGGATAAGCAGCACATCGACGTTTGCTTCAGCGGAACGCAAAAGGCGATCAGCGCGCCGCCGGGAATGGCGCCGATCACGGTGAGTTCGCGTGTGGAAGAGTTCGTCCACAAGCGGAAGAAGCCGGTGCCGAGCTGGTATTTCGATCTGCTGCCGATCATGGATTATTGGGGGCTGGAGCGGACGTATCACCACACGCCGCCGATCTCACTGATATACGGGCTGCGCGAGGCGCTTCGGCTGGTGCTGGAGGAAGGGCTTGAGGCGCGTTGCGAACGGCACGCGCAGAATCAGCGGGCGCTGATCGCGGGCCTGGAAGCGATGGGGTTGGAGCTTTTCGTCAAGAATCCAGCTGATCGGCTGGTCACTGTGACTGCCGTGAATATTCCAGCCGGAGTGGATGATAAAACGGCCCGGATGCAACTTCTCGATGAGTTCAACATCGAAATATCGGGCGGGCTCGGGCCGGTAAAAGGGAAGATCTGGCGTATAGGCCTGATGGGCTATTCGAGCCAGAAGACGAATGTGCTACTCTTTTTGACCGCGCTGGAAAAGGTGCTGGCTGACCAGGGTTACAGGCGCGTTTCGGGCGCCGGAGTAGTGGCGGCGGAACAAAGTTATCAAGAGTCGTTGCGGCCTGCTGGAGCGGGCGCACACAAATAAGGGCAAGGAACGTGGCGAAAACATCGGCGGTGGTGATTCCGAATGCGGGGAGGATGAGCCAGTTTATTCCTCCGTTCGACGTGCCTTCTAAAGTGACGGATTACGTTTATCACTGCCGGTTTTCGCACTGCTACAACGGCATCGCCACGCGGCATGCGGACACGATGGACTGCAAGTTTCTCGTGGACGGCAAGGGCGTGCTGCTTGGGTTGGCGCATCCGGGATTTGTCGAGTTTCGCTCGAAGGCGGGGCGTAACCCCACGGATCGCGAAGCGAGTTACGTCGCTGCGGAGTATTTGCGGGAGCGGTTGGAGCAGGAAGATGAGCATTCGCTTTACGATGTTCCGGCAGCGGATGTGGTGAGAATTATCGGTAAGCTTGGCATTCATTAGATGTAGCGGCAATTTTGTGGCAACTTTTTGCGTCAAGGGAGAAGAACGCTATGAAGATTGCAATGGCTGCGGCGGTACTGGCTTTGGCTGTGTCGCCTGCTGCGCTGGCGGCGGGAGATGCGGCGGCGGGCAAGACCGTTTTCCAGCAGCACTGCTCGCCGTGCCACGGCTCAGATGCCATGGGAAACACGCCCGTGGCAAAGGCGTTTAATGCGGATTTGAACCTTCACGACCAGAAAGCGCAAAGCCTGAAGGACTCCGATATCGCGGACATTATTAAGAACGGGAAGGGCAAGATGCCGAAGCCGCCCGGCGTGAATGACGCGGATATTCCCAACCTGATCGCGTACATCCGTACGCTTGCGGATAAGAAAGCCCAGTAGGCTTCTAGCTTCTTTGACCAGCGCTGCTGCCAAGGCGGCGCTGGTCAACCCCCATTGTTATGCGTCCGAAAGCGATTCACCAAACGCGGAATTCTCTTTGAGTTCACCGGCTTCGAGGATCGCGCCGCAATCGAGACATTCCAGGTATTGAGCGTCGTTATCTTTTGCGATTACACGCGTGCGCGCGTGTTTGCAGGATTTCTGCTGTGGGTTAGGTTCCGCAGTCATTTTTGAACAACCCGGCTAATTGTAACACTGCGCGTTTCATCTCTGGTCCCGTCTAACGCTGTTGACAAATGTTGTAAATATCTCTATCAGATTGATTCCAGCCGTTTTCTTGGCCGAAAGAGGCAAGCCGATGAAGGTCGACCCGGTAGCGCAGGAACGGCTGGGCACGATGCTCTTTTACGGCATCGTGATCGTGCTCTTCTACTTTACCTACCGCGTAATCGAGCCCGTGCTCGTGCCAATGGTGTGGGCGGCCATTTTGGTGATTGTGACGCATCGCGTGGCCGTGCGGCTCAAAACGCGATTCGGACGCACAAAAGGAGCGACTTTGGCGACGCTCGGAGCCACGCTGGTGCTGATCGTGCCGACGCTGGCGATAGGGTATGAGTTCGTGCAGCAGGCGATACAATTTTTTCACACTCTCAGCAACGCGTCGGCGAGCGGACAACTGGACTGGATGAATCGGACCTGGCAGCACATCCAGCAGCGGTTTTCGAGCTTTGGACCGCTCGATCTGGCAGGCTCGCTGCGACGATACGCGGGAGAAGCGGCAACGTACATTGCAGGACAGCTTGGCACGATTCTTACGCATGCGCTGGCGTTTGTATTCGATTTGTTTGTGATGCTGATTACAACGTTCTATTTATATCGCGACGGCGAGGGAATGCTGGTGCGCCTGCGAGAGATTTTGCCGTTTTTACCGGGGCAGCGGGAGAAGATGCTGGAGGAAACGCAGGATCTGATCGTCGTAAGCGTGATTTCGAGCGGGCTGGGAGCACTGCTGCATGGAGTATTGATCGGCGCGATGTTCGCGGCGCTTGGAGTTAGCCCGGCTGTGTTCTGGGGTGTAATGATTGCGTTCGTCTCTTTCGTGCCCGTCTTCGGAGCCGCGATCGTGTGGGTGCCGGCGTCAATCGTGCTTATGGGCGAGGGACATGTATGGCGGGGGATTTTGTTGCTTTTATTGAGCATGCTGGTGTCGACGGTGATCGACTATTGGTTTAGGCCGTGGGTGATCAGCGGACGCGGTGAAATGGGAGGGCTGGCTGTATTTATCGGCGTGGTGGGAGGAATTCTCTATTTCGGATTGATCGGGATTGTGCTGGGGCCGATCATTCTGGCGCTGGCGGCAAGTTTGGTGGACTTGTACAGAGGCGGTTCACGGCGTGGAAACAGGCTTGCGAACGCGGGTGAGGGCTGATGTGGAGGCGTGGTAAAGTACGCGGTTTATTGATCGGAAGAAGAAATTATCGATGAAAACGAATTCCAAGCCTCACTACGTAAGGCTGTCGCCGGAAAAACTGCGGTGGCATTGCGATCCTGCGACGATTCCATTTCAGACGACCGCCGAGCTTGAGCCTGTTGGCGCAGATATAGGGCAGGATCGCGCGTTACGTGCTCTGCGGATGGGCGTGGAGATGACGGCGTCCGGTTACAACCTGTTTGTATGCGGGCTTTCGGGATCGAGCCGCGGTGGAATGATCGTGCGGATGATCGATCAGATGCATCCGCAATCGGAGCCCGCACCCGATCGCGCGTACGTAAATAACTTCAAGAATTCGGATCGCCCGCGGCTTTTGACGTTGCCGCGCGGGCAGGCGAACGCGTTCAAGAAAGAGATGGATTCGGGGATCGATTTCCTGCGGCGGCGCATTCCGCAAGTATTTGAAGGGGAGCCGTTCCAGCGGCAGAAGACACGTATTGTGGAGCGGTTTACGCAGCGCGAAAAGGAGTTGATGGACGACTTCACTCATCGCATTGCGCGCGAGCAGTTTGCCCTGGGGCGAATGCAAGTTGGAGCGGTGGCGCTGCCGGAAATCTTTCCGGTGCTCGAAGGGCAGATGGTGCCGATTGAAGAGATTCCAAAGATGGTGCAGGACGGGAAACTGGAGAACGAGGCGGCGGAAGCGATCGAGCGTAAATACGACCAATTTCGGCAGGAATTTACGGTCGTCTACCGGAAGACACTTTCACTGTCTCGCGAGTTGGCGAGCGAGATGAGTTATCTTGAGCAGGAAGCTGCATCTGTTTTGGTGGATGGCGTGATCGAGGAGCTGAAAGAAAAATACCCGAGCACGCAGATTTCGGAGTATCTCGAAGAGGTGCGGCACCACATTTTGGACAACCTCGATCCATTCAAGGAGCGTGAGGGCGAGGAGGAGGCGCCTCCGCCAGTCGATGCTCCGTCGGGGGCGGCTCCCAGGCCAGAGCGCGGGGAGCGAGAGCGCGATCCGTTTCGCGTTTACGGCGTGAACGTGATCCTGGCGCACAGCGAAAGCGACGGATGCCCGGTGATATTTGAGACGGTACCTTCATATGCGAATTTGTTTGGAACGGCGCACCGGAGTTATGACGCGAGGGGCGCGTGGAGTTCGGATTTCATGGATCTGCGCGGCGGATCGTGGTTGCGTGCGGACGGCGGCTTCCTGGTGATGTATGCGCTCGATGCGTTCACGGAAACGGGCGTGTGGAAGACGCTGAAGCGGACGTTGAATCACGGCAAGCTGGAGATTCAGCCTGTGGACGCGTTTTTCCCGTTCAGCACGCCGGCGATGAAGCCGGAGCCGATTGAAGTTCGCGCGAAAGTGATCCTGATCGGGGATCGCGAGATGTATGAATTGCTGTACGACTATGAAGACGACTTCAAAAAGATTTTCAAGGTACGGGTCGAATTCGACGAAGAGACGGTGTGGAGCGAGGATGTGCTGCGCCAATACGGCGGCCGGCTGCGCAAGCTGAGCGATGACGAGAAATTGCTCCCGTTCGATCGAACGGCTGTAGCGGCGATTTTGGAGCACGGCGTGAGACTTGCGGGACGGCACGGGAAGATCACGACGCGTTTTTTCGATCTTGCCGATCTGGGGCGAGAGGCCTCCTACGCTGCGAGCCATTGTGGGTGCAAGGTCGTGATGGGTGAGCACGTCAAAAAGGCGCTCGACGCGAAAAACGAGCGACACAACCTGCTCGAGACGAAGATACGGGAAATGATCGAGCAGAAGATGATTTTCATCGATACCGCCGGTGGCCGCGTAGGTCAAGTGAACGGGCTGAGTGTGATGGAAATCGGCGGCTACGCATTCGGCAAGCCGGTTAGGATCACGGCTTCGGCGGCGATGGGAAAGACTGGGATCATCAATATCGAACGCGAAGCGAATTTGAGCGGGCGATTCCATGACAAGGGCGTCCAGATCATTTCGGGATACCTGAGGCGGACGTTCGCGCAAGATAAGCCGCTTTCTCTGTCTGCGAGCGTTTGTTTTGAGCAGTCGTACTCCGGTGTGGATGGAGACAGCGCGAGCTCGACCGAGATTTATGCGCTGCTCTCGGCGCTATCGGGATTGCCGATCCGGCAGGACCTGGCTGTGACAGGTTCGGTGAATCAA
>DATNBB010000297.1:0-3144 GCA_035607335.1 Binatia bacterium | reverse complement strand
TTGCCGACCTGGGGTTACAGCACCGGCTGGGGATACTATCCGAGCGGCGGCTTGGGATTGATTTTGCTGATCCTGATCATTCTGGCGCTCGTCGGGCGTATTTGATTGCCTGCGCCGGTTACCGGGCAGGCATAATATTGTTTGCGCATCGGCATTCATACTTCCATCGCGGGTTCGCTTGAGAAGGCTGCGCTCAAAGCCGCCGAATTGGGCGCGAACACATTTCAGATCTTCTCGGCAAGTCCCCGGATGTGGCGGGCCGCGCCGCCCGATCCAGCGCATGTTCGTCTTTTGAAAAAAGCTCGTGAACGGCACGATTTATTTCCACTGGCGATTCACGCGAACTATCTGATCAATCTAGCCTCGTGCGACGAAGCTCTGCGCACGATATCGGCCACGGCTTTTCGCGGCGAGATGGAACGCGCGCTGACGATCGGCGCCGAGTATTTGGTAGTTCATCCCGGTAACTGCAAGGGCTATTCAGTGGAAGAAGGAATCGTTTCCGTAGTCCGTTCGCTGGCTGAGTCCGCGCGGCATGTCAAGACGGCGGGTCTTACCGTTCTTCTCGAGAATACGGCGGGTTCTGGCAATGCGCTGGGCAGTAAGTTCGAGGAGCTCGCGATGATGCGAAAAGCCGCCACCGAGTTTACCGACCTTGCCGTCGGATTCTGTATCGACACGTGCCACTGCCTTGCGTCCGGTTACGATGTCGCGACGCCCGCGGGCTTGCGGAAAACCGTCGAGCAGATGGACGGTGTTCTCGGGCTTGAAAATGTTCCGGTGATTCACGCCAACGATTCGAAGACCCCGCTTAATTCCCGCGTCGACCGGCATGCCAACATTGGCGAAGGGTATATCGGGGAAGCGGGATTTTGTGCGATTCTGACACATTCGAAACTCCGCGCGAAAGCCTTTCTGCTGGAGACTCCCGTCGATAAGGAAGGCGACGACCAGAAGAATGTGGATGCCCTGAAAAGGTTGTGCCGTAAAAAACGCTCCTCCAGTTAACGAGAAATCTGGAGATACTCAGGAAGATTCACCTACAACTTAGAAGCACGAATTGAGGGAAATCCATGCCTACGCGTTATCAATGCTCAAATTGCAAGGGAACTTTCGATGTGGTGATGGGCCCCGCTCCGGTGTGTGAAAACGGACTCGGCCAAATGAATGTGACCGGCGTTGGCGCCAGCATGCCCACGCCGCAAACGGGCTGCAAGAAAGGGAAACAAAAGTTCCTGGCTTCCTCCTTCGAACAATCGTTTTTCGTGCCATCGACGGCGCGAGGCAAGTTCGATTGCAGCTACCGCCCCACTACGGGCAGGCTCTACATTACCGTCAAGCTCTCGGCGACCTTCGGCGGCAGCTTCTTTGAGTGGTTCAGCGGCGCGGAAGAGACTCGTCTCAAGTCCGATCTTTCGGACGGAGTTCCCGTGTACTGGGACGGAAAGTGTACGCTCCGCTGTACGCGCCACGGCTGGACGGATATCGCCGTGCAACCGGTGTTCGCCGTTACGTTCGGAAGCAGCGGATCGCATTTCAAGCTAGTTATCAGCCGCGAAGACGAGCGCTCCCGGACCAATCCGCATGGACGTGAGTGCCGCGGATTCGTCTCGATGAACCAGGTGCAGGGAATCGATGTGCAGGATCGCGTGGAACTACGCGATTTTCAGACGCGGGAATTCAATCATACCGTCGGCGGACTGTTGACCGCGGGCAACGATCGCTCGTTTCTTGAAGACGCTCTGACGGCGTGCGGCGCGACGGTGGAACGAAGAGGCGCCGATCGGATAGTCACGGCCATTTTCCCGTTTGCCGACGTTTCCGCCGATACGGCTGCTGTCGCCGCGCACCTGCGCGAATTTGTTCGCCGCGTGAACCTGCAGCTCGCAGGCTCCCATCCCGTGCCTGTTGTCGTGAAGGGTTTCATACGGGTACCCGAAGCGCCGGACCTCGCGCGCCAGCGTGCCGACGCGGTGCGGACAGTCCTGACAACTGCCGCGATCAAGAATCCAGTCACCGTCGATCCGGTATCGTATTCGGGCAACCCATCGGTGGAGATCACAATCGACCGTGCGTACGAGAACTCCTTCACTACCGGCGCCAGTCAATTCCCGTACAACGTCGCGGCCCACGAATTCGGCCATATGATCGGCCTGCCGGACGAGTACGAGAACCCGACGACCGGGCCGAAGTTTCTGGTGAAGACGAACTATCTCACGTTGGTTGGCCGCGCGGGGTTGCTGCCGCCGGTCTTCCCTTCCCACACCTCCAGCATGATGTCGGACGGGATGACGATGATGGGGTGGCACTATGTAACGGCCTGGGAAGCATTGGCAACTCTGACGCACGATTTCCTCGACGAGAACGAGTGGGCGATTCACGTCTGATGACCCGGGCGGTAGTGCACGGAATCTGTGTCCCCGGTCGACGCGTCCACGGCTCGATACATTTTGATGGAGGCATCGTACATGAAGCTTAGCGGAACCGGACGTTAAACCAGTCAGCCGTAGCGCACAATTATCGTGATATCCTTCGCACCGCTGAACTATCTCAAGGCGAAAGGAATGATAGCGGCCTGTATCATCCTCGCCGCTGCTGTGCTGTCATTCGCTCAGGCCCCACGAAGAAAACCACCCCGGCACAGGCAAAGCCAGATACATGGCAAAAGAGCAAGGACTGCGCCGCCCAAACAGAGAAAGTAATGAAGGACAAAACCGGTTTCACGAACCACTATAGCCCCAAGTACAACAGATGTTTTATTTCGGAGTTGACACGCACTCCAGGAGAACGAGCTGGCAAGGATTACCCGGAAACCGTAAACCAATTGATCGACGCCTTCGAAAAGGACCACTCTAGCCCAGTGGGTTTCGAAATATCCCAACTCCGAGGGGCCACTTAACGGTGTTTCCTGCCACATTGATTATCAGCCGACGGAATGCGCAAGGGTTGCGCGCTTCATTGCTGAGCACATGGAAAATTGATCGTCACCTCTGAGGGACACAGACTTAGCTCAATACCACCTGGGCGTTCCGGCACGGCTGAAGGGTATCATTGGAGAAGCCTTCCTTCTCGAGATCCGCATCGATAACGAAGGTGAAGCCCAAAAGAACGTGGATGCCCGTAAGAGGCTATGCCGGAAAAGTC
>DATNBB010000274.1:0-5505 GCA_035607335.1 Binatia bacterium | reverse complement strand
TTTCTTGTACATACGGAAATAATTCTGGAAGGTGATTGTTGCGAGCGTCTGATTTTCGCGCTCGATCTTCACGCCTTCTTTGGCTTCCACGGCCTGGTGCAAGCCGTCCGACCAGCGCCGCCCGGGCATCTGCCGGCCCGTAAATTCGTCGACGATTATGACCTCGCCTTCCTTTACGACATAATCCACGTCGCGCTGGTACAGCGTGTGCGCCCGAAGTCCCTGGTAAACGTGGTGAATCAGCTCCATGTTCGCGGGATCGTAGAGGTTGCTCAGATTGAGCAGGCGCTCGCATTTTGAAACGCCTTCTTCGGTCAGCGTGGCTGTGCGCAGTTTTTCGTCAATCGTGTAATCGATGTCGCGAATCAGCTTGGGAACAATTTTATCGATGCGGTAATACTTATCGGTCGACTCCTCGGCGGGGCCGGAAATGATCAGCGGCGTGCGCGCTTCGTCAATCAAAATGGAGTCGACTTCGTCGACAATCGAGTATTGGTGACCGCGCTGCACGCATTGCGCGAGATCGTATTTCATGTTGTCGCGCAAATAATCGAAGCCGAACTCGTTGTTCGTGCCGTATGTGATGTCGGCTGCGTAGGCCGCGCGACGCTGCGTTTCATCAAGGTCGTGGACGATGACGCCCACGGTAAGCCCGAGCATGCGGTAAATTGGGCCCATCCATTCCGCGTCGCGTCGCGCAAGATAATCGTTTACCGTGACAATGTGGACTCCGCGGCCAGCCAACGAATTCAGGTAAGCAGGAAGCGTGGCGACGAGCGTCTTGCCTTCGCCAGTCTTCATTTCCGCGATTTTCCCGGAATGCAGGACCATGCCACCGATTAACTGCACATCGAAGTGGCGCATGCCGAGAGTGCGGCGCCCGGCTTCGCGGGCCGTTGCAAAAGCGGGAACGATTGCCGGCTCCAAGGCGTCCTGAAGCTTCTTTTTGTAATCGGGATCGTCCAGTTCGACGCCTTCGAGACGTGCCTGCACCTCGGCCCTGAGGCTCGCGCTGCGCGCGGTTATTTCCTCGTCCGAGAGTTTCTTCATCTCGGGTTCAAGTTCGTTGATCTGCGCCACGTAAGGGGCGATCTTTTTGATGTCGCGCTCGTGCTTCGTACCGATAAAGCGCGAGACGACTCCGTCTATTATCTTCTCGATATCCATGTTTCCGGTTTGGATGTTCCTCAGTCGGCGTTCGTCGGCATCCGCAGCCGTACGATCCATTGTAGCCGCTCGCAGGCATTGGTGCAAAAGACGTTCGCGGTGGCGAACGCAAAGGGACCGCTTTCGATGGGAGTCCCGGAGCTGCCCGTCGCCCTGGAGATGGTTCTAGCACACAGCAGCAACGTACGCGCTGGTTTGCGTGACGCGCCACCAAGAATTAAGTGATATCGTGGCAGGAGCTACGATTGTTTGGCTGTGGCTGCCTGGATGGCCGCTTCGCGGGCAGTCGTCAATGCGGCCACTGGATCGCCTGTTGGCCGGAACTCCATCGCCACCGTGCCCGTAAATTTCAACTCTGCGAGCTTGCGATAGATGTTGTCGTAATTGATCTCGCCTGTGCCGGGCTCGTGCCGGCCGGGAACGTCCGCGATGTGAACGATCCCTACGATATCGATATTCTTCTGGAGCTTCTCGATCAAATTACCTTCGGCGATTTGCTCGTGGTAAAAGTCGTAGAGGAATTTCACGTTGGGATTATTCACCTTACGGATGATCTCAAAGCCTTCCGCCACGGATGTGAGGTAATAGCGCGGATTTTCCTCCGGATCGATATTTTCGAGCACGATATCCACATTCGCCTTCGACGCGAGCTCAATGGCGCGGCTCAGATTGTCGACGCACGCGTTGTGCTGGGCATCGGGAGCGGCTCCCGGTATTTTATTTCCCGAAAGCAGAATCAGGCGAGGGCACTCCAGTTTGTGCATGGTGTCGAGAAAAGGCTTCATCTCCTCGATCAACTTGTCGCCTGCCGCAGGGTCAGCAACGCCTACCCGCACACCAGAGGTGGCATCGAACTTCATTCCCAATTCATGTTTTTTGGCATTGAAACGCGTGAAATCGTCATCAGTCCATTTGGCAAACTCACCCGTTAATTCGACGTTCTTATATCCGGCTTCATTCATCTTATCGAGTCGCTGATCGAATGGGAGGCGCCCGTAAACTGTCCAGAGCATGACGGAAAACTGAAACGGCGGCGAGCCCGACGGTGCCGCGCCCTGCGCGGCAAACAGCCCTGCGTCCGGAGCGAGCATGGCACCAGCGGCGGCTCCTGCAATAGTCTTGGCAAAATTACGGCGGTTCACGTTCATCGTTCACACCCCTCGCTCAGATCGACATCGAAGGCAAAGAGCCTTCTCATTATCGCGCCCAAAGATACTCCCGCGGGGCGGCAAACTCCAGCAATTTAGAGCTGCGCCACGCGGCTACCTAGCGGTTGCCGCGGGACGCCGTGCTCCAAGACAGTCCTTACCCTGCGTATTGCCTCCCGGTCTCGGATTCAACTATTGAGAACTTTTATGCACACTATCAGCGATACGTCCTTCCTCCACGGCGCAAGCGCGTATATTATTCTTCCGACTTTTACCCTTATACTTCGGTATGACCTCAACGCCCTCGGGGCCCACACAAAAGCAGAATGCGTCCCGACCCGTCGCCAAAGTGTTGGTGGCGACGACTGCGATGCTGGCGTTCATCTCCTATTGGAGAGCCGCGGCGATCGTCCTCAATGACGTCGCATCGTCGGCCTATTACGCCGGCGGTGAGGCCGAGCAATTCATCGGCAAGACGGCCCCGTGGTTCATCCTCGGCACAATGTTGCTCTCATACGCGGTCTTTCAGCTTTATGTCGAGAGCTGCAGCATGTTCGTGCGCGGCGGGGTCTACCGCGTCGTAAAAGAGGCGATGGGCGGAGCGCTAGCGAAGTTTTCCGTCTCGGCCTTAATGTTCGATTACATCCTCACGGGCCCAATAAGCGGTGTTTCCGCGGGACAGTACCTCGGCGGCCTCATTAATGAATTGCTTCCTTACGCGCATATTCACGCGACACTGAATCCAAACGCCGTAGCTGAAGCCTTCGCCGTAGCGGTGACGATTTACTTCTGGTGGGAAAACACCAAGGGCATTACCGAGTCGAGTGAAAAGGCACTGTGGATCATGCAGTTCACCACAGTGATGGTGGTCATCCTCATCGCCTGGTGTACGTACACGATCTTTGCCCACGGCGCGCACATGCCGCCGCTTCCAACGCGCGACCATATCGTTCTCGATAAGCACTCGTTGGGCTGGTTGTGGGGTTTTCCGTGGGCGCGCCAGATCACGCTGATTGCGGTCTTCGTCGGACTCGGACATTCCGTGCTGGCCATGAGCGGCGCGGAATCGCTCGCGCAGGTCTACCGCGAAATTGAACACCCCAAGCTGCCGAACCTGAAAAAGTCCGTTTTCATCATCTTCATCTACAGCATGGTTTTCACATCGCTGGTTTCTTTCTTCGCCGTGATGATCATTCCCGACCAGACGCGCCATCTCTATTTCGAAAACCTTATCGGCGGCTTGGCGATGAATCTGACGGGGCCGTTCCTGGCCAGGCTGATCTTTCATGTGTTCGTCGTCGTAGTCGGCACGATGATTCTTTCCGGAGCGGTGAACACCGCGATTGTCGGTTCAAATGGCGTGTTGAATCGCGTATCAGAAGATGGCGTCCTCTCCGATTGGTTTCGCCAGCCGCACTCCAGGTTTGGCACTTCCTATCGCATCATCAATATGGTCGTGGGGCTGCAGCTCCTCATGATTATTTTCAGCCGCGGCAACGTAACGCTCTTGGCCAATCTCTACGCGTTCGGCGTGATCTGGAGTTTCGTTCTCAACGGTGTCTCCGTGCTGGTGTTGCGTTATACGCAGCCGCAGGAGCGCGAATTTAAAGTTCCTTTGAATTTCCAGATTGCCGGCCGCGAGATTCCTGTGGGCGTCGCCGTAATCACGCTGGTGCTTCTCTCTACTGCGGTCGTGAACCTTTTCACGAAACCTGAAGCGACAGTTTCAGGCGTCATTTTCTCCGCGCTGCTTTTCGTCGGTTTTACGATTTCCGAAAAACGCGTCCTGCGCAGCCGCGGCGAAGCTCACGTGGAGTTGGATAAGTTCAATCTTGCTCCGTCAGCGGATCTGACGCTGAATAACGTCGACATCGAGCCCGGCAACATTCTCGTTCCCGTTAGCACGTATTACGCGCTCTATCCGCTTGAGATGGCTCTGCAGCGCGCCGGCAGGAGACAGGCGCAAATTGTGGTACTTCACGTGAGGATGCTGCGTCGCGGAGCATTAGGAGAATACGATCTCGATCCCGGGCGGCTCTTCAGCTCGATCGAACAACTGCTTTTCACAAAGGTTCTCTCGGCCGCCGAAAAGGAAGGCAAACCGGTGCGGCTGGCCGTGGCAGCCGGTAACGATTTGTGGGAAGCCATTCTCCGTACCGCCGCTAACCTGCAATCGAGCACGATCGTCACGGGTATTTCTTCTTCGACGTCCGTGGACGACCAGGCCCGCAATATCGGCTTGGCGTGGGAACGCATGCCCGATCCACGTCCCCGGGTCACTCTTGAAATTGTGACGCCTTCCGGCGGGGAGCACATTTATTACCTCGGTCCGCATGCGCCCCGGCTTACGCCCAAAGAAATCGACCTGCTGCATCGCGTATGGCTGGATTTTGCGGACAAGCTTCCCGGCGAGGAACTGCATCACCACGATATCGTTCATTTCGCCCTAAACGAAGTCGAACGTGAGATTGACAAAGGCGGCACCGATGACGTGCTCAAGCGCCTGCGCGATCATCTGCACGAAATACAGACGAAGCGGTTAAACAGCTAACCCGCTCCGCCCGACACTTCGCTGCAATGATTCCTTAAAGGATTGACTCAGGTTTCGCTGGTGCGGCGAAATGCCAATAGCGCCGAGATCAAACCACGAACGACCAAGACGCAGCCCGCCAAAGTCACCAGTAAGTTCGCGAAGCGCAGGGGCGTAAACGCAATCGTGATCATAATAAGCCCGAGAATAGCCAGCGAGCCCGCGCGCACATGCGTCTGAAGCCGGGCAGCCGCCGGTTCCTTTCGCATCCAGGCACGCAGCGCCCAATAGACAACGATCACGCCGAGAATAATCATCACCAGCTTCGAGGGAACGGCTACCGTGCGCGACAAAGAAAGGAGAATGAGGAAGCCGCCGAGCAGCATGACGATAAACTCGCCGATGAGAAACAGAGGATTGGGTCGCGCCATAGGCCGCTGATTATCGCCCAGCTCGTGGCCGCCCGCAAACCTTGCTATTCGAGGCTGCCGACTGCGACTCTGGTGTTACAATGTCGCATTCGTACCGCTGCATCGTGGGCGGAGTCTGCGTCATCAAACTCGGCGAGGATATGAGAATGCACAAGGTGGTAGTCATTGGAAGCGGGTGTGCGGGCCTGACCGCCGCCATCTACACGGCGCGCGCGGATTTGAAACCGCT
>DATNBB010000253.1:0-5381 GCA_035607335.1 Binatia bacterium | reverse complement strand
GTTGTCGATCACAATTTTGATCGGCCACGGATCGAGGATGTCCGTAATCGTTTCGCCGAGAACGGCTACAAAGCCTATCGTCAACGAAAGCACGTGTGGCTGAAGCAGTTTGCGCAGACGCAGCCTGTCCGAGTGCGCTGGCCTTTCAGGAGTTTTTAAGGAATCTGACCGAGTTGGGGTTTTCGTGGAAGCCAAAATGATTTCAGCCCCTTCAGCGCCAACTTGCGACCGCAACTCTTTGACAGGCGAGGGCAGGAATTCCGCCTGTTCACTCCCAAGATCATGTCATCGACTGTCCTAATCGAAACTAGGGTCTTCTCTTTAGAAGTGGCGCAAATTTGGAGGATCAACTCGTCCCACGCCAAACTACAAAAATCCAAGTATTCCGGTTTTTATGTCGATTCGCTTTACTTCGTTTAGCAGTGCGCAAAAGCCCAGCACACTGGGGGATCGCCATAAACTCTCCGTCACGGCTTTCTGCTGCGTCCAGCTTCACACGCTCCATACTAACGGCCGCACTATTTGCTTCTGCTGTTTTCGCCCTACCGGCCTCGGCGCAATCTCTCGGTAGCGCCCGCTACCGACAGCCGCCCGCGAGCGCTTTGAATTTCCCAAAGACGTTCCACAGCAATGCACGGCCCGCTGCCTCGAATACGCAACGACAGTTTGTCGCCGCCGATCACCTCACATTTCACGACCGGTTTAATCTATACGTAAGCTCGTTCAAGAAGCCTGACTCCGTGCTTGCACCCGCCTTTGGCGCACTAGTCGGTCAAGCCCGCAATGAGCCCCCCGAATGGGGACAAGGAGGTGATGCGCTGGCCGTCAGGTTTGCATCCGGCTATGGAAGATTGGTAGTCGGGCGAACCATTCGATTCGCCGTGGCTGCGGCGGACGGTGAAGATCCGGGCTCGGATCTCTCGAACTTGCCGGGCTTTTGGCCGCGCGTGCGTTACGCAGTCATTCACACCTTCGTGACGCGCAATCAATACGGCGTGGAAATGCCTGCCTTCTCAAGATTCGCCGGCATTTACGGATCGGCTTTCGTCGCGAACGCTTGGTATCCCCCGAGCCGCGCGAATACATCGCATGCATTCCGCAGAGGAACGCTTTCTTTAGGCGCCGCCGTAGGTTGGAATGTTTTTCGGGAGTTTTGGCCGGACATCAAGAAACGCGTCTTCAAACGAACGCAATAGCCTAAGACAGGCAAGGAGCTCCTCACGCATATGTCTAGCGCTTTGCTGTTGTTCTCCGCCACTGCGAAACCTCGAAATTATAATCTGCCGTTACCGTACTCACACCGCCACCGCAGGCGCGGCTTGGCCTGCGCCGCTGCCATATTCCTTTGCAGCTCCATTGCCGTGGCTGCGCCGCGAACAGGGCAACAGAACGAACAGTCCAATCAAGTAGTCGGCGAAAAGCCTATTCTCTATTGCACGGCCGCCGACGCCCATTCCAAGAACTTGTTTTACGGCGAAGGAGGAAAAGAGGGCGCGCCGCCGCAACTCTTCACCTTTGATAAAGAGGATCTAAGCGGCACGAATCCCAAATTCGACCTGCGTGACGACGATGGTAATAAATGGCGCGTAAAACTCGGCGCGGAAGCGCGGCCTGAAACCGTCGCGACGCGTCTGCTCTGGGCGGCGGGTTATTTCTCGAACGAAGAGTACTTCCTTCCCAAGATTCGTGTGAAAAACATGCCGCCAGTCAGCAAGAAGAGACGAAAGCTCATTCGCGGTCTCATCGATTCCGACGGCACCATGTACAACGTCGAGTTGAAACGCTATCCCAAGGGTGAAAAGAAAATCGGAACCTGGAAATGGCGTGAGAACCCATTCAGGGGGACGCGTGAATTTAGCGGTCTGCGCGTCATGATGGCGCTGCTCAATAATTGGGACGTGAAGGACGTAAACACCGGCATCTATCGCGAGGACAGCGCCTGCGGCTCGAGCGCAGATCCGCTGATCTACATGGTCAGCGACATGGGCGCTACGTTCGGAACATCGGGCGAGGCGAAACATGACACAGTCGGCAAGGGAAACCTTCGCTCCTATAGGCGCTCCAAATTCATCCGCAAAGTCACGCCCACCTATGTGGATTTCGATTCTCCGGCCCGCATGACGCTATGGGGCCTCGTCAACCCGTTCGACTTTCTATATCGCTGGCATTTGCGCTGGATCGGCAAAAAAGTGCCGCGCGCCGACGCCAAATGGATGGGCCAAATCCTCTCGCGCCTTTCAAAGGACCAGATCCGCGATGCCTTCCGCGCCGCCGGTTATTCCCCCGCCCAAGTCGAAGGCTTCACCGACATAGTTTCTCAACGCATCGCAGCATTAAATCAGCTTTGATTGCGGAATCACCTCCTAGAACGCCGGAAACTCCGGCGTAGCTTGCCCATCTGTCCGCGGGTCGCTGGCGCCGAAATTCACGCCGCGAGAATCATCGTGCTCGACGGCGTTGCCTTTACCCATCACGAGCGAATAGCGCGGCACAATAGTGACCTGATGACCCCGCACGAACAGATCTTCAATCGTTGATTCGGGATACCCGGCCTCGATGTTAACGCCGCAGCCCGAGTTCGACTCATTGAAGCGCGCCGCATCGAGCGCCGCCTGAATGTTCATGCCGAAATCAACAATGTTGGCAACGAACTGCGCATGAGCCTGAGCCTGATTGAATCCGGACTGAATCCCAAAACCGATCGAGATATCGCCCTTCTGCATGAAAGCGGGAATAATCGTGTGCAGCGGCCGTTTGCGCGGCCCGACGGAATTCGGCAGACCCTGTTCCATTGTGAAATCGCCGCCACGATTTTGCAGCACGAAGCCGGTGTGGTCAGGCACCAGCCCCGAGCCGAAGTTCCCCGAATTGCTTTGAATAAGCGACACAATGTCGCCATCGCGATCCACAGTGGCAAGATAAGTCGTTTCGCTCTGCATGTGAGCGGCCGTGTCACTCAGATTAGAGGGCAGCACGTTGCAATTCGCACGTTCCGTAATTCCCTTCGCGCGCTCGGCCGCAAGACCCTTTGAGATTAGCTGCGCCGTCGGCACATTCACGAACCGCGGATCACCGACGTATTTCAACATATCCGCATACGCGAGCGATTTTGCTTCCATCTCAATGTGCAGCGTTCGCGGATCGTCATGCCCCCAATCCTTCAGCGGATAAAGCTCCATGATGTTCAGCATGGAAAGCGCCGCGAGCCCCTGCGAATTTGGCGGCGTCTCGTAGACGGTCCAGCCGTGATACGTCGTCGAAATCGGCGTCACCCATTCGGGTTGGAAATCCGCCAGGTCGGCAGCCGTCATCACGCCGCCCTGTTCATCGGAAAGCTTTAGAATAGCCTGCGCAATCGCACCTTTGTAGAATCCGTCGCGCCCCTTTTCGCCGATAATCCGAAGCGTGTTTGCCACATCCGGATTTTTGAAGATTTGCCCCAGGTGCACATAGCTGCCGTTGGGCAAAAATACGCGCGC
The DNA here is from genome assembly GCA_035607335.1 of Binatia bacterium. Classification (GTDB taxonomy): domain Bacteria; phylum Acidobacteriota; class Terriglobia; order Acidiferrales; family UBA7541; genus Palsa-295. Next base: position 1,902 of record DATNBB010000253.1, on the reverse strand, counting down.
AAATTCAGGTTGATCCGCAAACGGCATCCCATATTTTTCCCACTCCACCGAATTCGCCTCCGATACCGGGAACCCGTTTTCCGCCAGCGCCTCCGCAGGCTTCAAGTCTTCCGCAAGCGCCAATTTCCCGAACCGATCGTGCAGCGCCTGCCAACCCGCCACTGCTCCCGGCACAGAGACTGACCAGATGCCCCTGAGCCGCGTCACGTGCTTCGCCGCGAAAGTCTCCGGCGTCCAACCCGCAGGCGTCCAGCCGCTCGCATTGAGTGCGTAAAGTTTCTTCGCCTTATTGTCCCAATACATCGCAAAGAGATCGCCGCCGACGCCGTTCATGCTCGGCTCAACCACGCCAACCGCCGCATTCGCGGCAATTGCCGCATCAATCGCATTCCCGCCTTTCTCCAGAATTGCCGAACCAGCAGCCGAGGCCAGAGTTTGCAGCGTGGCCGTAATGCCGTATTGAGTAGTCGTCATCGAAAACGCATTGTCGCGCGCCGGCTCCGGTATCGACGTGCGCATCGCGTGATCGACCGTAATCGACGTCCCCTCTTTGCGCACGCGATTCGCGCCGCGCCCTCCGCGCTCTGGCGCAGGCGCAGATTGCCCGCGCGCGTCTTCCGCACTGGCCGCCGAATTCGCCGTCTGCCCGCGCAGATAAAGTGGCGCCGCCGCAATAATCGCCAATCCCATCGCTGACGCAAAATAAGTCCGAGACTTGAAATGCCACATGACGCTCCCCTTCTGCAAAACCGCATGTCTTCGGAAAATGTAACGCACGTATCCTAACAACCACCGCTCCGAGTGCAAAACCTAAGAAGTTCATTCTGCGCCGTTACTAGAAATTCTGACGCCCCATTTCTATAGAGAAACGACATTCTCTTTGAGTTTCTTCTCCGCGGCGTTGTATCATCGCACTCTGTCGAAACAGCTTGCAGCGTGATCGCGAGCGAAGCCAGTTGGCTCCGAATCTCGGGAGGAAGGGGCATTTGCATGCGGAAAAGATTTTTGTGGGCTTTGTGTTTTGCGGTGGGGCTTTGCGCCTGTGTCTGGGCTGCGGACTGGCCAAGCACGGCGGGCAATCCTCAGCGCGACGGCTGGGCGCAGGGCGAAACAGACCTCTCCAAGGAAAACATCGCCGCTAAGAAGATCGAATTAGTCTACAAGTATAAATTTGACAACAAAGCCGTCGGCCTGCATGACATGACCGCGCCGATCGATCTCGAAAGAATCATCGGGTACCAGGGCTTCAAGCAGCTTCTCTTCATCGGCGGCAGCTCCGGCAGCGTCTATGCCCTTGATTCCGACATCGGCGAGCTCTTTTTTAAGACGAAATTCGACCCGATCGGTAACCCCGCCGCGCCCGCTGCTCCCTCAGTGCTCTGTTCCGGCGGACTTACCGCAAATCTCGCTATGCCGGGCCTAAGCGGCGGCGGACGGGGATTTGGCGGTGCCGGTAGAGCGCCGGCTCGCGGCGCGGCCCGTGGCGCTGCGCCAGGACGCGGAGCGGCAGGTCGTGGTGCTCCTCCCGCACGCGGCGGCGGTTTCGGCCGCGGCCCGGCCGTTTTCTGGGCCGTCAGCAGCGACGGCTATCTGCGCACGTTGCGCCAGCAGGACGGCAACGCCACATGGATCGCCCCCACCAAATTCGTTCCCGCCAGCGCGGACGTAACCGGCCTCAACGTGGACGGCGACGTCATCTACGCCGCCACAGCGAACAGCTGCGGTGGTAATCCCAACGGCCTTTACGCAGCGCTCTATACCCCGCCCGAACTTCCCCAGATGCCCGGCGAACCTCTGGTCACTCAAGCCAAGTTCCAGGTCGTCAACTTCATGACCAACGGCAGCGGATTCTCGGGGACCGGCGGCACGGCGATTGCCCCGGACGACAGCCTAGTCTACGGC
>DATNBB010000246.1:0-5961 GCA_035607335.1 Binatia bacterium | reverse complement strand
GCCGTCGACGGTGCCTACCGCCTTCTTCACGCGAAGAGTCTCTTCGGGATCGCCTCCATCCACAAGTATCTTGCTCCCCGGTCTTTCTGAGGACTTGCTCATCGTAATCGCTCCTTTCGCCTACCTCTGTAGAGCGTCGTACCTGCTAAAAGGTAACAACCTGGCATCTATAGTAGTCTTGTGCAGTTGAGGCGGTCGAAAAATCGGTCGAATACCCTAGCGGAAGACCGTTGCTGCGCAGTGCTGGGTGTGAATACTCACAAAATGACGAGATAACGGCGGATTGATAGAAATCCAGATTGGCAGCTACTGCTGCCATCGATTGGACCTTTGTTTCGCCAAACAACGAAGTACGCAGAGACTGGCGCCTCGGTCTTTGGGCCGGGGCGCCAGATTACGTAAAGAGTCCTTTGTGTTTTGCTGGCCTGACTGTGACATTCATCCGCTACGCTTCGAGCACCACCGGCTTTGCGGTCACTTCCACGTTGATCGCAGGCACTGTCACGGTTGCGCTCGCGCCGGCCAGCGATCCCGGCCATCCGGAGCCGCTTGCTGTGCAAGACAGCGAAATGACCACAAAATACCAATGGTTCGAACTGACGGGAGCCTCCAGCGCCCAAGTCGGCCCAACTTCGTTGACAACATCGAAGTCGAGGCTGTTCAATCCATCTTCGGACCATCCTAAAAACGCGCCGCGCCTCAACGCCGGTTGGACAAATGCTCCGTCGTACTGGTAAAGCTGAATCAATCCTTGAGCTTCGGAAAGGGCCTCTTTATTTCGGATGGAGTTCACATACCAGGAAAATGCGATTTCCGATTCGAATGTGACGCGGACAGTTGCCTCGTTGAAAAGCGGCTTGAAGTAGACGCCCATGAGATTTGAGGCGGTTCCAGCGCTGGCGCTGTCGAAGTTTGTCGACACGCTGCAGCTCAATTGACCCAGCGTATCAACCCCAGTGGCTGAGATCGTCGGATTGCCGGTGACAGAACTGATTGTGCCGACACTATAAGTTCCCATGTACCAATACCAGGGAGTAAATTTCAGCGTATATGTGCCCCATGCCGTTATCGGTGGCACGATCACTTTGCGTGGCGCTACGAGCCTCTGCTGGGCCAAGCGTTCTGTGATTCCGCGTAGTCCTTCGATCGCGTGCGTCGCCTTTGCATCGTCCGCGCGCGCCGGCGGCTCCATCTCGCTGAAGTACTTGGCGGCTTCCTGGCGCAGCAAGGCTCTTTCTTTCGCTTCCGCGTCAAGCTTTGTTCTTAGATCCGTCAGGTGGCGCTCCACATCGCCCTGTGGCAGTTTCCCGCCTTGCAACGATTCAAAGTCCGTCTGCTGCTTCGTGCCACTTGCTGTAACCATTTCAATGTCCTTTCCTTCGGGTGTGAAGCTCCGTACCCGACCGTTCGAGTGAAAATCGAATACTCTCTTCAACTTCGCGAGAGACCGTAATTGTGAGTTCGCATAGAGGCCCTTGCGAGGCCCGCTGAGTGCGTCCGTAATGGGCAAAAGCTTAAATATCCAGCCACGAAACGGAGAATTCCGGTGAAGGTGAGTTTGGTTCTCGCTACACAAAGGTTTGGGAAAGCCAAACCGCGCTTCACCGTTATAGTGTCAGCGCAGGTCGATTCGTTTCACGAATTCCCGATGAATTTGGTCGGCTCGTGTCAGAGCTGCTACTTTGCGTAATTCCCTTTGAATCAGCCGTTTGTTTCGGTGGCATGCACGCTTGTCAAGTTGTGCCATCTGATAAAATGCGTGTGAGTAAGATGAATCGCCGCTCAAAACGCCGCGCAGCAGAGAGTCCCACAGACAGTAATCAAGAACAGGCACGATTTCTAATCGACAGTACCGCGATTAGAAATCAACGTAAGTCCTTTTGTTGTAGCGCGCGGCGCGATTCTAATCGACAGCGAAAGGCACCTTTCCCGAGCCCGAAATACCGCGCGTTCTTCGCTACGGCGGTCATGCTCGTCGCCTTCGCGACAGCGGCCAGCGCCCGCTTCCGCCAGCTCAACGCCGAATACCAGGCGCGCCGCGCCAAACTCCGGGCGGCGCTCGACGCACCCTTCATTCTTTACGGATACACTGGCCACGAAGACGCTTCCGAAGTCGCCCTCTTTTTTCAGGAACCTTATTTCTATTACCTGACGGGCCACGACGAACCCGGCGCCGCGGTCCTCATCATTCCGGACGTCCAAGGCAAACCGGTCCAAGGTCCGCACGAAATTCTTTATCTTCCGCCGCGCGATCGCGACGAAGAACAATGGGAAGGGCCAAAACTCAGACCGGATGACCCGGGTATCGCGGAAGCAACAGGCTTCGAAGCTGTCCGCTCAACAAAAGATCTCTCCGGCGATCTCCAAAAACTTGCCAAAGCGTACGCAAAGTTCTACACCATGATGCCGCCGGCCCAGGAAGATGGATACCCGCACTTCACCAAATCCCTCGAAGCGATTCGCGAAATTGTTCCACATGAAAATCTGAAAGACGCCACGAACCAGCTCGATGCGCAGCGGCTGATCAAATCGCCCGGTGAACTTGCACTGATGCAGAAAGCCATCGATCTCTCTGTGGATGCGCATCTCGACGCAATGAAAACGATGCGCCCAGGATTATTTGAATATCAGATCGCGGCGCGCATGAAGGAGATCCACGAATGGGGAGGCTGCGAACGTGAAGCCTACGCGCCCATCGTCGGTGCCGGTTTCGATTCCACGATCCTGCATTACAGCCCGCTCGACCACCAAATCAAAGACGGCGATGTAGTCGTAATCGACGTCGGCGGGGAATACGGCGGCTATGCAGCGGACATTACGCGAACGCTTCCGGCAAACGGGAAATTCACGCCGCGCCAGTTGGAAATTTACGATATCGTTCTCGGCGCGCAGCAAGCCGTAATCGACGCGATCAAGCCCGACGTCACGATGTACGGCGGTCAGCACAGCCTGCAGCAGATTGCCACCGACTACATCGATCAATCAGCCGGTCGCGATAAAGAAGGCCGCACACTGGGCCGCTACTTCATCCACGGCATTAGCCACTATATAGGCCTTGACGTGCACGATCCCGGCGACCGCAACTTGGCATTGCAGCCAGGCATGGTCATCAGCGCCGAACCCGGTATTTATATCCCGGAAGAAAATCTTGGCATTCGAATCGAAGACGACGTTCTCGTTACGCCGGATGGTCACAAAGTGTTAAGCGAGCGGCTCCCGCGCAGCGCCGCCGAAATCGAACAAATCATGTCGCATGGAAAGAATTCAAATTGATGCCGTGTTTTCGAGGAGCGCCAGTTGTCCGCACGCGGCCATCACGTCCTGTCCGCGCGAATAGCGAACAAACGCCCGCACGCCTTTATCGGTCAGAATGCGCCGGAATTCCTCGATGCGCTCCGCGTCAGGCTTTTGATAGGGCAGATCGCCCGGATTCCAGGGAATCAAATTCACCTTTGCGCGCAGATTTGACACAAGCCGAACCACGCGGCGCGCGTCTTCCGGTGCATCGTTGAATCCGCCAAGCAACACATATTCAAACGTCAAATGCTCCCACGTCCGCAGCGGATACCGGGTGCACGTTTCAAGCAGAGCCTCAATTGGATATTTCTTGTTGACCGGCATGATTTGGTCGCGTTGCTCGTTCGTTGAGGCATTCAGCGAAATCGCCAGCTTCGGTCGCACCGTTTCCTTCGCGAGCCGCTCGATTCCCGGCAAAATGCCGCTCGTCGAGAGCGTTACGTGCTTTGGCGAAATCGCCAATGCATTTGGATCGAGCAAGATGCGCACTGCAGCCATTACCGCGTCGTAATTGAGCAGCGGCTCGCCCTGGCCCATCAGCACCACATTTGTCTGCGGCTTCAGTGCACTCGAATTGTCTGCGAGCGCAACGAGCACCTGGCCGATGATTTCGGCTGCCGTGAGATTACGGACCAGTCCAAGCGTTGCCGTTAGGCAAAATTGGCAATCGACCGCGCATCCTGCTTGTGACGAGATGCAGATCGTCTGCCGGTTTTCCTCCGGCATAAAAACGGTCTCGATCGTCGCAGCTTTTTGCGCCCGCCCGCTCGCCCCAAGTGCGAGGACATAGCGGACCGTTCCGTCGCTGGAAACGTGCCGCCTCACGATGCGCGGCAGCTCAGTCGCAGCGGTTTCCGCCAGACGTTTGCGAAATGCCGCCGGGAGATTCGTGAAATTCTCCAGGTCAAAACGCCGCTCAGCATACAGCGCATGATAAATTTGCGCCCCTCGATATGCTGGCTCGCCCAGCGATTGTACGAAAGAGCGCAGCTCGTCAACCGATTGACCGAGCAAGTTTACGGCGGGAATGGAAGGCGTTTCACCCATAGCCGCGATCATAACACGCGGCTTCGATCGCTTCTCGTACGGGCTTTCTTCGCACCGCTGCATCTTGGCGGTGGAATTGTTTTTGGATAATTCGCGTGCGGCTATATGAGTTTTCGGGAGTCCGTGCAAAAATAAATGAAGTTATGCCGAAGCGCGCTGCGAAAAAGACTCAAAAGATCTACAAAGATACGCTTCCCAATGGGCTCGTTGTTATCAGCGAGCCGATGCCGCACGTCCATTCCGTTTCGGTCGGAATATGGGTGCGCTCCGGCTCGCGTCGCGAGCCGCCGGAACTCAACGGCGTTTCCCATTTCATCGAGCACATGGTTTTCAAGGGAACGCGGCGCCGCACCGCAGAGGACATTGCTCGCGAAGTGGATAGTGTGGGTGGAATGCTCGACGCGTTCACCGCGAAGGAGATGGTCTGCTTCAATACCAAAGTCCTCGGCGAACACCTTCCGCGCGCGTTTGACATCATTGCGGATATGGCTCTCGAGCCGAAATTCGACCAAGAAGATATCGCGCGCGAACAATCCGTGATCCTTGAGGAAATTCGCATGACGCAGGACAATCCCGAGGATCTCGTGCACGAACTTTTCAGCCAGAATTTATGGGCTTCGCACGCGATCGGCAGGCCGATTCTCGGTACACCCGAAACCGTCTCGTCATTTACTCGCGATCATTTGCAGGAATGGTTTCGCGCCAGTTACGCGCCGAATAATCTCGTTATAACGGCGGCTGGCAACCTCACGCAGCAGCAGTTGCTTGACCTTATTACGGAGCGCTTTGCCGATCTGGACCCTGTTGACGAAGGCGGTCCCGACTCGGCGCCGCAGCCCGCACCGCACGTTACCCTCCGCAGTAAACAGGAGCTCGAACAAGTCCACATCTGCATCGGCCTGCCCGCCTTCCCGATGACGGATCGGCGGCGATTTGCCGTTTCGGTCTTGAACAATGTGCTCGGTGGAGGCATGTCGTCGCGACTGTTCCAAAATGTCCGCGAACGGCTGGGCCTCGCCTACGCCATCTTCAGCGAGCTGAATTCCTATAAAGATGCGGGCGTCCTTTCCGTTTACGCGGGCACTTCGCTGGAAACGGCAGGCAAGCTCGTGGAATGCGTTCTCGCGGAATTTCGGCGCCTCCGCGACGAGAAAATGCCTGAAGACGAATTACGTCGCGCCAAGGATCACCTGAAGGGTGCGACGCTCCTGGCACTTGAAAGCAGCGGCCAGCGGATGAACAGCCTCGCGCGCTATCACATCTACTTCAATCGCCATTTCACGCCGGACGAATTGATCGCCATGCTGGAAGCGGTCACCGCCGACGAAATCCAGGCCATCGCCCAGGAATTTTTCCAGTCGGAGCGCCTCGCGGCGAGCGTCGTCGGCTCTCTAAACGGCTTTTCCCTCACCCGCGACCAGTTGGTCGTGTAGCGCGATTCGCTTGGAAACTGCGGATTTCCTTTGACGCCTGCTTTGCACCGTGTAATTATTTTGCGCGTCGCACGGAGAAACGGCGCATCCCTTTTCGCATCTCCATTCTGGCCTCCGGCAGCACGGGCAACTCCACGTTGCTCGAAACAGAGCACACGACTCTCCTCATTGACGCAGGACTGGG
>DATNBB010000229.1:0-11696 GCA_035607335.1 Binatia bacterium | reverse complement strand
TGACCTCTAAGCTCTGACCTCTAAACTCTGACCTCTGCCTCTACTCATGCCGCAGCGCCACCATGGGATCCACGCGCATAGCCCGTCGCGCGGGTACATAACACGCAAGAAGCGCGGCCATCGCCAAAACGACAGAAGCGGCTGCATATGTAGGCAGGTCAAATCCCGTCACGCCGAACAAGAGGTTGCTCACCAACCGAGAGAGCGCGCCGGCGAGCACAATTCCTATCACCACGCCGACTCCCGCGATCACAATTCCTTGCCGCAGCACCATTTTTAGAATATGCGTAGGGTGCGCACCGACCGCCATGCGAATTCCGATTTCATTCGTACGGCGCACAACGGTATAGGAGATCACCCCGTAGACGCCGATCACAGCCAAGACAAGCGCGAGCACGCCGAAGCCGCTAGTTACCGCGGCGAAAATTCGCTCCGTGGCTACAGCCGCGTCGATCTGTTCTGTTTGTGTCCGCACATCGATGAGTGGCAGGTCTTTGTCCACAGATTGGACCGCCGAACGAACCGTAGCAACGGAACTGAGAGGATTCCCACGAGTCCGCACTTCAAACGTCATTCCATCAAACGCCGTGTGCTCCTGCAGATAGAGCGTGTAAAAAGTCGGTCTTGTGGCCTCGCGAAGCGACGCATATTTCGCGTCCGCCGACACCCCAATGATTTGGTAGCGATCCGTGTCGTTTTCGCCGCGCCGGAACGTTTTCCCCACAGGATTCATCCCGGGGAAGAACTTTTGCGCAAGCGCTTCGTTCACTATTGCCACTTTTGGCGATGTAGCAGTATCAGTCGCATCAAATCCACGGCCCGCCAACAACGGGATACCCATCGTGGCAAAAAAACTTCGTCCGACCATGTTCCACGATGCCTGTTGTGCCTGTGCGCCGCGATCTCGTTCGCCATCCGGAAAAAACCCGCCGCCTGCTGTGCTTCCCGCCAAAAGCGCCTGCCCCGAAAGCGTTACCTCCTCAAAGCCCGGCAGGCCCGCGATCCGCTGCTCCAACGTGTGCAGCACGTCGATATCTTTCGGTGCCGGATAACGTTGCTTTGGCGGCGAAATCGCGAAAAGCAGCAATCCTTTTGGCCGGAAGCCGACGTCCACGCTGCGCAAATTCACTAGCGTCCGCGCGAAGAGTCCCGCGCCGACAAGCAACAGGACACATAGCGAGACTTGCACCACCACGAGTGCTCGGCCCGCGAATCCCCCGCCGTACGCAACGCTCGCTCCGCCTTCTTTCAAGGCGTCGTTCACGTTCGTCCGCGTCGCCTGCCAGGCTGGTCCGAGTCCGAAGATCACCCCAGTCAGCGACGAAATCGCCAAGGTAAACACAACAACGCGCCAATCGAACCGGCTGCCATACTCAGGACGACCCCATGTTGTGGTCAGGAATTTCGCCATCAGATCGCGCGCCAGATATGCCAGCCCAAGCCCGGCAGCGCCGCCAAAACTCGAAAGCATCAAACTCTCGGTCAATGCTTGCCGCATCAGGCGCGATCGGCCGGCTCCCAGCGCAAGCCGCATGCTTAACTCTCGCTGCCGCGCTGATCCACGCACCAGGAGAAGGTTCGCGATATTCGTGCACGCCAGCATAAGCACGAGCCCGGCAAGTGTTAGAAGCAAAGAGATCGGCCGTATCAAATCCTTCGCGACATAATTCAGACCGCCACGGCGGCCGGGCAAAAGAGTCAAAACGGGTGCCGTGCGGTCAGGCGGAACCGTCATTGTGGCTCGCACAGCTTGATCAGTCGCTACCGTCAGAGAAGCCTGCGCGCTTTTTTCGGGAATCCCCGGCTGAACGCGCCCCATGATCTGCACCCACCAGCGAAGGGGATTATCGAGTAATGAGACGTCTCCGGTCGGGTTGTATGCTTTTGAACGTTCGCCTCGAGGAAAAATCACAGGCTGCATGCTCAAGGGAAAGTACACATCAGAAGAGATTTGCGCGTGCGAAGCGCCTCCAAAGCCCGCTTGCGCAACTCCGACAATCGTCATTGGTATCACGTTGAGGTCGATCGTTTTCCCGATCACTGAGGGCGAACGGCCGAACCGTCTCGCCCAGAATGCATCGCTAATTACCGCCACAGCTCCGCTGCCAGGCGTCACATCGTCGCCTGGCTCGATCGGACGGCCGAGCTGCGCGCCTACTCCCAATTGTTGAAAATAATTCCCTGAGACGAGTTCCGGTACGACGATTTCCGCATGACCGTCGATCGTTGCCGTGATGCGATCGAACCCGCCGCCTTCAGCGTTGAATGCAATGAGATTGCCGAGGGCGTGGTTCTGGCGTAGCTGCTCATACACAGGATACGAAAAGGACGCGGTTAGATTGCCGCCCTTTCCATCCGAATAAAAGTCGCCCCACGTGCCACGCACGGCCGATCTCGAATCCTGTCTCCACGTTAGTAGCCGCAGCTCGTCCGGATGCGACACTGACATCGCATCGAACAACACCGCCTTGGCCAACGTGAACGTCGCCGTATTCGCGCCAATACCGAGCGCCAATGACACGATTGCAATCGCGGCGAAGCCTGGGCTCTTGCGAAGCATGCGCAAGCCAAACCGCACATCGGCGATCAGTGACTCCATGAACGGCAGACCGCGCTGTTCGCGGACCGCCTCTTTAATCTGCTCGCCTCCGCCCAGCGCGATTCGCGCCGCCCGCCGCGCTTCCTGCGGCGTCATCCCACGCTCCACGTTCTGCTCAACGAGCATCTCCAGATGCGCGGAAAGCTCCTCCTCGAGCTCCGCATCCCGTTTTCGCTTGCGGAACATGCCCACTGTTCGCTGCGTCCACTCCCGCACTCGATTCATCTTCTAACCTTTTTTTTGACCTCTGAGCTCTAGACTCTGACCTCTGACTTCCGAACTTATTCATGTCTCAGCGCTACCATGGGATCCACCCGCATCGCCCTCCGCGCCGGAATCCAGCTGGCGAGAACAGCGACAACGAGCAGGAGCGTCGTCATAACAATCAGCGTCAATGGATCGCCTGGATGCACTCCAAAAAGAATGCTTCCCAGAAAACGCGTCACGCCAAACGAAGCCGCAACTCCCGCCATCACCCCGACAAGAGCAAGTGCCACTCCTTCACCGATCACGCGGCTCAACACATCTCGCCGTCCAGCGCCGAGCGCCATGCGAATGCCGATTTCCCTGGTACGCCGCGTCACTTCATACGAAAGCAACCCGTAGAGGCCAATGCAAGCGAGCACGAGCGCCAGCGCGCCGAAGAAGCTCGAAAAGCGCGCGATGAGCCGCTCTTGGAAAAGAAGGCGGTCCACGCTTTCAGACTCCGTCATCACTCCCGAAATCGGCAGATTGGTGTCCAACTGATTCACGACGCTGCGCACGGCGGGAATAATTGATGCGGCGTTCGCAGTTGTGCGAATTTCGATTGCGCCTCCGCTCGTGACGGGCGCAAATGTCATCGGGTTGATTTCTCGCCTCAGATCGCTATATTTCGTGTCTCCCGCGACGCCTACAACGACGAAGCCGGGATCGTCCTGCTTCGGATCGGAATGCGAGAAGTGCTGTCCGAGCGGATTCGAATTGCCGAGATAACGGCGCACAAAGGTCTCGTTCACAATGACTGGCTGAGCGACGCGCGAAGCCGGTCGTGAAGAGGATCCCGAAGGGCTTCCCGACGTAGGCGACGCCGGAGTCACGGACCTCTCGTACGCGCTCGCCGCATAATCTGCCGGCAAGAACGCGCGCCCTTCGAGAAGGGGAATCTTCATCGTCTCGAAATAGCCGGGCCCCACTTCCAAATAGTCCGATTCCACGGACGCCTTGTCCTGCGTGTTGGTTAGATGAAAAACTGTGGTCCACAAACTCCCACTCAAGAGTACGTTCTGCGAAAAACTCACGGACTTAACGCCGGGAATCGCGCTCAAGCGACCCTGTAAATCACGATAGAAGCTTGCTAACTTCGTACCTCTGTAGCCAACCGGAATCGGATTGATGTTGAAGTTCAAAACATTGGAGGTATCGAAACCGGGATCAACGCTTCTCAAGTTCTGAAGCGTGCGCACTACGAGCGCCGCCCCTATGAGCACAACCATCGTCAGGGCAACTTGCCCGACGACGAGCAAGTTTCCGCTGTTGAACCAATGGCTTCTCGATTGTCCGGCGAATCCGCCGCCGTCCTTCAGCGCGGGCGTCAAATCCACTCGCGTGCCACGCATCGCAGGCGCCAGTCCAAAAATTGCGCCGGTCAGCAGCGCGATGGCCGCCGTAAACAACAACACACGCGTATCGAGCGCAGCCTCAAATCCCAGCGGCTGAGACGAGCCGGTATCGACAAACGCAATAATCGCACGCGCCCCGCCGATGGCTACGAGAATGCCGAGCGCTCCGCCAAATATAGAGAGCAAAAGGCTCTCCGTCACCAATTGACGGATCACTCGTCCGCGCCCAGCTCCAAGCGCCAGTCGCACGGCCATCTCTTTCTGCCGCGCCGTCGAGCGCGCCAGCAGCAGCCCGGCAACATTGGCCGAAGCAATCAGCAGCACGATCCCCACGGCAGCCATCAGCACAAAAAGCGGCGTTTCGTATGCTCGTCTCACGCCGGTGAGCCCGCTCTGAGCCGGAACGAGTGTGACTCTCGGTGCGTCACTTTCGGTGGAAAGCGGCTTCGCTCCATGCAGCATTTCGTTGCGGAAGAGCAGACTCACCGCTGCCTCGGCCTTCTTGCGCGGCATCTCCGGACTCAGTCGTGCAACGATCAACATCCAAGCCGAACCCTCGTCATCTTGCCCAGGCTTCCACGAAAGGTTGACTTTCGGCCTCATCGACAGAGGAATCCACAGGTCGGAATTGTGCCCGGGCGTCAGCGACGTAAATCTTTGCTCCGCCACGCCAATAATCGAGGTGGGGACGCTGTTCAGATTGATGGTCCGGCCGATCGCCGCCTGCGATCCGCCAAATTCCTTCTGCCAATAGCCATAATCGAGCACGGTTACTGGCGTCGAACTCGGCTCGTCATCCGAAGCTTCCAGCAGCCGGCCTGCCGCAGGCCGTACCCCAAGCGTGTCGAAGTAATTTCCGGAAACCATCTGCGACTGCACCAAACTTGCTGGCCGGTCTCCGCTCAAATCGAGTCGCAACCCGCCGCCAGAAGCCGTGAGGCTCGTGAATATCCCGGATTTGCCGCGCAATTCATTGAAGAACGGAAGCGAAAACGTGCATCCCGTCGGGTTACCTCCGACCGGGCGGTTGGAACAGTCGCCGTAGCTGTAGCTGCTGTGAAAACTGGGCCGTTTATGCGCGCTCCATTGCAGGAAAACCAGCTCTTGCGGGTTGCTCACGGGCAAAGAACGGAGCAGCAGGGCATCAATAAGACTGAATATCGCCGTATTCGCTCCGATTCCCAGCGCCAGCGTAAGAATCGCAACGCACGTGAATCCCGGGCTCTTGCGCAACATCCGCAGGCCGAAGCGCACGTCTTGCCAAAACGATTCGAGCCACGGCAGCCCTCTCTGCTCGCGCACCGCCTCTTTAATCTGCTCGCCTCCGCCCAAGGCGATTCGCGCCGCCCGACGCGCCTCCTGCGGCGTCATCCCGCGCTCCACGTTCTGCTCAACGAGCATCTCGAGATGCGAAGCGAGCTCCTCCGCAAGCTCCGCATCCCGTTTTCGCTTGCGGAACATTCCCGCTGTTCGCTGCGTCCACTCCCGCATTTTGCTCATAACGAAACTCCGGCTTTCCAGCTTCCAGCCTCTAGTTTTCAGCCTCCATCCTACTCATGCCTCAGGGCCACCATGGGATCGACGGCCATTGCCCTTCGTGCAGGGATATAACTCGCCGCTAGGCTCGCACCCAAAATCGTCAGGCAAACAATCACCAGAGTCATCGGATCGGTAGCGCTGATTCCATAGAGCAGTCCGGACAATACACGAGCCACTGCCACAGTTCCGCAGAGGCCGATCCCTATTCCGCTCATCGCAATTACCATTGCTTCCATAATTACCCCTGCCATTACGTAGCCGCGTGTGGCGCCCAGCGCGATTCGGATTCCAATCTCATGCGTCCGCTCCGCTACTGAGTACCCCATCACGCCGTAGATGCCGATAATAGCGAGAGCCATCGCCAAAACTGTAAACACTCCCATCAACGAGAGATTGAAGCGCCGGGCGGACATCGACTCGCTGATCACTTCATCCATTGTGCGCAACTGCGCCACTGCCAACTGGCGATCAAGACCCCAAACGGCGGCGCGCAGCAATGTTGCTGCGGACGCCGGATCTTCTCGCGTTCTGATTGCCACGTTCAGCGAATTTGGCGCTCCCCGATGCTGCTCGTACGGCTCGTACGTATGCGGCAGCGTAGCCGTATCTAGCGCCCGCTGCTTTACGTCGCTCACCACGCCCACAATCGTCATCCAAGGATCGCTAGATGCCGCTGGTCCCCACTTCAACCTCTTTCCGAGAGCACTTCCATGGGGCCAATATCGCTTCGCAAGCGATTCGCTCACAATTAGAACGGGAGGCCGGGTTATAGTGTCATCGTCATTAAAATAACGTCCTTGAAGAAGCCGGATTCCCATCGTCTGCAGATAGTTGCCGAGGATGATTGAATGGAATGCGAAGGGTAGACTGTGGTGGGCCGCGACATCCTTACCTTCGGCGGTGAAAACGTGATCCCACCCACCCTCAATAGGCAGATCCGTCGATGCGCCCGCCGCCGTCACTCCCGGCAATTGCATCAGGCGCTCTAGCAACGCCGCGTAGAAATGTCGTACCTGTACGTCGTTCCCGTATTGCGCCGGCGGCAGATACAAGGACGCCGTTAGTACATGTTGCGGCTCAAATCCCGGCTGAGTATCCAGCACGTGAACCAAGCTTGCGACCAACAAAGCCGTTCCGGCCAAGAGCACCACGCAGAGCGCTACTTCTATCGTCGCTAGTGTCAGTCGCAGTGTTCGGTGGCGCCGCCCATTTCCCGCCGAATGCCCGCTCTCTTTCATTGCCGCGCTTAAACCGGTTCGCGACGCCGATAGTGCCGGCGCAACACCAAAGGCGATCGCGGCGAATACAGCCAACGCGGACGTAAACACGACGACCGCCCAGTTGAATTCGATTGGATGTATGCGGGGAATATTCGTGGGCAGCAACCCCGCGAGAACCGGCGTTATCCAAGCGCCGAGCCCTAAGCCCGCTACGGTGCCCAATCCCGCGAGCAATATGCTTTCCGAAAGGAGTTGGCGTGCTAGCCGCATTCTGCCGGCTCCCAAAGCCAGTCGAACGGCAAACTCTTTTTGCCGGTTCGTTGCGCGGGCCAATAAAAGGTTCGCTACGTTCGCGCAAGCTATGAGTAGAACAAAGCCCACGGCCCCGAAAAGCAAGAACAACGGCGTTTGTACTCCGCCCAGGATTTCTTGCCGCAGCGGAAGCGCCACGGCGCGTAGCTGAATGGATGTCCGGTACTGTGGCGGGTATGTTTCGGTGATTTTTGCGGCGATACTATCGACGTCTGCATTGGCCGCTGCGATGGTTACTCCTGCTCTCATCCTTCCTAGAAGGCTAAAACTAAAATTGTCTCCCACATCGCTCATCTCTTCCGGCGTGAACCCCATAGGAACAAATAGATCCGCCGGTTTCCCTTGATTCATTCCGGGCAGCGGGAAGTCGAAGCCAGCTGGCAGTACGCCAATCACCGTGTAAGATTTGCGGTCCAGTTCTACGGTTTGGCCGATGGCATCCGGGTTTCCGTCAAACTGGTCTAGCCACATTGAGTAGCTCAACATGGCGACGCGGCTTTGAGGGCGATCTTCTTCAGGCGTAAACTCCCTGCCCAATATTGGGTGAACACCCAGCAGTGAAAACAAATTCGCATTCACGCGATCTGCGTTTACTCTCCGTGGCTCGTGCCTCCCTGAGAAGTCCGCCTGACGGAAGCGAAAGGCGCTCAGCGCTTCAAATGTGCGATTCTCCTGCTGAAATACAGGCACGTCCGCGGCACACACCGTCATCGCCGGGAAATTGAACGTAGGAATCCGCTCTTTGACCAGCACCAATCTGTCCGGGTTGTTATATGGAAGCGCACGCAATACAACGGCGTCCACCACGCTGAAAATAGCTGCATTCGCACCGATTCCCAGCGCCAGCGTAAGAATCGCAACGCACGTGAATCCCGGGTTCTTGCGCAACATCCGCAGGCCAAACCGCACGTCCTGCCAAAGGGATTCCAACCATGGTAGACCGCGCTGCTCGTGCACCGCCTCCTTAATCTGCTCGCGTCCGCCCAAGGCGATTCGCGCCGCCCGCCGCGCCTCCTCCGGCGTCATCCCGCGCTCCACGTTCTGCTCGACGAGCAGCTCCAGATGCGCAGCAAGCTCCTCCTCCAGCTCCGCATCCCGCCGTTCCTTGTGGAACAATCCCGCCGCCCGCTTCATCCACTCCCGCACTCGATTCATCTCAACCTCGGGTCCCGCTTGGCTTCCGCCTGTCTCCAACTTCTGACCTCCAGTCTCCGACCTCCGCTCCTACTCATGCCTCAGCGCTGCCATCGGATCCACCCGCATCGCTCTCCGCGCCGGAATCCAACAAGCCGCTATCGCGACGAACATCAGGAAAACGCCGACGCCCGCAAACATCAGGGGGTCCGTTGGTGACACTTCGAATAGCAGGCTACGAAGGAATCGCATCAGCGCCCACGATGCAGCCAGTCCGCTTGCAACGCCAATCAGCGCCAGCCTCGCGCCTTCGCCTACTACCAGCCGCATCACGTCCACGCGGCTCGCGCCCAGCGCCATCCGAACCCCGATCTCGTGCGTACGCTGAACCACTGCGTAAGACATCACGCCGTAAATCCCAGCCATCGCAAGCAGCAGGCCCAATGCTCCAAACGATGCCAGCAGCGACGATTGGAACCGGGGCTCCGCGGCCGAGTTCGCAATGTTTTGATCCATCGTCGTGACGCCTTGAATCGGCGCATTGCTATCCACGGCCCAAACCTGTTTCTCAATCGCCGGCGCAATTGCCAGCGGGTTTCCAGACGTGCGGATCACAAAATTGCCGGTGCTGTAATAGCCAGCCTGCCTGGCCGGCACGTAATACAGCGGCTCGGGATCCTTTTTTAGGGACGTGTCGCGGTCGTCGCTCACCACCCCTACAATTTGCATCCACTCAAGATTTCCTGCTTTGTTCTTCGTCACTGCGATGCGCTGCCCGAGCGCGTTTCCGCTAAGAAACTCGCTGGCGAATTTCCGGTTCACGATCGCGACGAGGGCTGCCTTATCCGTATCGGCATTCGTAAAATCCCTGCCTTCGAGCAGCCGTATCCCCACGGTTTCAAAATACGAAGGCGTGATCGTGTGATGGCTGAGGAATGTTCCCAACTCCGCGCCTTTCGTCGCCATCTGATTGTCCGGCGAGCCCTCGACGTAAAGATCGTCCACAACGAACCTTCCACCCATCAAAGCAAACCCCTGCGAAATTGCCGCCGATTGCACGCCCGAGAGCGACTGAATACGTCCGAGAACGTCTTCGTAAGGACCGACGCACGCATCGGCCGTTTTCGCGCCGCAAACGGCATGGCTGAACATCACGTGCATCGTGAGCACGTGATCAGTGCGAATTCCCGTATCCACATGCATCAATTTTTCGAAGCTGCGGACCATTAAGGCGGCGCCGAGCACGAGAACCACTGCGAGCGAAACTTCCGCCGCCACAAGCGCGCCACGCAGCAGGCGCCGCTTCTGCGGAGCGCCGACCGCAAAAGAGCTGCCCAGTCCTTCTTTGATCCCATGGCTTATTCGCCGCGCGGATGCTTGCAGCGCGGGCGCAATTCCAAAGAGCACCGCAGCGAGCAGCGAAATTCCCAGCGTGAACCAGAGCACATTTCCGTCAAGCCGAACCCGTTCGATGCGCGGCGTATACGGCGGGGCAATCGCGCGAATCACGCCAATGCTCGAAGCTGCGAAGAGCAATCCGAGCGCACCGCCGGCAATCGCCAGCAGCACACTTTCGGAAAGCATCTGCCGCACCAGCCGCATCCGCGTCGCGCCAAGTGCCCGCCGAATCGCCATTTCGCGTTGCCGCGTCCACGCGCGGGCCACCAGAAGAGCGCTCACGTTCACGCACGCGATCAGCAGTACGAATCCCACCGCACCCAGTAGAATCAGAAGTCCCGCACGCACTTGCGTAACCTGCTGGTCCTTTATGCTCACCGCCTCGAGATCGAGATCTTTTTCCGTTTTCGGATATGCGGCGGCGAGGCGCGCCGAAATTATCTGCAATTGCGCGCGGGCTTGCTTCAGGGTGACGCCCCTTTTCAACCGCGCGGCGATGGAATACTGCCTGGCGCCGGCATCGCGACTCGATGCGATCTTCGGATCTGGCATCAAAGGCTTCCAGAACCCCTTGCCAGCGACACCCAGATCGAATTCGGGGCATCACGCCGATCACGCGATACGGCGTGCCATCGGCGTGAAACACGCGAGTTAGCACATTCGCGTCTCCGCCGAAATCTTCCTGCCAGAATCGGTAGCTCAACACCGCGACGCGCTGTCCCCCACCCTGCTCGTCCGCTGCTGTAATTGTCCTGCCAAGCAACGGCCTCACGCCCATCATCGGGAAGAAATCGGCCGATACTTGGCTGAAGTCCACGACGTCGGGCATCAAGTCGGTGCGGATCGTGCCGCCGAAGTTTTCCTGATAAGTTGCGAGCCGCTCGAAAGCGGTCGACTGAGCCTCCACGTCGGCGATCTCAGCCAGCGAAGCCCCTTGCAGGCCGACTGGCTTGCCGCGTATTGTGAATTCATTAGCGATTCTGAGGAGCCGCGAAGAACCTGCGTAAGGCAGGCTTTCCAGCAGAATTCCGTTCACCACGCTGAAAATGGCGGTGTTCGCGCCAATCCCAAGCGCCAGCGTAAGAATCGCCACGGCAGTAAATGCCGGATTTTTTCGCATCATTCGCAAACCAAATCGCATGTCGGCAATGAACGATTCGATCAACGGCAAGCCTCGTTGCTCGCGCACCGCCTCCTTGATCTGCTCGCCTCCGCCCAGGGCAATCCGCGCCGCTCGCCGCGCCTCCTCCTGCGTCATCCCGCGCTCTACGTTCTCCTCGACGAGCATCTCCAGATGCGCGGCAAGCTCCTCCGCCAGCTCCGCATCACGGCGTTCCTTGTGGAACAATCCCGCGGCCCGTTTCATCCATTCCCGCGCCCGATTCATATTCAACTCCCACACGAAACAACGATGTCGTCATCCTTCAGTTCGCACTGAAACCGTGCGAACTGAAGAACCCCTTTTGTTCTTTCGTTTTCGAGCATCATTCGCACGACCGTTTGGTCTGCTCTTCTCCCAAACGAAACTTCCACCTTCCAGCCTCTAGCTTCGCGCCTGCAGCACCCGCGCAATGATCGCCGCCGTCTGCTCCCAATCGCGGACTTCCTTTTCCAGTTGCTTCTTCCCGCTTTTTGTCAGCGCATAAAAGCGCGCGCGCCGATTGTTCTTCGAAACGCCCCAGTTGGACGAAATCCATCCGCGCTGCTCCAGACGCACCAGCGCCGGGTAAAGCGTCCCCTGATTCATCTGCAGCGCCTCGCCAGACACCTGCTCGATCCGCCGCGCAATACCGAATCCATGAAGTGGCCCAAGTGTGTCCAGCGTCTTCAGCACCAGCAAATCCAATGTTCCTTGCAAAATTTCACTCTTGCTTTTCTCTGCCACGCCCGCAC
>DATNBB010000187.1:0-2336 GCA_035607335.1 Binatia bacterium | reverse complement strand
CCGACGTGGTGTTCTCGGCGATCACACCCAACACGTATCAGTTCGTGAATTCCCTCCCTAATACTCCGTGCGGGCGTTTGCTCGATCTGTGCGCGGGTTCGGGAGTCGCGGGATTGCTGGCGGCGTCCACCTACGCCAAATCGGCATGGCTGTGCGACATCACGGAGCGCTCCACGCGCTTCGCCGAATGGAATGCACGGCTCAACGGGACCAAAAATGTAACGACGCTTCAGGGCGATTTATACGAACCCGTCAAGGGCGAGAAGTTCGACAGGATCGTCGCCCATCCGCCTTACGTTCCCGCCACGGAGATCAAATACGTGTTTCGGGATGGCGGCGAGGACGGGGAGCAGGTGACGCGAAGAATCATCGAAGGGTTGCCCGAGTATCTCGCGCCAGGAGGCCAGTGTTTCCTGGTCGCGGCGGTCACGGACCGGGCCGGCGCTCCGTTCGAGCAGCGGGTGCGGCAAATGCTAGGGAAAAGCGCCGGTGAATTCGACGTTTTCGTTGCTGTTCGCAATCACTGCAAACCCACCGAATTCCTCATCAAAGAGCACCCCAATCGCGACAGGCCTGAAGAACTGGCGGCGAACGTTGCCGCGATGACGCGGCTCGGCGTGGAGCACATACTCTACTGTTCGACCGGTATTCAACGAAGAGCGTCGAAGCGCGACGTCTTCACCGTGCGGCGGCAAGTGACGGTGTTTCCCGGCGAGTTGATGGCCTGGGCGGTGCGATGGGAAACAGCGCAGCGCGAGCCTGGATTCGCCAAGACTCTGTTTCGCACTAGCCCTCGGATCATCGAACAGTTACGCCTCCAGGTGACGCACCGGATACAAGACGGAAAGTGGACGATTGCGGACTCCAAACTGCTGACAGGCTACCCTTACCAGACAGCCGTCGATTGTCCTTCATGGGTCGTGAACATGCTGGAAGAATGTGACGGCACGCGGACGGTGCGCGCGCTTCTCAACGAATGTCGGGAGAATGGAACGGTTCCATCCAATGCGCCGGACGCGGAATTTGCACGCTTCGTTCAGTTTCTGATCTCCATGGGCCTGCTGGAAATAGAGGAGCACCGGCTGCCGAAGCGGCGATGATTACACACATTGCTACTTCAGGCACATCAATTGCGTGATTGTGACGATCACGAACTCGGCGGGCCGAAGGGGAGCGAAACCGACAACAATATTCAGGCGGCCATTTTCGATGTCGGCTTGCGTGGTCGTTTGTTCATCGCACCGCACGAAGTACGCCTGATTCGGCGTCGCGCCCTGGAAAGCTCCCTTGCGAAAAAGCTCGCCGAGAAAATCGCGGACGGCGACGCGAATTTGCGCCCATAGTGGTTCGGCGTTCGGCTCAAAGACCACCCACTGAAGTCCTTCAAAAACGCTCGCTTCGAGGAACAGCGCAAGCCGCCGGACGGGAATGTATTGATATTCAGCGCTGTCAGGGCGCGCGAGTGTTCTGGCGCCCCAAACGACAACCGGATGTTGCGGAAAACTCCGCAGGCAGTTCACGCCGGACGCATTCAATTCTTCAACTTCGGCGATCGATAGAGCGGTTCCCAATTCCCCAATGCCAACGAGTGTTGCATCTATTCCAGCAGCCGGCTTCCATACGCCCTGATTCGCGTCCGTTCGCGCCATGAGGCCCGCGATAGCGCCGCAAAGAGAACCCGATGGAAAAAAGACGGCTGCATTAGGACTGCGCGGCAAACTCTCAACTCCTACTAGGGCGGCGCCGGCGGAGGTCCACGACGAAGGCGGATCAATGAGCAGCATCGCCCTCCGCTCCAAACAGTAAGCTGCGGCGTCGCGCCACGTGACGCACTTTATTCCGCAACCGCCCTGGGGCGGCAGAAGGCAGAGGAGATTAAACCGCTCCACGCGATCAAGCGCGTAAATGCCAGTTCGGTTTGAACGAGATCCAGGCAGATCCGCGCGCGTTCGAGTGACGTATGCTTCCGTTCCTCCGTTGGCGAAAAACTGCTGAACCGCCGAAGCGAGACCGTGATCCGTCTGCGTCGCACCGAAGACGCCAGCAAACTGGCCCGCGCTTTGAATAAGGACCGGCTCGTCTTCTGGCCCTTGCGGCGCGAGGCCGACGAAAGCGGCTATCGATGTCGCAACGCTTGGAATCGCCATATCGCGCCTCCTTGGCTCCGGCGTCTTTCAGGACTATACGTGATTAGATAGAAAGATGCAAAAACTCTCGGACGCGGAAATAAAAGCGGCGCTCGGCCAGATCCCCAGCTGGCAGGTGGCAAACGGAAAGCTGCATCGGGAGTACAAGTTTCCCGATTTCATCCACGCCTTCGGATTCATGGCGACCGC
>DATNBB010000173.1:0-12882 GCA_035607335.1 Binatia bacterium | reverse complement strand
ATATCGGGTGATGAAAGATAAAGATCCGAATCCAGTATTGAAATTTGACCTCGGTGCGGATAAGCTGCCTGCGCACGGCGAAGAGATGACGTTGCAGGACGCTCTCACATTAGGCTCTCTGCCGCCGGGCGATTATAAGCTGGAAGTTGTAATCACCGATAACCTAGCGAAGCAATCCATTACCCCGGCCCAGAATTTTACCGTTGTAGCGGCCCCCGCGAACGCGAATACGACTCAGGGGAGGTAATTCTGTGAATCTCCGAGCGGTTCGTCTCATCCTTCTTGGATGTTTCGTGTGCCTTATTGCAATTCCCGCCGAGTGCGCTCCTGACGGTGGCAAAATCACCGGAGTGGTGGTTGACGCGAGCGGGACGCCGCAGATGGGTGCGACCGTCCTAATATCCCCCGAAAAACTGCTGACTGGTTCTCCGATTAAATTGCATACGAACGGACGCGGGGATTTCGCTTCGGAAGCCCTTCCGACCGGGATGTATTCGGTGCAAGTGACTCTTGCGGGATTCCTGCCTACAGTCGAGCAGCATATTGAAGTGAGTGGTAGCCATGCCACGCTTTTGCAAGTGGTGATGGGGTCCGTATTTTCATCCCTTGCACAATTACGGCAGCAACCCGAACAACGCGGCGCTGCAGACGATTGGGTTTGGGTGCTGCGTTCGACCGCGGGCGGAAGGTCTGTGCTTCGGTGGGATGATTCTCCGAATGTGGCGCTCGCGAGCGCCGGCATCGGCGAAGATGGCGGACAAAAGGATGGCCGCGGGCTCGTGGAGTTGTCATCCGGGGGACAAAATCCGACTTCGGTGGCGAATAGCCCTGTGGCGCCGGGGACCGAGTTTGCGTACGACGTGCCCATCGGGCAACAAGCTCGATTTTTGCTGGCGGGGCAATTCAGCTATTTGAATCAGCAGTCCGCAACAGGCATAGCCGCCGAGTGGCTGCCCACGGGCGACGCACGCACGGGCCCGGTCACGACGCTTGTGGTGCGGCAGTCCGAATTTGGCCCCGGCGGGCCGGTTTTCCGCGGTATGCGGATCTCGCACGATGATGAGTTGCTGGTCGGTGATCGCGTTAGCGTGCGCTACGGCGGTGAATACGTGTACGCGGGATTCGGAAGCGGGACTTCGGCATTGCGCCCGCGCGCGGAGGTAGCTGTTGAGCTGTCTCCAGACTGGCAACTTTCGATGATTCTGGCCACGCATCCGTGGCAGGACGCACTGGGCGATTCGACAGATGCGCTGCAATCAGCGGTGAATACGTTCGATGCGTTCCCCACGCTGATGATGCGGCACGGTAAGCCGGTGTTTGAAAACGGAGTACACGAGGAAGTGGCCGTCAAGCACTCGATCGGAGATGACGCGGAACTGACGGCTGCGGTATTCCATGACCAATCGTCGCATACCGCAGTGATGGGAGTGGGTTCGGCTCTGAGTTCCGACTTTGTGCAGGGGTTCTTTGGCGATGCCTTTGCGTACGATGGCGGCGGCACGAGTTCCGACGGCACGCGCTTAGCGTA
Source organism: Binatia bacterium (assembly GCA_035607335.1). GTDB lineage: Bacteria > Acidobacteriota > Terriglobia > Acidiferrales > UBA7541 > Palsa-295. The sequence goes on along the minus strand of DATNBB010000173.1, from coordinate 11,354 downwards.
TCAGCAGCGGATTGCGCCGGGGCTCACTTCGACCGTGATTTACGACTATTCCGGGGCACTGGTTGCGGATGATTTATTGGCTGGACATCGCTTGCGCGATCAGTTCGTAACGAAATACCGGCACAGCGTGGCGACGCGGATGGCGGCGAAGGTGCCAGGCACTCACACCAGCGTCGTGGTCGGGTATAAGTGGCTCAGCGGTCGAATCGTCTCGCAGCAGGATTCCTTTGGTGAGGCAATGTACGGCGTCGATCCATACCTGACGGTGGGAGTGCGTCAGCCTCTGCCTACCTTTTTCCCCGGACACATGGTCGTACAGGCCGACATGGGAAATATCCTCTCGCAGGGTGGTACGGCCGTGACTGCGCGCGGCCAATACGTCCTTCTTGTTCCGGCGTATCGCTACTTCCGGGGTGGGCTCAGCTTCCAATTCTAGATTTCCTCGTTTTTGGCCTCATACCAAAATAGGAATCGCATACCAGAAACAGAATTGGGCTTTTTTACGTACCTAAACCGATCGCGCTAAGGCACTGAAGATAATCGGGTTAATTTTATGCGTCCGCCTATGGCTTGCTGGAAGGGTACGTGCTAGGATTCCTGCAAGCACGGGTGGGCAGTGTGACCGCTGCATGAACAATAACCTTCGCCTCCGGTTAGGAGCCGTCTCGCTGGCGCTGCTGACGCTTGCGGCGGTGGTTTTTGCCGTGCTCAATTTCCAACAACGTTACCGGTTTGTGCCACCAACGGATGGCGCCACTTGGGTTGACTCGGCTCACGGCGTCACGGCAAAGGCGGTTACGGCCGGCTCGCCTGCCGCTACAGCCGGCATCCGGAGTGGCGACGGCCTCGCCGCCCTTCAGGGTACTGCTGTTCGCCGCGCAACCGATGTCACCAGAATTCTGTGGCAGGCGGGGACATGGTCTGAGCTGCGCTACCAGGTCACGCGCAATGGCGAGACGCTTTCGCTTCCGCTGATTACGGCCCCTACGCCAGTCTCTTCGACTGAAAACTACCTTCGCGTGACCGGATTGCTTTATCTCTTTATCGGTCTCTTTATTTTTGCACGCCGATGGAATGCGCCGCGGGCGGTGCATTTTTACGTTTTCTGCCTGGTCTCGTTCATTCTTTACACGTTTCATTACACGGGGAAGTGGAACTCGTTTGATCAGACGATCTACTGGGGCAATGTGGCTGCAGGAGTACTTCAGCCAGCGCTGCTGGTCCACTTTGCGCTGGTGTTTCCGGAGCATCGTAGGAAATTGTGGGCGAAGCTCACGGCGGTGTACGGCGCGGCAGCGGTGCTGCTTATGATGCATGTCGCCGTTGCGGCGGCAGGTTCCCTTGCGTTTCTGCGAACAACGGCAAACAGCGAGACATTGGACACGCTTGAACTTGGTTATATGAGCGCTTGCTTTCTCGCGGCGGCAGCCATTTTCCTGGTTAGCTATTTCCGCGCGCCAAGCGGAATTTTGCGGCAGCAACTGAAATGGGTCACGGGCGGAACATTTGCCGGGATTGTGCCGTTCTTCGCGTTCTACATCGTGCCGCGATTTGAAAATGCTGTCTTGCCGCATTGGATGGGGCTTTCGGTATTTTCGCTCGTGCTGATTCCGCTCTCCTTCGGCTATGCGATCGTGCGCTACCGGCTGATGGACGTGGATATTATTTTCAAGCGCGGCCTCGCGTATACGTTTGCCATGGCGGGCATTGGCGCAATTTATTTTGCTGCGATTGCACTGATTGGCGAACTTTCGCATGCAGCATGGCCCTCCGGCTCGGCCGGCGCGGTTATCGCGATTGTGGTAGCCGCGTTCTTGTTCGCTCCATTGCGGGATTGGGTGCAGGGAAGGCTCGACCACTTTTTTTATCGTGATCGGCTGGATTACCGGCGGACGTTGATCGAATTTGGCCGCGCGCTTACGAGCCAGGTTCATTTACAGACGCTGCTCGGGTCAGCGCTGGATCGCATTTCGCAGACTCTCCTCGTGGATCGCGTGGCAATCTTTCTGGAAGATCAGGCTACGCCAGCACGTTTCACATTGGCGCGCTCGATGGGCATACGGCCCGAAGGCGAGCTGGATTTGAGCTTTCTGGCGGCTGCGAAGGATCGGAACTGCCTGTTTTTCGAATCCGCGCGCACGGACCTGACAGCACCGGAATCCGTGAGGAACACGATCGAGCAACTCGATCTGAATTACTTTATCGCGTGCCGCCTACGCGACCGGACTGTGGCTGTGCTCGGGCTCGGCAAGACAGTAGATGGAGATTACTTGTCTTCCGAGGACCTGGAGCTGCTCTCAACGATCGCGGGTTACGTCGCTATTGCCGTGGAAAATGCGCGACTGTATCAATCGCTGGAGCAAAAGGCGCTGCAAGTAGAGCGACTCAAGGATTTCAGCGAGAACATTGTCGAGTCCCTCAAAATCGGCGTGCTTACGGCCGATCTCGAAGATCGCATCGAGTCATGGAATCCGCAGCTTGAGGGATTGCTCGGCGTTTCGCGCTCGGAAGCTATCGGACACAGGATCGGCGAGATCCTGCCGCAGGGTTTGGCAGAGGAAATTGCGGCTCACACGGAAGAGCACGTTTCCGGCATTTACAAGTTTCACGTGAATACGAAGAGAGGGCAGCACGTGGTGGTGAACGCGTCCATCGCACCGCTGCTCGGCAAGACTGGCGCGCGATTGGGCCGACTGGTGCTGCTTGACGATATTACGCAGCGTGTCTCGCTGGAAGAACAGCTCGTGCAAAACGAGAAGCTGACTTCGCTGGGATTGCTGGCCGCAGGCGTGGCGCATGAGGTGAATACGCCGCTCGCGGTGATTTCGAATTATATACAGATGCTCGCCAAGCAGATTCCACCGGACGATCCGCGGCAGAAGACGATCGACCGCATTGTGAAACAAACGTTCCGGGCGAGCGAGATCGTCAATAACTTGCTGAATTTCTCGCGCACGGGCGGGGCGGAGTTGGCCGAAGTGGATCTGAACGACGTGCTCGAGGAAACTTTGACGCTGGTGCAGCATCCATTTAAGACGGCACAAGTGACAGTAATTAAGAATTATAAAAACGAATTGCCGCCGGTGTTGGGATCGACGACAAGGCTGCAACAGGTGTTCCTCAACTTACTGATGAACGCACGGGATGCGATGCCGGGCGGCGGTATGCTGGAAGTGCGTACGATGGCGCACAACGGGTCGGTGGAAGTGGAACTGACCGACAACGGCGCGGGAATCCCGGCCGAACATCTCCACAAAATTTTCGATCCGTTCTTCACCACTAAGCCAACCGGAAGGGGCACTGGACTAGGCCTCTCTGTGAGCTATGGCATCATCAAAGAACATGCGGGAAAAGTCGACGTGAAATCCACCCCCGGCAAGGGCACATCCTTCCGGCTGGAATTCCCTGCGGCCAGGAAAGCAGTTCATGCCTAGAGGCACAATTCTTGTAGTTGATGACGAAGTGGAAATCCGCGAAGGGCTCGATGCGCTGCTGAGCTCCGAGGATTTTCGCGTGACGCTTGCAGAGACTGGCCAGGCAGGACTCGACAGGTTGGCGCAGAGCCCGTTTGACCTGTTGCTACTGGACGTGAGCCTGCCGGACCGCAACGGAATCGAACTGCTGCGCGAAATTCGGGCGCGCGATCCGCACCTCCCGGTAATTTTGATTACGGCGTACGGATCAATCGAAATGGCGCGCGCAGCGTTCAAGAGCGGCGCGCAGGATTACATCACGAAGCCGTGGTCCAACGATGAACTGGTGACCCAAGTCTCGCTCGCGATTGAGGGACGGCGGCTGCGCGAAGAAAATGTTCACCTGAAGCGCGCGCTCAAACAGCGCTACAACTTTCCCAATATTGTCGGCAAGAGCGAAAAGATGCTTGCGCTGCTCGATCTGGTGGCGCAGGTTGCGCCGTCGCGCTCCACGGTGCTGATTTCGGGTGAAAGCGGGACCGGAAAAGAAGTGATCGCGAAGGCGATCCATTCGGCTTCGACGCGAGCGGATAAGGCGTTTATTCCCGTAAACACAGGCTCGATTCCCGTCGATCTGCTCGAATCGCAACTTTTCGGCCACGTGAAGGGCGCATTCACAAGCGCCATCGCATCGAAAAAAGGGCTTTTTGAAGTCGCCGACCAAGGAACGATCTTCTTCGACGAGATTTCGACCGTCAGCCCTGAGACCCAGGCGAAATTGTTGCGTGTGATTCAGGAACGAGAGTTCATGCGGCTTGGCGGGACGGAGACGATCAGGGTTGATGTGCGAATTCTCGCTGCATCAAACGAAGACTTGCAGCAGCTTGTGCGCGAAGGACGCTTCCGCGAGGACTTGTATCACCGCTTGAACGTGATCTCACTGAAATTACCGCCATTGCGTGAGCGCAAGGAAGACATTCCCTTGCTCGTCGAGCGTTTTCTGGGTCGATTCTGCCAGGAAAATGCGAAGGCACCGCGAGCATTCACGAGTACGGCGATGAAGATGATGATGGATTATGATTGGCCGGGCAACGTGCGCGAATTGGAGAATGCGGTCGAGCGCGCGGTCGTGCTTTCGACTCAAACTTCAATGGATGGCGACCTACTGCCTGAGAGCATCCGCAGCCGCGAGATTGTGCCCGGCGTTCGGCTGCAGCTTTCGGAATTTCTACCGCCGCTGCCCGGCGAAGGACGCGGGCGAAGCGGGGCGTCGGCGCCTTCTCTCTTTGAGATATTGGAAGAGGTCGAGCGCCGCTTGATTACCGACATGCTTGACCGCACGAATTGGAACCAGACGGAGGCGGCAGAGCGGTTCCAAGTGCCGCTTTCCACGCTAAACCAGAAGATCAAAAGGCTGGGAATCGAGACGCGGAGAAGACCGGGCAGTTCGCGCGGCAGTGCATCTTATAATTATCCCGGCGAAGAGACCGCAGCGGAATTTTCAGCCGGCAAGTAGAAAACTTCCTCGCATTCCGTTTAATCGCCGGCAGGACGTGACGTGACCTTTGCGTCGCTCTCTGCTTCGTGATGGAAATTCTTCATTTCATACATGGAACGGTCGGCGGCATCGAGAAGCCTATCCATCGTTTCGCCGCTCTTTGGATAGACGGCCGTGCCGATGCTGACGGAGATTGGGGGCTGCTCGGGATCATCTACGACACGCGCGCAAATCCTAGCGGCTACGTGCTGTGCTTCGCGCTCGGACGTTTCCGGCATGACGAGGGCAAATTCATCTCCGCCGTATCGCGCGGCTGTGTCTATGCTGCGGCTATAGACGCGAAGAACATCCGCAAGCCTGCACAAAGCGCGGCTACCCGTAAGATGGCCGTGCCGATCATTGATTGCCTTCAGGTGATCCATGTCGATCAGAAGAACGGAGAAGGTGCGGTTGGTGCGGTTCGAACGCTTGACTTCGGCGTCGAGAACGTCAACGAGCCTGCGGTAATTCGCCAAACCTGTGAGCGGGTCGGTTACGGCCAGATTGCCAACCTCCACTTCCATGCGGCGGCGCTGAGTGGAGATCGCCCCCAGCGCCATGGTCATTGCGGAAATAATGGCCGTGAATGCCTGGAGCAGAAGCAGCGAGTCGTTTTTAGAGGGCGTGACGAAAGGACCTGTGCCGTGCAGCGTACCCCAGATCGCAATACCAGAAAGGAACATCGTAACGGTGATCGCTTCTCTTTGGCCAAAACGGAGGGCGGCCCAAAGCAGGAAGGGAATGCAGAGATATTCGAGCGGGTATGCGTGTGTGCCCGACACGAAAAGCCTACCAAAAATCGTTTCAGAGGTGAGAATTAGCGCGAATAGCAATACGGAGATCTCGAGAAATTGGGCCTTATTCCAGTGAAGCCGGAGATCAGCGGTCCACAGGATGATGAGCGGAGCGATCAAAAGCGCGCCTGTGCCGTCGCCGAGCCACCACGTGAGCCAAACGGGGCGAAAGTTAGCCCAGGTTGCAAAGCCAAAGGAACAAAGCGTCGCTACGCCGATGGTTGCTGCGACAATCGGCGCGGCCAACCCGGCAAAGAGATCGAATTTCAGCGTGTTCGATACAGTGTCGAACGCCTTGCGGCCGCCCCCAAAACGGCTGACGAGATATGCGGCAAGCAAACCTTCGGCCGTGTTTCCTATGGCAATCGCAAGAGAGGTTAAAGGCGTTCCGAGGGTCGTCCAGTTTACAAAAAACGCGCCCAGGAGCACACCAGGCCAAACGCGATAGCCGAAAAGCAGAAAGGCGGCCAGAGCAATTCCGCTGGGCGCCCAAACGGCGGTAGAACTAGGGTGAACAAAAGCCAGGGTAAGACCAAGCTTGCCTGCGACGTAGTACGCTACAGCCAGAAGCACAACTGCTGGTATTTCCTTCTTCCATTCGATCAAGGAGACCGTCCGCACGAAATCGCTTTTTGAAAAAGCTTGGGCAAAGCATGCTTCGATCATCGCCGCATAGCGATATGTTTCGGCGGACGCGTCAGTTATTTGGCGCGAATCAGTTATACAGGGAATCTATTATTTCGGTGTACGGGCGAATATTCGCTCTTTTGACGACGAAGAAAAGTCACACAAGCGGGCATCCAGCGATTGATTCGAGCACGCGGAAGGGCGCGTAGTCGAGCGATACGAGAGCGTCGGCGGGGATCAGGAGCGTCTGCTCCAGCGCGTAACGACCGGACATTGCCGCGTGGGCGACGCCGTCCGTGTAAACAAGCCAGGTGGAAAGTGGGGGAAAATCAACACGTGACTTGGGGGCCCGCTCCTGAAATTCAACGTTTTCTTTCAGGTAGTCGTGGAAGCGGAGCATGAACATGTCATAGGGCGTGCGTCCCATGCCCCGAATCCCGAACGCGTGGCCGAGACTTTGGACCGTGCGCTGCAGAAAGCCGTCTTGCTCGGCGATTCGGCGCAGACCTGCGTTTTCCGCGTGCGCGCGCGCGATAGCGCCAAAATCGTCGCAGGTGTTCCAGACGCGCGGAGTGGTTGGATTGAGATTCGTAAACACCCGCAATATGCGGCCGCCCCGAGTGGGACGGCTCGGAAAAGCGTCCACGTGGAGAAGATCGTTGCGCTTGTGGAGTGGAAGCCCGCGGCGCTCCTCCTCGAACGGCCTAAAGCTCGCGAAATCGATGATCCATTTGCCGGCGTAGGGCGCGAGAAACTGCTTCAGAAAGCCAATTACATTCGAGCTGTAGCGGCGCATGATCTCATGAACTTTGGAGACCGTTTCAGCGTTGCCCTTAACACCTTTCAGCAAGTCCTCGCCAGGACGATAGGAGATGTTTTTGTGCAGACGCATCTCAGCCCACTCCTGCCCTAGCAGGAATTCGCGATCCGCTGCGGATAGTTCGAAGGGAGGCTCGCGAAAGAAGAGAATCTGGCCGCGTTCGAGCAGGTCGCAATACGCACGCGCGCGCTGTTCGTGTTGGCCCGGCCCGCTCCAACCGCCAGACGACTTATAGTCTTCGACAACTATTCCGGGCAAATTAGCCATTGCGACTTATCAGCCTTTTCCCGCACCGGCTTCCTTGTAACCCCGCGGCAGCAGTGCGGTGGAAAGATCGACTCCCGAAAGATCCACACCGTCGAGGTTGGTCTCCCGAAGGATCGCCGTCTTCATGTTTGCACCCGTGAAATCGGCGCCGCGAATATCAGCACCGCGAAAATTCGTGGCCCCGAAATCCGCACCACGTAGAATCGCTTTGTGTAATGTGGCGCGAAACAGCTCAGCGCCTCCCATCTGCGCTTCGGTGAGATCGGCTCCCTCAAATACAGTCTCCGTCAGGTCAGCGCTACGCAGATCCGCCTTCTGGAGCTTCGCATTGGAGAAATCGGCAGAAACTAGTCTTGCTCCACGCAGGCTGGCACCTTCGAAATTCGCGCCCTGCAAATTCGCGAGGGAAAGATTCGCCTTTGATAAATCGGCGTGTCTGAGATTTGCGCCAGAAAGATCAGCGCGAACGCCACCCTCCGCTCCGCGAGTGAAAAGAACATGTTCCTCAATGATCTTGCTGAGGCGTTTGCCATTATGGCGAATGCTTCCAGGCGATCTCAGGCCGCCCGGCTTTAGTGCGCGCAGTAGTCCCATTGGTCGCTTCCCGTGAATGGTGAATTTGACGGACCTATTTTACTAGAATTTCGGGCTCGGCGCGCCCGCCTCATCGCTCGACCATACCGGAATTGTGTTAACGTGAACCTAATATGAGCAGGGCCGCGCGATGCGTTGGTGTTCTGGCGATTGGTGTGGCTTTGTGCGCCCTCCTGCCGCGTGCAAAGGGGCAGCAGGATAACTCCCAAGCCGTCGAAGAGGTGGTAGTCAATCAGGCCGCGGGACGAGTGGTAATCGCCGTTGTGAAACACGCAATGGTGATTGGTACCGTCGAAAATGCGATCGAGCCGGGGACGCGAGTGCCGGTTCCTACGCCTCTTTCCAGCATACGTGTGGGAATAGTTCTCGGAGCGGACGAATGGGCTTCGCCGTCACTACAGAAGGATCTCGGTTGGCTGGATCAGGAATTGCCCCACCTACACAGCGGCGTCGCAACTGACGCTCCGAGCATAGGCGGCCCTACCGCGAACACCCAAGCGACCGATATTGAGGCAATCGGTAAGCCCGTGCGAGAGCGGCTCGGGGAGCTTGCCGGCGCTATTCACTCGAACCTCGATTGGCCAGCAAAGACTCCTATGACGGAGTTGCTGCTAGCCGATTACCTGCCGGATTATGGCCCAGAAGTCTGGCAGCTTACCTATTCACTCGAACAGGAACAGCAGCAGGGCGATTATTGGGTGACGAACGTTGAAGGACCTGTCTACCAGCAGATATGGCCACCCGAAAAAGGGCAGCCGCGCACGTTAATGGAATTCGATTATCCGCAGAAGGATGCGCCGCCGACGCTGCTTGATCTATTGAAGCAGAAGGACCCGCGACTGGAGAGCGTGATTCAAGGCGATCAGACGCTAGCGGATACCGTGAACAAGTTGCTGAGCGGCGACAGTACAAAAATTTCGGCCAGCGACGCAACCCAGTTTCTGCGCGCCGCGCTTGCTGCCATTACGCCACCGAACGTGCCGCAAACGATGGCGATCATCCGCGACGAAAACGGTTTCGATTGGATTCTTCGCCCGCCAGCTGAGCCTCGGAAGCCAAATTCCAATCAGCCTCCGGGTGCGCCGTCGCTCGCTAGCCCGCACCAGAGCGAGTCAGGAGCGCCTTCGTTGGCGCATCCACCGCATTCCCAGTGACAGCTATTTTTTTGCTGCGGCAATCTGCTGCTGCAACCGCGCGTTCTTTTCAGCGACTCCGCGCGCGAGATCTTCTTTGTGGCCGGCAATTTTCCGGGCAATTTCCGGATCGGATAACGCCAAAATCTGGGCGGCAAAAATAGCAGCGTTCATCGCTCCGGCTTTGTCGATCGCCATCGTCGCCACAGGAATCCCTCCGGGCATCTGAACCGTGGAAAGCAATGCGTCGAAGCCGTTGAGCGAACTCGTTCCCATCGGCACGCCGATCACGGGCAAAGTGGTGTTTGCCGCCATAACGCCAGCCAAATGCGCCGCCGCGCCCGCCGCAGCGATTAGAATTTTTAAGCCGCGTTTTGCAGCAGTGGTCGCATATTCATGCGCGCGGGCAGGCGTTCGGTGCGCGGAGACAACTTCAATTTCATAGCCAATACCAAACTTCTCAAGCGTTTTGGCCGTCTCGCTCATCATCGGGTAATCGGAATCCGATCCCATCAGAATTCCAACAAGTACCGGCCGGTTGTCAGGTGTCACCAGGATGCTCTCCTCATTTCGTTTCAAACTGTGCGCTGGCACCGCGACTTTTTGTTCCCTTCACGGCGCCGATATCCGTGCGGTAATGTGCGCCGCGAATATCGATTTTCGTGACCGCCGTGTACGCGGTCGCGCACGCGTCCGCAAGCGTGGAACCGCGCGCGCAGACGCCCAAGACTCTCCCGCCGGTCGTGTAAAAGACACCTTGATCCCTGCGCGTTCCCGCATGCAGGATCACCGCACCAGGCACTGTTGCGGCTTCTTCGAGTCCATCAATCCGTACACCGATGGTCGGATTTCCCGGATAGCCCTTCGAGGCGATCACGACACACGCGCTAGCACCAGGTAGCCAGCGAACGCGCACCTCGGCCAGACCGCCTGCCGCAGCCTTCATGCAAGCCTCGCCGAAATCGAAATCGGCGCGCAAAAGGATCGCCTCCGTCTCAGGATCGCCCAAGCGACAATTGTATTCGAGCACTTTTGGCCCGTCAGCCGTGATCATCAGCCCAAAATAGAGGAACCCGCGATAAAGCATGCCCTCCTCGCGCAACCCGGCAAGCGTTGGTTCGACAATTGCGGCGCGGATTTTGCGTTCGAGCGACGACGAAAGGATATCGTCGGTCGAATAGGCACCCATTCCGCCGGTATTTGGGCCTTCGTCTTTGTCGAAGGCTCGCTTGTGATCGCGCGTGGGAGCGAGCGGAATGAAATTCGTGCCGTCCGTCAAAATAATATAGGAGAGTTCCTCGCCTAAGAGGCCTTGCTCGAGCAGCACGCGCCGGCCCGCTTCGCCATATTCGCCGAGCTCCATCAGGCGGGTCAGGAAATCGGAAGCCTCGTCTGGCGAGGACGTCACGAGCACTCCTTTGCCCGCACAAAGACCATCGGCCTTGATCACCAGTGGCCATTCGACAGATCCGAGAACCATATGGGCATCGGCTGGCGTGTCACATATGCCGTATACCTCAGCCGTGGGAATCGAATGGCGCTGCATAAACTGCTTCGCGAAGATTTTGCTGCCCTCAAGCTGCGCCGCCTGCATGGACGGACCAACAATCGCTAATCCGCGCCGATGAAATTCGTCGGCGATACCGGCGACCAGCGGAAGCTCGGGGCCGACGATGGTTAGCTCCGCGCCCAATTTTGCGGCGAGATCGGCGGCAGCAACGGGGTCATGTAAGTTGAGCGGAACACATTCGGCGTCTTGAGCAATACCGCCGTTTCCCGGAGCACACCAAATCTTTTCAACCGAGGCGCTATGCGCGAGCCGCCAGACAATCGCGTGCTCGCGTCCACCGGCGCCAATGACAAGAACTTTCATGGCAGATAAACCAAGAACGATACGGCGTCGGCTCAGCTGCTGTCAACAAAACTTCGGAATGCGAGTCCGCGCATTCGGCTTGTCGCATTGCGCTGAAAATGCTTTCATCACAAGATTGGTCTATGATGCACTGGGATTACGCGATCATTCTGATCTTCCTTGGCGCGATCGTTCCACTCGTCGGTAGATGGCGCGTCGCGCGCATTCTACGTGGGCCTGACACAAGTCAGGCGGAACGCCTGCGTCTCTACGCCTCCACAATCGCTTTTCAATGGCTCCTTACGGCTGTGATTGTC
>DATNBB010000169.1:0-22640 GCA_035607335.1 Binatia bacterium | reverse complement strand
GCTCAGGATTTTCGCGGAGCGGATCGCCTTACCAAGCGCGAAAGAGAGATAGCGGTCGCTATTGCGGAGGGACTGAGCAATCGAGAGGCTTCTGCCCGACTGCACCTCAGCGAAAGCACGGTCCGCAACTATCTCCAGCATATCTTTGACAAACTGGGTGTCTCAAGCCGCTCAGAGCTCATGCTGTTTTGGATCAATCGGTCGCTGCAGACGCCGCTTGGCCTCTATGAAGCCGAAGACGCGCGCAACGGCGACTCACCCGTTCACGCGGCAGCTAAAATGGAAGCTTTTGGCGCTGAGGCTCACGGTCGGGCGGTCCGGAGAGAGCAGTAGAGGTACCGGGGCTAGTGAATTGTACTTTGCTCGCATCCAGCACTATGGGCCGATCGAGAACCGCGTCGAGTGTAGTGCCGCGCGGCAATTCCGCATCCGGCCCGCGCGTAAGTAGAACTGCCGCCAGCCCCGCAGCCGCCCCTGCAGCCACGCCGATGCCCGCGCCCTCGCCTACGTGCCCTGAAGCTGCGCCGATCCCAGCGCCTATCCCCGCTCCAGCTCCCGTCGTTCGTATTACCGTTCCAGCATCGGTAGTCTTGTCGCTGTCGCCGGTGATCGTCCCCTCGTTATTGGTGGTCTCGCCGCCGCCCGTTCCCACATTACTCGGCATCGCCGCCAGGTTCACCTCATAGGCATTGGGTAGAATCATTGTGGTGAGTTTGATCGCGATTTGAGCCTTGCCTTTTATTTTTCCTGCTCTCCTTGCTTGGGTTACTTCGCCGCTAACATAAGAGCCCGCCGGGATTACCACCTTTCCATCGATCATCACCGGGAAAACAGTTTCGAAGTAGACCGGATCGCCCGGTCGCGTGGTGCGTGTTGAAATCGCATTGTGCAGCACGAGCGGCAAATGCGTGCCCGTGGGAACCACGATCTTCGTGGGAGATGCTGTTTTTGAATCGCTGGACGGGGAAGCGGCTGGAGCGACCGCGACCGTCGGCGCGGCAGTCGTAGATTGCTTCACCGGAGTGGACTCGGGCGCCGCGGCATTCATCGGTCCGGCCGGTTCCTGCAGTTGTCCTCCGAAGGTACCTACCGCAAAAAACAAGGCGAACGCGGGAGCCCATGCGCGAATCGTCATTTCCCCCCCTGTTTGCTCAAGATGCAGTCGCATCAATAATGGGATGCCCGGCGCGGTCTTAACGGTTTGCCTCGCATAGCGGCGACCGTTGCCCGCAAACTTTGCGGGCGTTTCTCGCTCGGCGCTTTTGTCTTCGCCGTTGGCTTTCTTGGGGACGCCGAGCTCCTGATCGGCTCTTTGCCCCCGCTTCCGTAAGCCGCTAAATCAAAAAAACCGTTTGCCCCGTCAAATCAAAACGCTTCCTGCATCGGATATTCCTGCACGCCACCAGATTATCCACCCGGACCATGTACGATCTCGCTTTGGCATAGTGGTCGCGGTCCTGTTCATTGCCGCCTGGAAATTTGTCTTTCTTCGTGCGAACCATCCAGCGAACTGGATATGAATTTTCCTGCCGGCAATGCGGACACGTCAGCTGAAGCTGCTTGGTTTCTTCCTTCTCAGTGTAAAAGCGCCTATCGTCCATTAGCGTCTTTCCCTCTTGCTCTCTTTGATTTCTAATTTAGCTCTTCAGCTTTGCCTGCTGTGCGAAAAAGACCTCATCCAACGTTATCATCCGCAGCTCTAGATTCTTCCATCGGGGAATCCAATACGCCAGCGCCTCCACCGTGTGTCGGCGATCGCCATGCGTCTTCCGATGATCGCCATCGTGTAGCAGGACGATATCCCCGCCGCGAACGCGATGCAAGCGCCCCATGACCCTCTCGGTTGGCTGCGGCTTCCAGTCGCGGGCCAGCCGTGACCACATTACTACTCCCGCGCCGCCGCGCCGCGCGACAATCCCGTTCAGCAGCGGGCTTCGGAATCCGTAAGGCGGTCGCATCCATCGAGGTGCCACACCTGTGATGTTTTGAATTGCCTCATCGCAGCGGGCGAGTTCCTCCGAAATTCTGCATGACGAAAGCAGCGGCAGCGCCGGATGCGAGTCCGTGTGGTTGCCAATCACATGGCCTCGCAGCGCAATTTCGCGTGCCAACTCCGGAAAAGCGCGGACATGCGCGCCGATTAGGAAGAAAGTCGCGCGAATCGCATGGCGATCCAGCAAATCGAGCAAGTCCGGCGTGACTGCGGGATTCGGCCCATCGTCAAACGTGAGCGCCAGCGTCCGCGGATCTCCAGTTTTTAGAATTGTTCGTCCGAAAAGTTGCGCCGACGGTACGCAAGCCGCCCAGGAATAAGTCCCTGCCGCACAACCGGTTCCAGCTAGAAAGAGTGGAGCGAGCAGCATCAGCCGATTTTCGCACGTGCCGCACACTGTTTCCAGAGACGTGCGGGCACGCGTGCCTTGGGAACAGACCGAGTACTATGTCCGTATTTTCCACAATAGAAATCGAATTCCGCGCGTGCTAACCTTCGTCGTTTTTAAAGCTCGAGGAGAAGATGAGCGCGAAAGGAGAAAACGGGGCATAGAAGAAGGCTACACACCATTTCTAATCGCAACTGCAAATAATTAAAACTCGATGTAAGTCATTGAAAATAAAAGGATGGCACCTTTTCTAATCGCAATCGCCAGCGGGGGTAAGCGAAAGGCGAAACGTCGCCAGGAATGATGGATTGTGATTCAAAAAGGCACACGCGTTGCGCAAGAAGACATCACGGGGGGACAGCCTTCTGGGGGCGAGCCGTAAGTTGCCCATAATCAGCGATGGAGAAAGGCTTCCTGGCAGACCAGATGCTCTTCCCATCCTGGAGGGGGAGATGACTCAACTAAATCAGCGATCGCCCACTTACCGCGTCGAAGTCTCCGGATGGGATGCGGCGCAAGCCTTCTTTTCCGAAAACACGGCGCTGTATTGGAGCGCTGGCGGGCATGAACTTGCCTTGCGCTCGCGTTTGCGAGAAGGCGCGGTCATTTTCGTGCGACTTTTGCAGCCGTTCGGTGCCGAAGAAAATTTCCCGGTGCCGTATGTGGTTACGAAGAATTTGCCCGTGGCATTCGATGACCGTACTACGGTAGCAATCGCGAAGTTTCATCCGAAACCGTCGTACAGGCAATCGGCCGCTAAACTCGACGATGCTCGAGCAAACTGCGCGTGATCTCGCCCATGCGAAATTACCAGCAGTTCTCCCGCTCGGGCTGGGCCTGCGAGAAGGGATTTTTCGGCCGCCTTTGTCAAGTTTGCAACCGCGAGAGCTCTGAGAGTCTCTGATATCGAGCGCCGGCCACTTGGAACCTTTTTGCGGTACGAAATCGCCACAATGAAACTTGCGCAAGACGCTGAATTGCGTCACGATAACGCGCAAATTTGGGGAGGGGAATTACAAGGAGGCGCTCATGCGCGAGGTTTCAAGAAGGAGCTTCATAAAGAGTACAGCACTAGGAGTTTCTGCTGCCGGAATTTTAGCTGCGAGCGACGCCCTGAGCCTATCGGCCGATCCTTTGGGCCTGCCAATTGGGTGCCAGACGTGGCCCGTTCGAATGATGATCGAGCAAGACTTCCCGGGCACGGTCAAGCAGCTTTCCGATGCCGGGTTTCGGTCCATTGAGTTATGTTCGCCCTTCAGCTATAAGCAATTTGCCGCTGTCGGCAACTACAAGGGCCCGGAACTCAGAAAGATCCTCAGCGACAATGGCGTGATCTGCATCAGCTGCCATTTTAATGAAAAGGAATTGCAGGATAATTCCTCGGAGAGAATCGCTTGGGCAAAGGACGTCGGCCTGAAACAGATTGTCTTCCCGCTGCTCAACGGGCCCAAGAATCCAACCATGGATGACGTGAAACAAGCCGCGGATGCCCTAAACAAGGTTGCCGAGACCGTGGATGCAGCTGGCCTGCAACAAACCCTGCACAATGAAGGCTGGCTGGCAGCTACGACCACTGATGGCACCAAAGTTTACGATGGCCTCCTGAAGTACCTTGATCCGAAGCTTGTGAAATTCCAGTTCCAGGTCTCTGAAGTTGCACATGGATTTGACGCGGTGGAGTATTTGACGAAATACCGCGGGCGCTACATCTCGATGCACCTGCAAGGTTGGGATGCAACTAACAAGAAAATTGTCCCAATCGGTAGCGCAAGCGACAGCTTGGATTGGAAAAAGATTTTCCAGGCTGCGAAAAAGGCCGGCATAAAGGACTATTACGTGGAGATGGATTTGGATTCGATGAAGGCCAGCGTCCCGTATCTACATAGCCTCAAGGTCTAGCTCAACAAAAAGTCATTCCTTGGAAGGTGCGATCCCCAGGGATCGCATCTTCCGGTATAAATGGCTCCGTTCAAGACCAAGTGAAGCGGCCGCCTTCGTCATATTCCAGCGGTTTTCTTCGAGTTTGCGTAGGACAAACTCTCTCTCATACGCCGAACGCGCTTCCTGCAAGCTCTCGTACGGCTTTTGCGGGCTCTTCGACGCTCCGCGAAAAAGTTCGGGCGGCAAATGATGCGGTTCGATCCGCGGCGACGGACACATAATTACCAGCCGCTCCACCAGGTTTTTTAGCTCTCTCACATTGCCGGGCCACGGATACGCAAGCAACACTTCGGTCGCCGCCGGGCTGAATTCTTTGCCCTTTTTCCCGTATTCTTCGCTGAACCTCCTGAGGAAGTGCGCCGCGAGAATTGGGATGTCTTCGGTCCGTTCCCGCAGTGCAGGTACATAAAAAGGAATCACATTCAGGCGGTAAAAAAGGTCTTCGCGAAACGCGTTTTTTGCAATTTCGTCCTCGATCTTTTTGTTCGTGGCAGCGAGCACGCGAACATCCACGCGCACCGATTGATTCGATCCCAGAGGTTCGAAACGCTGTTCCTCCAACACGCGCAGCACTTTGGACTGCGTCTTCGAACTCATGTCGCCCACTTCATCGAGAAACAATGTCCCGCCGTCGGCTTTTTGAAACTTTCCGACTTTGTCCTCGCTCGCGCCGGTGAAACTCCCTTTGCGGTGCCCAAACATTTCGGACTCGATCAGTTCTTCCGGAATCGCCGCGCAATTCACTTCCACAAATGGCATCGCGCTGCGCGAGCTATGCGCATGGAGCGCCTTGGCTACCAGCTCCTTTCCAGTTCCGCTTTCGCCGTAAATCAGCACACGCCCATTGGTCGGCGCCGTCAGCGCAATTTGCTGCCGCAACGCTTTCATCGGCACGCTCGAGCCCAGAATCTGTTGCCGCTCTTCCAATTCCGCGCGCAGCCGCCGATTTTCTTTCTCCAACCGTAGATACTCGAGTGCGTTGCGAACTACCAGGATCGTCTTTTCAAGCGAAAGCGGCTTTTCCACGAAGTCGAAAGCACCCAATTTTGTCGCGCGTACGGCCGTCTCGATATTTCCATGTCCCGAAATCATCACGGCCATCGGCGGCTCATCGCGCGTTTGCATTTTTTCGAGCGTCTCGAGGCCGTCCATTTCCTTCAGCCACACGTCAAGCAACACCAGATCGAACTCGCGCTCAGCGAGCTTCGCAAGACACTCTTCGCCCGATGCCGCGCTGTGCACCTGATATCCTTCTTCGCTCAGTAATGCGCCCAACGACTCGCGAATACCGTTTTCATCGTCCACAATCAGAATGGATGCTGTCATACGGATCTATGAAAACCGCTTCTCTCCGATCTCGGATGCTTCCTGTGCCCCCTCCGGCTCTCTCTTCTCTATCGCAGGGAAGCGAATCACAAATCGAGTTCCGGTCGGCTGATTGTCCTCCACGCGAATTGTGCCGTTATGTTCAGCAACAATGCGGCTCGCGATCGCCAGTCCGAGTCCGGTTCCGCGTTCCTTCGTGGAGAAATGCGGCAGAAAAAGCCGCTCTTTGTCTTTGGGGGATATACCGTGTCCACTATCCGCCACCACAATCTCCACCGCATCACCATCGCCGCGAACGTGAGTCGTGACGGTCAGAATTCTAACCGTCGCGCCCTCCATGGCTTCGGCCGCATTATCGATCAGATTCGCGAGCACGCGACGCATTAACTCTTCATCCGCCTTCACCGGGGGCAAATCACGCTCGTATTCGGTCCTGATCGTCACTCCATCCAGTCGGCCCTCAAACAACTGCACCGCGCTTTTGACGACCACGTTTACGTCCGCAGGAGCAAGTCTTGCCGCAGGGAACCGCGCGAATTGCGAGAATTCTTCCACCAGGGATTCGAGTGTTTGCACTTCGCGTTCAATCAATCCGGCGCACTGTGCCGCCATCGCTTCGAATTCCGTCGACGTCTGCTCTGCCCGATTAGCCGCGTGCCGTTCCAAATATCGCAGCATCCTTTGAGCGGAAAGTTGAATGGGCGTTAAGGGGTTCTTGATCTCATGCGCAATTCTCTGCGCCACTTCCTGCCACGCGGCTGCTCTTTGCGCCCGCAGAAGCTCAGTCAGATCGTCGATCGAGACAATAAATCCGGGATTCGAACGCCTCGGCCCGAGCGAACTGACGGTTACGGCCGCCCGCACGAGCTTTCCTCCCGTCGCTATTTCGATCTCCCGCGACGCTGCTCCCATTCGCAGCGAACGCCTCATTAAGTGCATTACCGCGCGCGCTGCTTCGTCCCCGAGCAAATCCTCCAGCGTGCGAACATTCCTCGCGTAATCGCCCAAAATGCTTGCTGCCGCCGAATTGACGCGAACCACTTCCCCCGCTTCGTTCAGTGAAACGACACCGGTGGGGATATTTTCCAGGACCGTCTCCATCAATTTCCGGCGCCGCTCACCTTCTTCAATCGCTTTTTCAAGGCTCGTCGTAAACTCATTTATTTGTCGCCGTCCTTCGCCCAACTGCTCGGTCATTTTGTTGAATGACCGGATCAGGGTTCCGAGTTCATCCTTGGCGAATAGCGTAATTCTGTGAGCGAAATTTCCATGCGCGATTTCGCTCGTTCCGTCGACAAGCGCCTGGATGGGCACGGTCACCTGCTTGGCAAGAAATAGCGCAACCCATGTCGTCGCGAAAAGCAGAAGGAGCGTGATTAATCCCAGGCCGGTGAGGATAGTCCTCTTATACTGGGCCAAATTCTCCCGCTGCTGATTGTAGGTCGCGGTTTGCGATTGAATATCTGTGTACCGCTGCAGGAAATCGCTCGGAACCATTTTTGCAACTACGATCGTTCCGCCCATGCATGGCGTGCTGCCCCCGATGTACGTCCCTCGGGACCCGCTCCAGATTTCCGCCCCGTTTGGCAAGGTTTGTGCCAGTCGTAATCCGTTCGCGTCGCCAAAGAGGGCCGCATTGGCAAAGCTCACCTTTTGACCCTGCGCGGCATAAAACCAGATGATGTCCTCATCCGGTGCCGCTGCGCGAATCACATTCTCAGGAGTGGCTCCCTTTTTCGCGACGATATCGCAGGAGGCTTTTGCCTGTTGAGTGCGCCGGAATTGCCCGCTTGCGACTAATTCATCGAGCAGCGCTTGACTTTGCGAATTCGCCACTTCAAGGGGGCGCGGAAACCACAGGTTCAGCGTGTGGTTCAGAAGTGCATAGCTGAAGAACGCCATGAAGACGATCGGCAGCAGTGAAACTCCGGTCGCACCGATCACCATCTTTGTCTTAAATCTGGAGGTAAAGCTACGGTCCGCCCTTAATCGCAGCAGAGTCCGCGCGAAGATCATTACGAAAACGCCGAAGGTGCCGACGATCAAGCACTCGAGTGCGAAGAAAATTGCCAGCGCGGTGCTGTCATGCGGATAAAATGGCATCCGCCCGCCCAGCGCAATAACTGCGGCCGTAAGCAACAGGGCGATGCTGATACTCGCCGTCAGCCAAATCCGTTTTTGCCTGCGTCCTTTCACTTCTCTTTCTCCAAACGATAGTTCGCCCCGATTTTTTTTCTACCGGCGCTGAGCCAAATATCGTCCCAATGGGCATTCGCCGCAAAGCGGCTCGCGCGTGCGACAATATTTCTTGCCAGTCTGAACAATCAACGCGTGAAATTCGTTAAACCGCGCAGCGTCGCCCGGAAATCGCCGTTCAAAAATCCACTGCACATCTTCATATTTCGCGCCTTCCTTCGCCCACCCGTGCCGCGCAAGCAGGCGCTTCGTGTAAGCGTCAACCACGAATACCGGATGACTACCCGCGTAAAGCAGGATTGAATCGGCCGTCTCAGGCCCGATGCCAAAAACTCCCAGCAGTTGTTCCCGTAATGCCGTAGTCGGCCGTGCGAACATCCGTTTAAGCGAGCCACGGAATTCATATCGCAAGAATGCGCAAAAGGCTTTGAGCTTTCGCGTCTTTTGCCGGAAATAGCCAGAAGGCCGGATCAGTCCTTCGATCTTCTGGTGAGATGCCTTTTCGATGGCCGAGGGCGTAAGCAATCTTGCCTTTCGCAAGTTGGCCATCGCTCGTTCCACATTTGTCCACGAGGTGTTCTGCGTCAAAATTGCTCCGACGATCACCTCAAAAGGCGACCGCCCCGGCCACCAGCGTTGCGGACCGAAAGCCGTAAAAAGAGAGTTGTAGTACTCGTCGAGCGGAGGCTCTCCGGCGAGCATTGCTGGCCCAAGTGCGGCTTTTTTGGTCCCAATGGGACCGGGGAAAGGGGAAAAAAGCAGAGAATCATTAGCAGTATTGGCCATAGACTAGCGCACCCACCATAGCACGGTGCCGCGATCCCAGGTCAAGGATGAGTGTTGTAATCTTGCCACAGTACCGTGTCGCCCGCCACCGCACATCTTCCGCATATCTGCTTGAGCTGCACAATTTTTCGACGTCTGTGCCTCACAATCCCAGTTTAGGAATTGCTTAAGTGGTTTGTTCCCGAAGCGGCTTCCGGTACTATGAATTGTTTATCTAGGCACACTAAAGCGCAATGAAAACGAAAAAGACACGGACAATCACAAAAGTACTAGCTGCAAACCGGAGTGAAATCGCCATTCGCATTCTTCGCGCAGCTAATGAACTTGGGCTACGCACCGTCGGTATTTATTCGCAGGAAGACCGGCTGAGCCTGCACCGTTTTAAAGCAGACGAGGCCTATCAGG
The DNA here is from genome assembly GCA_035607335.1 of Binatia bacterium. Taxonomy (GTDB): domain Bacteria; phylum Acidobacteriota; class Terriglobia; order Acidiferrales; family UBA7541; genus Palsa-295. The sequence continues at coordinate 13,605 of DATNBB010000169.1, read as the reverse complement.
TGGGCGCTGGGAAAGGACCTGTCGAGGCGTACCTCGATATCGACAGCATCATCGGTATCGCTCAGGAAAAAAAGGTAGACGCGATTCACCCAGGCTATGGCTTCCTTTCCGAGAACCCGAAATTAGCTAGGGCTTGCGCCGCAGCCGGGATCACGTTTATCGGCCCGACGGCGGAATTGCTCGAGCTGCTTGGCGATAAAACTGCGGCTCGGAGGCTTGCCGCAGAGGCGGGCGTCCCCGTATTGCCTGGGACCGAAGAAGCCGTCGCTTCGGCCGAAGAAGCGAAAGAGATTGCGCGCAAAATCGGATTCCCGTTGATCGTGAAAGCCGCGATGGGCGGTGGTGGACGCGGCATGCGCGTCGTGTTGGAAGAATCACAGCTCGATGCCAAGCTGGAAGAGGCTCGCGGTGAAGCGCTTGCTGCATTCGGTGACGGTTCGGTCTTCTTGGAAAAATACCTCCCGCGCGCGCGGCATCTTGAAGTGCAGATCCTAGCTGATCAGCATGGAAACATTATCCATTTGTGGGAACGCGATTGCTCGGTGCAACGCCGCCATCAGAAGGTGGTGGAAGTCGCGCCTGCCACGAATCTTGCGCCGGAAGTTCGCGAGCAGCTCTGTGAGTCGGCAGTTCGCATTGCGCGACAAGCCAAATATCGGAATGCGGGGACGGTTGAGTTCCTTTATGACGTCGATGCGGAGAAATTTTATTTTATCGAAGTGAATCCGCGCATTCAGGTCGAGCATACCGTAACGGAAGTCGTGACCGGCATCGATTTGGTGCGTGCGCAGATTCAGGTGGCCGAGGGGCACAAGCTGCATGAGCCGCCGTTATCCTTGCCCGAATCCGGCAAAGTGCCACTCTATGGAGCGGCGCTGCAGTGCCGCGTTACGACCGAAGATCCTGAAAATCATTTTGCGCCCGATTACGGCAAGCTGACGACTTACCGTTCGCCCGCCGGATTTGGCATTCGGCTCGACGGCGGCTCCGCGTATTCCGGGGCGAGGCTTGCGCCGTACTACGATTCGCTGCTCGTGAAAGTGACGGCGTGGGATTTGAACTTGCACGGGGCGTGCCACCGAATGGACCGGGCGCTGCGGGAATTTCGCATACGCGGCGTAAAGACAAACATTCCGTTCCTCGAGAATGTCGTCAATCATCCGAAGTTTCAAAACGGCCAGGTCACGACGGCCTTTCTCGATCAATCGCCGGAGCTATTTCGATTTGCCAGCCGTGCGGACCGGGCGACAAAGCTTCTCTCGTATCTTGGGGATGTGATTCTTAACGGCAATCCAGAGGTGAAGGAAACGAAAGCGCCGTATCCGTTCGAAGCACCCGCGATTCCACACGCTCCTTCTACGGCGCCGCCTGCTGGCACGCGGCAACTTCTGAAGAAACTCGGCCCCCAGAAGTTCGCGCAATGGGCACGCAAAGAGAAGCGGCTGCTTATTACGGATACCACCTTTCGCGACGCGCACCAGTCGCTGCTTGCCACGCGCGTGCGCACGCTCGATCTGCTCGCCACGGCGTCAGCCGTGGCGCATCGATTGCCCAACCTTTTCAGCATGGAAGTGTGGGGCGGTGCGACGTTCGATTCGTCGATGCGATTCTTACATGAAGATCCATGGCAGCGGCTTCGCGAACTACGGCAAAGAATACCGAATATCTGTTTCCAAATGCTGCTGCGCGGTGCGAACGCTGTCGGGTACACGTCTTATCCGGACAATGTGATCATTGAGTTTGTGCGTGAGGCGTTTGCGCAAGGCGTCGACATTTTCCGCATATTCGATTCGCTAAATTCCATAGACAACATGCGCGTCTCCATGGATGCGGTGCTCGATGCGGGCGGCGTGTGCGAAGCGGCGATCTGCTACACGGGCGATATTTTCGATAAATCGCGACCGAAGTATTCGTTGAAATATTACGTCACGATGGCGAAGCAGCTTGAGAAGCTGGGCGCGCATTTTCTCGGTATCAAGGACATGGCGGGACTTTGCCGGCCCTACGCTGCGTTCCAACTGGTGAAGGCGTTACAACAGGAGATCGGCATTCCGATTCATTTCCATACGCACGATACGAGCGGGATCAATTCCGCTTCCGTGCTGAAGGCATGCGACGCCGGCGTCGACGTGGCGGATGCTGCGGTCTCGTCCATGAGCGGCGTCACGAGCCAGCCCAACCTCAATTCGATTGTTGAAGCACTGCGCAATACGCCGCGAGACACAGGGCTCGATATCCACACGCTCAATGAATGCTCGGATTATTGGGAGGTGGTGCGGACGTATTACGCCCCATTCGATTCCGCGCCGCGCGCAGGTTCGGCGCGCCTCTATCAGCATGAGATTCCCGGCGGACAATTCACGAATCTGCGCGAGCAGGCTACTGCGATGGGACTGGGGCATCGTTGGCGGGAAGTCGAGAGCACCTATGCAGAGGTGAACCAGCTTTTCGGTGACATCGTGAAGGTCACACCTTCGAGCAAAGTCGTGGGGGACATGACGCTCTTTTTAATGTCGCGCGAGATGCGTCCACAAGACGTATTGAAACTCGACATCCACCACGACGTGTCGTTTCCAAATTCAGTCGTCGAGATGTTTCAAGGCGCATTGGGAGTACCGCCGGGCGGGTGGCCGAAGAAATTGCAGCAGATTATTTTGCGCGGGGCGAAGCCGGATCGCGGCCGCCCGAGCGCATTGCTGGAGCCTGTCGACTTCAATGCCGCGAAGCAGGCGCTGGAGAAGAAAGTTGAGCGAATCGTGCGGCAGGATGAGCTGCTGAGTTCGCTGCTTTATCCGGATGTGTTTGCGAAGTTCGACGCATTTCGGAAGGTGTATGCCGATGTCAGCGTCTTACCGACGCCTGCATTTCTCTATGGATTACGGCCCGACGAAGAAATCACCGTTGAAATCGAGGCCGGCAAGACACTGATTATTCGTCTTCTGACCGTTGGCGAGGCGCATCCTGATGGTTCGAGAACGCTGTTTTTCGAGCTGAACGGGCAGCCACGCGAAGTCCGCGTTCGCGATAAATCGCTGAAGATTGTGGCGCGTGCGCATCCCAAGGCCGATCCTGCAAATCCCGGCGACGTTGCGGCGCCTACGTCTGGCGTCATAACGGGAATCACGGTGCAGGTGAATCAGACGATCCAGCGCGGTGAAAAGCTGATGACGCTCGAAGCGATGAAGATGCAATCGAATATTTATGCGCCGGTTGCGGGACGGATTGCGAAAATTGTGGTTTCGGCAAACCAGAACGTGGAAGCAAAAGATTTGCTGCTGACTATCGTTTCTTGAGAATCAGCTTTTCGATTGGCGCGATGCCGGTTTGGTCGGCCGCCAGCTTACCGGTGTAAATCGCCATTCCCACGGCAGCGTGCATGCCGAGTTTCTCAAGCGCATTTACTTCGCTCATGCTTCGAATACCGCCCGCTGCGGTGACTGGCAATTTAGTCGCACGCCGCAACGAACGATACCACGCCAGATTCGTGCCTTTCATCGTTCCTTCATTGTCGACAAACGTGCAGAGAAAACCGGAACAGTAGGGCTCGAGTTTAGGCATCACATTTTCCGGCCTGAGTTTCAAGCGCTCGCGCCAACCGCGGATGACAATCCGGCCGCCTTCCGCGTCAAGCGCAATGATAATGTTTCGGCGCTTCGCTCGTGCGGCCAAAGCCTTCAGGAAATCTTCGTTAATCTCCCCATTGCGAAAGGCCGCGCTGCCCACGATCACCTTCGCCGCGCCCCAACCAAGTAGTTGCTGCGCACGCGCCACCGTTCGCACCCCGCCGCCTACCCGCACTTCCATCGGTGCGGCTGCGCAGATACGTTTGATCCAAGGTCCATTTGAGCCTTTGCGCATGGCAGCATCGAGGTCAATCACATTCAGGATCGGATATCCGCGAAAACGCTGCAGTAAGCCAAGCACGTCCGTGACGGATAGCGCCAGCTTGCGCCCGCGCACAAGCTGCACAGCTTTTCCGCCTTGCAGGTCGATACAGGGAATGATCATCGGCTCTCTCGAAGTGATATAGGCATTTCGGAACTTACTTGCTCAGTCGCACCGGTACGTGCCGCCGATGCAAAAACTCTTTAAGCGCGCCTATGGAATGAGTTTCCTGGTGAAAAATAGAGGCAGCAAGGGCGGCATCCGCATGCCCTTTTTCGAAAACGTCAAAGAAGTCGTCGAATGTACTCGCACCGCCGGAGGCAATCACCGGCACGGAGACGGCGCTGACAATTGCAGCGGTCAATTCACAATCGAAACCGGTGCAAGTCCCATCGCGATCGATCGAAGTGAGGAGAATTTCTCCCGCGCCACGTGACACGGCCTCACACGCCCATTTTTCCGCGTCGATACCGGTCGCATCGCGTCCGCCGCGCGTATACGCCTCCCAACCGGTGCCATTTCGCTTTACATCGATCGAAAGAACGACGGCCTGTGCGCCGAACTGCTGCGCCAGCTCTGAAATCAGATCGGGCCGTTTGATCGCGGCAGTATTTACCGTCACCTTATCGGCGCCTGCACGGAGGACGGCGCGCCCTTGCTCCATTGAGCGAATTCCGCCTCCAGCCGTGAGTGGAATATTCAAGTGCTGCGCCACGCGGCGAATCGTCTCAAGAAAGGTCTCGCGGCCCTGGTGTGTCGCGCTGATATCTAGGAAAACCAATTCATCCGCGCCTTCCCGGTTGTAGCGCGCGGCGAGTTCTGCGGGATCTCCCATGTCACGCAATCCTTCGAACTCGACGCCTTTTACGACACGGCCGGCATCGACATCGAGGCAGGGAATTATCCTGCGAGCCAGGGTCATTGCACCGCCTCCACAAAATTGCGCAGCACCTGAGCGCCCGCTTCACCAGATTTTTCCGGATGAAATTGCACGGCGAAAAGATTCCGCCGCTCGACGACAGCCGCGAACGCCATGCCATGATCGCATGCAGCCGAGGTGGGTGCAGTCTCCGCAGGCGCCGCAAACGAATGCGCGAAATAGAAAAACGCGTCCACAGGCACGCCCTCGAGGAGCACGCCGCTCTGCAGCTGCCGCAGTTGATTCCAGCCGATGTGCGGCGATTTTACATTCGAGGGCAAAGCGCGTACTTCGCCCGAAAGAAATCCTAGTCCTCGTTCTCCGGGCGCCTCTTCGCTCGTTTCAAACATGGCTTGAAGCCCAAGGCAAATCCCCAGAATCGGCACGCCTTCGTCGAACGCCTTTCGCAAGGGCTCAACGAGATTTCTCTCTCTCAGCCCGTTTACAAATGCGGAAAAGTGGCCCACTCCCGGCAGGACAATAGCCCTCGCGGAAGAAATATGCGCCGCCTCAGTCGCGAGTTGCGTCTCCGCGCCCAGTTTTGCCAATGCGCGCTCGACCGACGGCAAATTCCCGGCGCCGTAGTCGATGATTGAGATCTTCACAGCAGCCCCTTTGTTGATGGCAAAACGCGCCGCAACTGTTTATCCCGCGTTACTGCGAACCGTAGCGCCTTCGCGAATGCTTTGAACATGGCCTCGACTTGGTGGTGTGACGAACGTCCATAGATCAGGCGTAAATGAACGTTTGCGGCTGCTGCCTGTGCGAATGCACGGAAAAAGTCCTCGAGTAATTCGGTTTGGAAATCGCCCACATTACGAGCGGCCGGTTTCCACTGAATTACGCAGTACGCGCGGCCCGAAAAATCGAGCGCCGCTGCCGCGAGGCAGTCGTCCATCGGCATCAGGAAGTAGCCGGCACGCAAAATCCCGCGCTTGTTTCCGAGCGCCTCTTTCACAGCTTCACCGAGCGCGATTCCCACGTCCTCGATTGTGTGATGCTGATCCACGTCCAAGTCGCCGCGCGCTTGCAAATCCAAATCCATCGCGCCGTGCCGGGCGATCTGCTCGAGCATATGATCGAAGAAGCGCACCCCGGTGGAAATGCTCGCGTTTCCCCGGCCATCGAGGTCCAGCTTTACGCGAATGTCCGTCTCTTTCGTTTTCCTGTGCAGCGCCGCTTTTCTCATAGGATTGCTTCCAGTTCGCGCACCAACCGACGCGTTTGGTCGAGCGTGCCGATGGTGATTCGCACATAGCCTTCGCCGCCAAAATCGCTGGAACGATCGCGAACAAGGATGCCTCTGCGCGCCAGACGCGCGACGATCTTCCGGGCGCGCGCACCGAAATAGACGAGGAGGAAATTGCCCGCGCTGGGGAAGTGCTTCACGCCCAGTCGCACGAGCGCGTTTGCAAGCTCGCGCTTGCCCTCATGAACTTCGCGAACGGTACGCCTAATGAACTTCCTGTCCTTAATTGCCGCGCGAGCTGCCGCCAGAGCTGCTGCGTTCACCGGATAAGGTGATTGCGCCTTCCGCATGACGGCGGCGCGCTCGCTGTGCACGAGAATGCATCCGAGGCGCAAGCCCGCCAATCCCGCCGTCTTGGAAAATGTTCGGGTGACAATTAAATTCGGATAACGGCGAATCAAGGGAACTACGGTTATGCCGGAGAATTCGAAATAGGCCTCGTCCACAACGATCATCGTGCGTGAAGCGGCCTTGAGAAGACGTTGCAATTCATCTTGCGAAAGAATCGCGCCGATCGGGCTGTTCGGATTCGGCAGGAACAATACGCGCGGACCCTTGCGCAATGCGGCTAGCACATCGTTCCACGGAAATTCCATCTTCGCGTCGTAACGAGGTGCGGCAATACGGGCGCCTGCTAATTCAGAATAGAAACGATACATGGCATAAGTAGGCTCGACGAGCACCACGGTATCTCGCGGCTCGACGAACGTATTCACGATAAGGCTTAATGCTTCATCGGTTCCGTTCGTGAGGAGGAGTTCGGTCGGGTCCACTCTAAAATAACGCGCCACTTTGCGGCGCACCGTCTCCTGCTCGGGATAAGCTGAAATGGTGTTGGCTGTGAGCTTTGCCAGCGCACGAAGCACGGAGGGCGAGCACCCGATTGGATTCTCGTTGAAATCCATTCGCAATTTCTCTGTGCGGCCTTCCAGCGGCGGATGATACGCGCGCATCTTTTTCACAGCCGCGCGCACTTTGATAGCTCCCTTCATCGGCGTACCTCGACGGAGCGTCCGTGCCCCAAAAGATTTTCTGCTCGTGCGAATTCAGCGGCTACGGGTGCAAGTCGCGCAAATCCGGATCGCGATACTTCCTGCACGCTGATGCATTTCACGAAGTCTGCAACGGAAAGGCCGCCGCGCGTCCTCGCGGAGCCAGCCGTAGGCAGAACATGATTAGTACCGGTCGCGTAATCGCCAAACGTCTGTGCACTCCAATCGCCCAGGAAAATGCTGCCTGCGGACGTTATTTTAGGCAGCACCGGTTTTATGTCACCGCTAATCGTCAGGTGCTCGGGTGCGAAAGAGTTCACGAAGCGCGCACCTTCGGCGGCAGTTTTTGCCACGAGTACCGCTCCATTGGTTGCAAGCGAACGACGCGCGAGATTGCTATCCGGCAATTCGGCGAGCTGGGATTCCACGGCTTTCGCGACGGAGCGCGCGAGGGGCATCGATGCCGTGACAAGAATGCAGACCGCGTCCGGATCGTGCTCGGCTTGGGCGATCAAATCGGCCGCGATAAATTCCGCCCTTCCGCTTGTTGCGAAAACGAGTGCCTCGGTGGGGCCGGCAAGCATATCGATGGAACAATCATTACTCACGAGCCGTTTCGCAGCGGCGACAAATCGGTTTCCGGGACCACAGATTTTGTCCACGCGCTCGATTGACTTGGTTCCGTACGCTAGCGCCGCGATAGCCTGTGCGCCGCCGATGCGTGCGACATGATCGATCCCGAGTCTAGTGGCAGCAGCAAGAAGAGCCGAGCCCGGCTGAGGGCTGACGACAACAATACGTTTTACGCCTGCCACTTGCGCTGGAATCACCGTCATTAATAGCGTCGAAACGAGCGAAAATCTTCCCCCAGGCAAGTAACACCCGACGGAATTGATTGGCCGTACGATCTGGCCAGCGCGGACGCCGGGCTCCACTTCGATCATCCACTCCGAAGGAAGTTGCTTTTGCGCAACTGCGCGAATATTACGTGCTGCGTGATCTATCGCGCCAAGAAATTCTCGCGAAACGCCCTTGCTTGCATCACGCAGCTCCGCGCGCGAAACCCAGAGACTCTGGGCATCGATTTGGACGCCGTCAAACTTCTTTGTAAACGCAAATAGCGCTTCGTCGCCGCGCTTTCGCACGTCATCGATGATCCGCGCCGCAATCGGTTCAGCCGCACAGTCGCTGGATCGCCGCGCGGACAGAATCTTCGCTTCCGTCGATTTGTTCAGCGGCAGAATGCGCATCAGTAGACGACCTTGTTCAGCGGATATTCGACGATGCCTTCGGCGCGAGCCGCTTTGAGCTTTGGGATGATCTGACGTGCCGTTTTCTCTTCGATAATCGTATTGATCGCCACCCATTCGCGGTCGCTGAGCTGGGCGACAGTCGGATTGCGCAGTGCCGGCAAAGCCGCGAGCACGTTCTCCAAATCCGCCTTTCGCACATTAAGCATCAGGCCGACGCGGTTATAGGCTTTGATCGCACCGTCGAGAAGAAGCATCAGATTGCCGATCTTCTCGCGTTTCCAGGCGTTTTGCAGTGTGGTGTGGTTCGCGATGAAGACCGTCATCGATTCCATGAGCGTATCCACAACGCGCAAGTGATTCGCACGCAAGGAACTGCCGGTCTCGGTGACTTCAACGATAGCGTCTGCCAGTTGCGGTACTTTTACTTCGGTGGCGCCCCAGGAAAATTCGACCCGCGCATTGACGCCGTGCTTGGCGAGATATTTTTCCGTCATTTTCACGGCTTCCGTGGCAATCACCTTGCCTTCGAGATCGCGCACGGACTGCATGGGCGAGTCTTCCGCAACGGCCAGTACCCAACGGACGCGCCCGAGTCCCGTCTTCGAATAGACGAGTTCGCCGACCTGCTCCACTTCGGCGCCCGTTTCGATGATCCAATCTTTTCCTGTCAGCCCCGCGTCCAGAGCGCCGCTCTCCACATAACGCGGCATCTCCTGCGCTCTGACGAGCATGCATTCGATTTCCGGATCGTCGATACCGGGAAAATAGCTGCGCGACCCGATCGAAATCCGCCATCCGGCTTTTGCGAAAAGCTCTACCGTCGATTCCTGAAGGCTGCCTTTTGGAATGCCCAGTTTCAACCGACTCATTTAATTTTTCGCCTTTCCGTAGAGATCATCGGGCGAAATCACGCGGTCGGCTACGACCTTTGCCTCTCCGTTGCGCCCGACGCTGCGGAAAAAGCAGCTACGGTATCCCTCGTGGCAGACAGCGCCGCCTTCGAGCGTAACGCGCACAAGCAGAGCATCCTGATCGCAATCGACACGCATCTCGCGCAGCACAAGCTTTTGGCCGCTTGTTTCGCCCTTGGTCCACAGCTTTTTGCGTGACCGGCTGTAAAACGTCACGTAGCCGGTTTCCTGGGTCTTTGCCAGCGCCTCGCGATTCATAAAACCAAGCATCAGAACTTCGCCGTTTTTGTCGTCCTGGACGATCGCTGGAATGAGCCCGTTCTCTTTTTCAAAGTCCAATTCCATAGCCTGTTAGCCTCTCGAATCCGCTGTTTCCATTTGTATTCATGTGCCGAAAAACAAAAAGCCCGCTGACGCTCACCGCGCCAGCGGGCCTATCAGTCCAGATATTCCTGGCTTCTAGCCACACCGCCGCGGGTTCATATGGTGATGATGGCTATGATGATGCACCCGCAGCAGTTTCATAACGCATTCAAAATTAGGGCAACCGGCTTAGTTTGTCAAGTAGTCATGTATATTTTGCCAAAAACTTTATGACAATCGTCTACCGCAGCAACTCTTCGAGCTGCACTTTTGCATCTGTTTTCGCATCGCGATATTTGACGATCACGGGCGTATAGAGAGATAAGTTCCACTCCTTCCCGCGCCCATGCGGGATCGCGCGTGAACCGGCCACCAAGACAGCGTTTTCGGGAATTATCAGTGGTTGATCGTCGCTTGCCGCATGCACTGTGCCGGTCACGATGTCGTATACGGGCGTCGAGCGATTCAGAATTGTGCCCGTTCCCAACACGGCGCGTCGCTTGACTACTGTACCTTCGTAAATGCCACAATTTCCTCCGACGAGCACCTCGTCTTCGATAATCACCGGCAGTGCGCCCACAGGTTCGAGCACGCCTCCAATTTGTGCCGCGGCCGAGATATGGCATTTCTTTCCGATTTGCGCGCAGCTTCCCACAAGAGCGTGTGAGTCGACCATTGTGCCTTCGTCCACGAACGCACCAGCATTGATGAACATCGGCGGCATGCACGTTACGCCGTGCGCCACGTAGCATCCATCGCGAACGCTCGACCCGCCCGGGACGATGCGTACACCTGACGTAGCGTCGAACCGCTTCACTGGGTATGTGGACTTGTCGAAAAACGGCTGGCGCGTGTCGTCGATCGACATATCAACTACGGCGCCCATGCGGAATCCGAGCAGGATGCCTTTTTTCACCCAGGCGTTCACGCGCCATCCGCTGTTCGCGGAGGCGTCCGGTTCTGCCGCGCGAATTTTGCCGACATTCAAGCCATTCTTGAATTCCTGAAAAAGGCGCCGATCATGCTCGCTGTATTCGATCGCACCCGCATCGAATAGTCGCTCGATGTCAGCTTGCAGCATAGATTTTCTGCGTCAGCAGGCCGGTAGATTCAAGCACGTTGCGGATTTTTGCCAGGTTCTCCGACTTTGGAGGAACGAGCGGAAGCCGGAAAACCGGCTCGCATAAACCCATCAATGCGAGCGCCGACTTCACGGGGATTGGGTTAGTCTCAATAAAGTTTACTTCCATCAACGGGAACCATCGATTGTGTAATTCGCGCGCTGCGGCAAAATCATTGGCATTGGCCAGTTTTGCAATACGCGTCATTTCCGCGGGAATCTCATTGGATGCTACGGAAATCATGCCGCGTCCGCCTAGCGCCATCAGCGGCAGTGTTATACCGTCGTCGCCCGATAGGACGGCGAAATCCTTCGGCACGGCCGCGAGAATCGTAGCCATTTGCGAGATATTTCCCGAGGCTTCTTTAACGCCCACGATGTTTCCGACCTGCGCTAGGCGGACAAGGGTGGCCGGCTCGATGTTGACGCCCGTGCGGCCCGGAATGTTATACAGAATAATGGGAAGGGAAACGGCTTCGGCAAGCGCCTTGTAGTGCTGGTACAAGCCTTCCTGCGTTGGTTTGTTGTAGTAGGGCGCGACGGATAAAATGCCATTCGCGCCGCACGACGCAAACTCTCGCGCCATCTCGATTACGTGGACGGTATTATTGCCGCCGGCGCCTGCAACGACGGGCACCTTGCCACGCGCTTCTTCGACCGTGATCTTGACCACGCGGACCTGTTCTTCATGGCTGAGAGTAGGGCTTTCTCCCGTCGTCCCGCATGGCACGAGAAAATCGATGCCCGCATCGATTTGACGCCGCAGTAATCGCCGCAGCGCTTCTTCGTCAAGGGAAAGGTCGCGTCGAAATGGCGTGACCAGCGCAGTGCCGCATCCCGTAAACATTTCTTCCTCCCGCGAACAACAAAAAAACAACGCTACAGTTCGTTCACAATTTCGCGAAACTCAAAAAAACCCTTCTTACCGGCCACCCATCGTGCCGCACGCAACGCACCGCGCGCGAAGCCATCCCGTCCTCGCGCCGTATGCCGGATCGTGATGGTATCGTCAGCAGAATCGAATCCGATCTCGTGCGTGCCTGGATGTGCGCCGGCGCGGTTGCTGCCCGTGTCGATGGGCCTATCATACCCGCTCTTCTTCATTTGTTCGACCAGCGCGAGCAGAGTTCCCGACGGCGCGTCCTTTTTTGTTGAGTGATGTATCTCCCACGCCCATGCGCCATATTCTTTCTGGCGGGCAAACAGTTCCGCCGCTTCAGCAACAACTTGCGAAAAGAGATTCACGCCAACGGAAAAATTGGCACCCCACACAAGCGCAGTGCCGGCTTTTTCGACAGCCTCCCGCGCACGGGCGATGTCGCCTAGCCAGCCCGTTGTACCGACGACCGTATTCACGCCCATGCGGGCGAGTCGCTCAATGTTTTGAATTGCCGTGGCCGGGGTTGAAAATTCCACTGCCGCGTCGATGCCGCGGAAATTCTCGGCTGTCATTCCCTCAAAGTTCGCATTGTTGTCGATATCCAGCCGCAGATGCACCTCGCAGCCATACTCCGGTGCGAGCGGCTCGATGCTGCGTCCCATTTTTCCGTAGCCCACAATCGCCAGTTTCATGTCTCGCGCACGCTCTCTTCAATCCTGCGAAGCCAAACCCCGATTAAGCCGCCAGCAACGTTTGCACAATGTCAGCGTAAATCCTGACTGCGTCATTCAGTTCCCGTTTGGAAATCTTCTCATCCGGTGTATGTGCCACGTGAATGCTGCCTGGTCCGATCAGCAGGGGCTTGCCCCAGGTTCCATCGAACACCGGGATATCGGTCGTAAATGAAACCACACACGTCGGTAGACCTTCTACTCGTTCCATTTTCATTGCGGGTATGCACAGCACTTCCTTGATATCCACGCGGTCGTTGCCGGCCGCCGCAAACGCCGTGCGCAATGGTCCGGGATCGCCGACCAATCGCACAAGAATTTCCGCTTTGGCGGCGTCGGAGATGACGTTTGGTGCGCGCCCGCCTGAAAGCGTGCCAATATTCAATGTGCTCGGGCCAAGCAGCGGATCGCTGGGCAACGGCACTCGCCGGATTGCTTCGAGGCTATCGAGCAGGGCATTGATGGCCGATTCGCCCAGCTCTGGGTACGCCGAATGCGCCATGCGGCCCTTTGCATTCACCTCAAGTCTCAACGCACCCTTTGAAGCGAGAGCAAGTTTGTTTTCCGTCGGCTCGCCATTCACTAAATAGCGTGATCCGCGCGGCGAACGGCTTGCCGTCGCGGCGCCCGCGCTGCTTCGCTCCTCGCCGACCACGAACAGCAGGCCAAAATTTCGGATGCCATTCGTCAGTAGCCGCTCTGCCGCCGCAATCATAGCTGCGATGATGCCTTTCGCATCGCATGATCCGCGTCCATAGATGTAATCGGCATCTTCGCGCGAAGGGAAAAAAGGAGGCACGGTGTCCATGTGCGTCGAAAGGGTGACGATCGGCTCGCCCCAATGCGCAAGCACATTGAAGCGCCGCGCAACTCCTTCGAGGCGAACCACATCCATGCGCTCGACGCGGCCTTCCGTGCCAGCGGCTACGCGGGATAGGTAGACGAACAGATACTCGCCGACATCGCCCTCATATTCCGACGTCGACTCAATATCGACCAGCGACCGGGTTAGCTGAGCAACATCCATCGTTTGATTATGGGGAACGCAGGCAAGGAAGGAGGAACAACCGTCTCGCTCCTCGATAGCGCTCCATCCGCATACCGGATGACAGTGGACCGGCTTTTAAGCCTGTCCCCCAACCGTCGCGTGTCAGTTCACGCGGCGATTTCGGCGGAGTCTTCTTATTAACCCCTTTCGCCGGACGTCCGAAGCTGCTCGGAACCGCGGCCCGGCTACTCATGGCCTCCGCACCTCTACCAAGTACGTGCTCAGTCTATCGGTGGCATACCGCCCAGTCAAGA
>DATNBB010000162.1:0-10578 GCA_035607335.1 Binatia bacterium | reverse complement strand
GCTCAGGGTAAACAAGGAGGATATTCCGTGAAGAGTTTTGATTCGCTACGCCGTGATTTTCTGCGCGCCGGTGGCCTCGGCGCCGCTGGAGCCGCGTTGCCAGCTATCGCCTTTGGCGCAAAGGCGAAGAAGGCCGCTGCGCAACCTACCGTATTCGATGTTCATCAATACGGCGCTGTGGGCGACGGTAAAACCGTCGACACTCCCGCGATCAATCGCGGGATCGCAGCTGTAGCTGCTGCCGGCGGCGGCACACTTTACTTCCCCGCAGGCACTTACGTGTGCTTCACGATCCATCTTGCCAGCCACGTGGACCTGTATCTTTCTCAGGGCTGCACGATTCTCGCCGCCGACTCACCCAAGCAGGGCGAGACGACGGGCTATCGCGGCGGCACGTACGACGCGGCGGAGCCAAATACTCCGTGGGAGCCCTACCAGGACTTCGGGCACAACCATTGGCACAACTCGCTTTTCGTTGGCGAGAATATTAGCGACTTTTCTATCCAAGGCCCCGGCCTAATTCATGGCGCCGGGCTTTCGCATGGCAGCCGCGGGACGCGCGGCAATTATCCGACGTTCATCGCCGAGCAGGCGGGCGTGGGCAACAAGTCCATCGCTCTAAAAAATTGTCGCAATGTCCTCCTGCGCGATTTCTCCGTTCTTAAGGGCGGACACTTTGCGTTGCTCGCCACGGGCGTTGATAACATGACGCTCGATAATGTGCGCGTCGATACGGATCGCGACGGCTTCGACATCGACTGCTGCCGCAACGTGCGCGTCTCCAACTGTACCGTCAACTCGCCGTGGGATGACGGAATCTGTCCCAAGTCCAGCTACGCTCTCGGATATCAGCGGTCCACGGACAACATCACGATCAGCAACAACTATGTGACCGGCACCTACATGCTGGGAACCGTGATCGACGGCACCTGGAAGAAATTTCCTGACGTTGCGCCGGGTGTCGCGCGCAACGGACGGATCAAGTGCGGAACGGAATCGAACGGCGGATTCCGCAACATCACGATTACCGGCAATGTGCTTGAAGGATGCAAAGGCATTTCTCTGGAATCATCCGATGGTGCTTATCTGGAAGACATCTCGATTACCGGCAACACGCTCCGCGATATCGGCGACGCGCCTCTCTTCCTGCGGCTGAACGCGCGCAACCGCGGACCCAAAGACACGATGCGTCCCGGAACACTGCGGCGGGTACTCATCTCCGACCTCGATTCCTACAACTCCGCCGCGGTGACGGCCTCGCTCTTATCCGGCATACCGTCTAATCTCATTGAGGACGTAAAACTTTCGAATTGCTACTTCGGGCATCAAGGCATGCCTACGCAAATCGGCGGACGCGGCGGGCCCAGGCCGATGCCCGATTGGAAGACGATCAATGTGCCGGAAATGGAAGCAGGTTATCCGGAGTTGCTCAGCTTTGGCCCGACACCTTCGGGTGGCTTCTTCATTCGGCATCTGAAGAATCTTGAGATGTCTCACGTGGAAATAGCGCCTTCGGCTGAAGATCCGCGCCCGAGCCTCTGGCTGGAAGATGTGCAGCGGGCCGACTTTTTCGCTATAACTGCGCCCAATCCGGGGTCGGCGTTCGCTCTGCACAATGTGAAGGATATGCGCGTCGGTTGGAGCAGGGCCGCGGCCGATGCGACTATCGACACAGTCGACGACAAAATGATTTAGCAGGCTGCGATTGGGTGGGCGCAGTATTACCGTGGTACCCTGCCATGACGCATGTTCAACGCTCTTCGCTACTACTGGATCACGGCCAAAGGCTATCGC
Organism: Binatia bacterium; assembly: GCA_035607335.1. Taxonomy (GTDB): domain Bacteria; phylum Acidobacteriota; class Terriglobia; order Acidiferrales; family UBA7541; genus Palsa-295. The sequence continues at coordinate 8,784 of DATNBB010000162.1, read as the reverse complement.
CTGCGGCCGTGGGCTTCGCCGTATCTGCAATGGCGGCTTGAGACTTTCTTCGGGAAAGATGCCGCCGATCTCACGCCGTCAAAATTTTTTCGGCTGATGTGGCGCGAACGCGACCGCATGGAGCGTTTTCTTGAGTGGGTCGCCGAGCGGCGGAAGGCGCAGCGGAGGGCGGGTTTTAGGTTGTAGACAGGTTGAAGGTGAGTTCGTCCTGTTTCGTTCCGATGCAGATTTCTTATTTCGCGGCTATGCTGTAAACACTCTTGAGGCATATGTCGCACCTACGGCGCTCGGAATTCTAAATGGTCACCCCACCCTCACGGGTGGGGCTAAGTTGTGCCGCGCCTACGGCGCTGGAATTTTCTACGACGAAAATAAGCGCCAATGCGACTTTAAACACACATGCCGTTGAGCGATGCCATTCGAACCCGCTAATCGACGACGCTGCCGCGGCCTCGGGCGGGTGCGTCAGGCTGGAAGACGTATGTGTCGTTCGTTTCTTTTCGGAGTTCGTCGATTCGGTTGCGGAGCTGCTGGACTAGCGCGGCGTGTTTGGGATCGCCATAGAGATTGTGGAGCTCGCCTGGGTCTTGCTGGAGATCGTAGAGTTCGAATTCTTCGGGCGGCAGGTAGTAGTGGATCAGCTTGTAGCGTTCGGTGCGAACGCCGCGGTGCGGCTTGACCTTGTGAGGCATCGGGTACTCGTAATATTCGTAGAGCCAATCTTTGCGCCAGTTCTGCGGATCCTTTCCCTGAAATAGCGGAACCATGCTCTGGCCCTGCATTGTTTTGGGAATCTGGACTCCGGCAAGCTCCAGAAAGGTGGGCGCAATATCGAGATTCAGAGTCATGCGGTCATTGGTTGTGCCCGCATGGATCATTCGCGGATAGCGAACGAGCATGGGGACGCGAATCGAGGGCTCGTGCATGAAGCGCTTGTCATATTTGCGCCACTCACCGAGGAAGAAGCCGTGATCGGAGCTGAAGACGATAACGGTATCGTCCAGTTCGCCCAAGTCACTGAGCGTCTTCAAAACGCGGCCGAAATTTTCGTCGGCTCCGACGATGCCCGCGTAATAATCTTTCGTCAATTCTTCCAGCGACCTTGCGGCGTTGTTCTTGGTGGTGCTGTTTTCCGCATAAGTTCCAATATTGTCGTCCGCTTCGGCGAAGGCGCGTGGCTTGCCGGGATACCCCTTTAAGTCATCGTCGAAGGTTGCCGGTTTTGCGATCGGAATGCCGTTGTACAGGTCAAGATGGCGGCGTGCGCGGAAAAACGGAGCGTGCGGCGATTGAAACCACAGCATCATGCAAAACGGCTTGCTGCGCTCCTGCTTGAGCCAATCGACCACGCGGTCGGTGACGACATCCTCGACGTAGCCTTGATAAGTTTTCGGCGGGTCGACGTGGCCGTCTTTGCCTTCCTGCATCACGGGCCAGAAATAGTCGGTCGCTGCGCCTGGGTAGCCGAGATAGTAGCTCCAATTGCGCTTTCCGAGGCCACCGACGTGAGCTTTTCCAAATAGCACGACATCGTATCCCGAGTTTCGTAAGAGATCGGTGAAGAGCGGAACATCGGCCGGGATTTCACGGCCTTGATTGTCAACGCAGCCCGTATTGTGGCTGTAGAGTCCTGTAAGAACAGTGGCGCGCGAGGGAAGGCACAGGCCGTTTGTCACGAACGAATTCCGGAACTGCATGCCTTCGCGACCGATGCGGTCAAAGTTTGGCGTGTGAAGAATGCGGTTGCCATTGAGACTCAGAGCGTCGGGGCGATGGCCGTCCGTGGTGACGAAAATGAAATTCGGGCGACGGGCAGGCGGGTCCGCAAATACCAGTGAGGAGTTGGATGCGAGCGCTGCGGCACCGACAAGCCCTGCCCCTTCTTTTAGAAATGATCTCCGCGTTTCTTCGGGCATTGTTTCCTCTTTTTGAACCGTGTTAAAGCCTTTCAATCTTAATGCCGGCGAATCCTACAGGCGAAATTTTTAGCCTCGTCGATCGAGCCACTGCCTTTATATTCGGCAGTTTGCGGATAAGGGCAGAGCGGGCGAGTGCGATCGACGTGCCCATTTGAAACGTGGGCGGCGACAATCTGAGCAGGCGGCTTACCGTTTTCGACCCACTGCTCGATTGGGTCCATTTTATCGAACTGGTTCGGGCCTTCCCCGCCGGAGCAATGGGCCATTCCCGGCGCCATGAAGAGGCGCGCCCAACCGCCAATGTCCGCCGTTGCGGACCCATCGGCTTTTGCTTCCGCGGCGGCCATGGCTTCGTAAAACTCGATGGTTGCGACGGGCGCGACTTGTTGATCGGCCCAGCCGTGATAGAGGAGCAGCTTGCCGCCGTGCTGCGCGTACGCAGAAAGGTCAGGATTTAGCGCAATGATGCCCTGGGCGTCCTGGTCCGCGAGAGCCGTGTCGCGGTCGGTTTGAAAAGTGCGCCAGTCCCAGTCCGGATTTTTAAAGACGATGAACTTGAAGTAATCGAGGAAGAGATCGGCCGGCTGGGGCCCTCCTGCGAGACGAGCCCAGCGAAGTTCGGTTCCAGGTTCAAGGCGCGGAAAGAGCTCTTTGCCGGTGCCGGACTTCATCGGGGTGAGAATCGTCTGGGCTGTTTCGACCTGCCGCCGCGTGAGGCAGCGGGGTCTATCTGAACCTTTACAGAGCAACGTCTGGGGATCGAAATGGCAATTTCGTGGGTCAGCGATGAGGCCGTCCTGCAATCCATCGAGCTTGTCGCAGGTGTTTAGCACAGCCTGGTGAATCATCGGATATTTCGCAGGAGGGATGTAGTCCGCTGGATTTTTGAATGCGGCGTTGGCGATGTGCATTGCCCAGGCGTTTCGCCTGAACGTGGCGGGATCGCCGGCAACGATGCCGTTGAAGTCATCGGGATAGCGGTAGGCCTGTAACAGTGCTTCGCGGCCTCCACCGGAACAACCGTTCCAATAGGAGTAGCGAGGCGCCTTGCCATAAAAGGCAGCGATTAGGGCCTTTGCCTTGAGCGTCATTTCGTGTTCAGAGCGATAGGCAAAGTCCACGAAACGTTCGGGATGTGCAATGAAGAGGCTGAGGTCGCCGGCGTCGCCATCGTCGGTGGAGCTAGTGGCAAAACCGTGACGCAGCGCATCGGCCAACGCGGAATATTCGATTGCACCAGCCCAGCCACCATTGCCGACGGCTTCGAATTTGCCATTCCACACAGCAGCGAGCGGGAGCCAAACTTCAATGTTGATGTCGGAGGCCGGAGTGGGCTTGATTGTGGCGGCGATGCGGCAGAACGCGGGCAGATCAGACAGCGACCGCGAATTTGGCGGCGTGAAGGAACCGGCCGGCAGAGGCTGAGCAAGCGTGATCGTGGCTTGCGGAAGCGTGAGATGGGCTAAATCCTCGCAACTCGCGGCAACGGTGGGCCGCGCGAGCATGCACACCATGGCAGAAGCAATCGCGATAACGATGAAGCGCAGTCGAAGATTCATCGCATGCGTCCCGAAACCTTCACTTCACAATTTCACATCATCGAAGCAGCAGGATTGTAACCCAGCCGGGCGCTGCCCCTAAAACGCAACCCCGCCAAATGCAATCTCGCGCGCTGTAGATTCAACGGCGGCGGAAGCAATCGTCTGCGTGGTCATCGACCATGCCGGTGGCTTGCATGAAGGCGTAGCAGATGGTGCTGCCGACGAAGCGGAAGCCGCGCTTCTTCAGATCTTTGCTCATGGCGTCCGATTCGGGCGTTCGCGCGGGGACTCTCTGCGAGCGATCCCACGAATTGATCTTTGGCTTGCCGCCAACGAATTGCCAAATGTACTTATCGAAGGTGCCGAACTCTTCTTGTACAGCGAGGAAGGCTTTGGCGTTGCCGATCGTGGCGGAAATTTTCAGGCGATTGCGGACGATCCCGGCGTCGCGCAGCAGCGCTCGCGTCTTGCGCGAATCGTATTTTGCAATTTTGCGCGCGTCGAACCGGTCGAACGCGCGGCGATAGTTCTCGCGCTTATTCAGGATCGTTTCCCAACTGAGCCCGGCTTGCGCGCCTTCGAGAATGAGAAATTCGAAAAGCAAGCGGTCTTCATGAACGGGCACGCCCCATTCGCGGTCGTGATATTCGAGCATCTGCGGCGATTTGGCCCAGTTGCAGCGAGGGCGCGAGTCGGTGGCAGCATCGCTGCGTTTCGAATTTGGTCGGCGCGGCATGGCCGCGATCATTGTGCCATGTGTGCGCTAATCAGGCGGGGAAATAACGAGAAAACATCGGCAAAATGCCGGCGTTACAAAACGGGGCGGATTCGCATCGTGGATTCGATCAGTGGCGCGGCATGGACTCTTGTTTTGTGAGGCAGCGAGGACAAAGGCAATCGGAATAGCGTTCGCGGAGCGTGGCGAGCGTTTCGCGGTCGAGTGCTATGGATTCGCACCAGCAGCCGTGTTGGGGCGAGGCGCATTCGAAGGGTTCGCCGCAGGACGGGCAGATTTTGCGTTTCGCCATGCGGCCATTATTGCATGCAAACGATGGTGTTGGGCGAATGTAGCGGGAAAAGCAGAGTCTAAGGCAGTCAAAAGAACCCACCGAGAAAACGCCCGCAATCCTTCGCCAAGTTGCTCGGGAGCAAGAATTCGCGGGCACCCTTCGCGTGCTCAGGGCAGGACGGTGGCCACTACGAAAGCAAGTTCAACGGCACATATGAGAAGCGCGCCGGCTAGACGCCGGCGCTACGGCACCGTCAGGCGGTGATGTGTTTCTGGATCGCCTTGACGATCGTGTCTTTTGGCACCGCGCCGACGACTTGTTCGGCGACTTGGCCGCCTTTGAAGATAAGCAGCGTGGGAATGCCGCGGATATTAAACTTGCCGGGCGTGTTCATGTTTTCGTCGACGTTGAGCTTCACGACCTTGAGCTTGCCGGCGTTCTCCTTGGCAATTTCCTCAACAGTGGGCGTCAGCATGTGGCACGGCCTGCACCAATCTGCCCAGAAATCGACCATGACTGGCTGCGACTTGCTGGCCTCGATCACATCGTTCTGAAAGCTGGCGTCGTTTACGGCTGGAATATTCTCTGCCATGTCTATAGGTGTCCTTTTTGCAGCGCGAGCATACGGAGGCTCCCGCTAACGTGTATTAGATGTACCCGCTACGCGCGGGATTCGAGACCGCTTAGCTGCTTCATACAGAGTGACATACGAAGCCGCCGATGTCTTCCAGGAAAAATCCTTCAACATGCCGTTGGCCTGGATCACCTGCCAGAGCCGCGGGTCGCGGTAGACGGCCAGAGCGCGGCGGATTGCGTCCAGCAACTGCTCACCGGAATACTCGTCGAACTTAAAGCCAGTGCCCTGATTGTTCGAAGGGTCGTAATTTTGCACGGTGTCATCCAAACCACCCGTGGCCCGCACCACAGGCACCGTGCCGTATCGCAGGCTGTAAATCTGGTTCAGGCCGCATGGTTCATAGCGCGACGGCATGAGGAAAATGTCCGAACCCGCTTCGATACGGTGAGCCAGCGTATTGTCAAAACCAATTTTCACGGCGACTTTATCCGGATGCCTTTCGGCAAACTCTTTGAACATTTTTTCATATGCGGGCTGACCTGTGCCAAACGCGATGATCGAAATGTCCTCGCGCGCCAGCTCTTCAGCAATATCCACGAAAAGATCGAAACCCTTCTGATCGACAAACCGGGAAATGATCCCGGCGAGAGGCCGGTCGAGATTTTCCTCCGGTAGCTTGAACTGTGCAAGTATGTCTTTCTTGCAGGCTTTCTTCCCCGCCATGTTGTGGATCGAATAGTTTTGGGCGATGAGCGGATCGGCTTCGGGACTCCATGCGGCATAATCGACGCCATTTAATATGCCGACAAGACGCTCGCCGCGATTTCTGATAACGCCTTCCAGGCCGGCGCCATATTCGGATGTCTTTATCTCTTCCGCATATCGCCGGCTGACCGTCGTCAGATAATCGGCGTAAATGATGCCACCCTTCAGGAAATTCATGCGGCCATAAAATTCGAGGTAGTCCATTGTGAAAAGCTGCGGCGGGAGGCCTATGGCATCGAGCGCTCCCCGCTGGAAGACGCCCTGGTATGCGAGGTTGTGTATTGTAAGGACCGAGGGAAGCGAGCGGACGGCGGGATCGCTCGCGTGCTGCGTGCGCAGAAGGACCGGCACGAGGGCGGCCTGCCAATCGTGGCAATGAATCACATCCGGCAGCCAGACGCGCTTGACGAATTCGATTGCGGCGCGCGAGAACTCCGCGAAACGCAGAGCATTGTCGGGGTAATCGGCTGTCCGATCGCCGTAAAGATGCGGGCGGTCGAAATATTCGGGGTCATCAACGAAGAAATAACGCACTCCATTGACGGCTTTGCCTTCGAGGATTGCCGGAAAACGAAGCTGATTGCCGAGGGCAATGGTTACGCTGGAAACGAGCACCGAGGCTGCCTTATTGCCGCGGTAACGCGGCAACAGAACAGCCACGTCATGCCCCATGTCCCGCAAGGCGTGCGGCAGGCCCGCGATCACATCAGCAAGCCCCCCGGTCTTTGAATAGGGCAGACCTTCAGAGGCCACGAAAAGAATTTTCATCGTTCCCCGGTTCGAAGTGGCAGAAAGTACCGAATCGCGTATGCGCTCGTCAACCAAGAATATCGTCTTTAAGGATCAGGCGCAGCGGAAGATCACTGTGACGTTTACAAATGTGCGCATGGATCGTCTTTCAGTACGCGTCGCAACACGGCGGTACGGGAAACCATGTATTGTACGTTTCGGCAAGGTGCAATATACGCAGACGGATTTTGTTCGGCCAATTTGCGTGAAAGCCTTGTTAGGATCGCAAGCTGTGAGTAAGATTTAATGTGTTAAACGGGGGTGAACTCACCACAGGTCTGCGCCTTTAGTGATCCACAAGCCGGCTAACCAGCCTTCCCGCTTGCATCAAAACCGACGTCGTCAAAGGAAGCTGAGAAGCCGCGCATGCACTACGGCGCAAGCCGCATTGGGCAATGCTGCCGCTGCAGCGTTGAAGCAGCTCAGGTTCAGTTCGGGAATTCATGGCGACCATCCTTTGCATCGACGACGAAATCGCGCCCCTGCAGGCACGCAAGCTGCTGCTCGAGTCGGAGGGGTATCAGGTGATAGAGGCTCACTCCGGCAAGGAAGGCCTTGAGCGGTTTCAGATGAACAAAGTCGATCTGGTGATTTTGGATTATTGGATGTCCGGCATGAACGGCACGGCTACCGCTCAAGAAATCAAGAAGCTCAATTCAAAGGTTCCGATCATCATGCTTTCGGGCTATGGAGAATTGCCCGGAGAGATCGTGGGCGTTGCGGACCGCTGGATACTCAAGGGGCGCGCTACCCGAGAGCTTCTGGACGCGGTGAAGGCTCTGACGTAACGAGCTATGGCGCCCGCGACGCGACTTGCAGCCGTGAAGCGGGAGAGTGTGCCGGTCAAGCGGCTGCGTGCCACGTTTGTTCATGCTAAGGCGGCATTTTCGAAAATCTCCGCGAGAGTCCGAGCGCGACATTTCCTACTTCAGAGCTTCTGCGCGATCTGTCTAGCGATTCCGCTCGTCCTGGCAGCACAGCCGCAACGAGGGCGGCCGACCCAATATGATGTTGAGGCGGTCTACCTCTTTCAATTCGGAAAATTCATCCAATGGCCCACGGCACCCGCATCAGACGAACCTTTTGACATTTGCATAATGGGCCGAGACCCATTTGCACAGACGCTTGACAATACGATTGCCGGCGAAACGATCGGCAAATCACCACTGAAAGACGAGCGTATCGGCAGCATCGACGATGCGAAGCGTTGTCGCATCTTATTTATTAGCGCCTCGGAAGATGCACATCTCGACGAAATTCTGGATCGTCTTGGAAAGATGCCTGTTCTAACCGTGAGCGACGTGCCCAGCTTTCTCGCACGCGGAGGCATGATCCAGTTTGTGGTGCAGGACAATCGCGTGAGGTTCGAGATAAACGTGAGCACGGCGAAAAGGGCCGGGCTCGCCGTTAGCTCGCAATTATTGAAGGTGGCGGCAGCGGTTCGAGGAGCCCCGGCGGCAGGGGCGAATCAATAATGGCTGAAACGTCCAGAGTGCACGAGCCGTTTGCCCGGCGCATGACTCTTATGCAAAAAATGCCCAAAGTGCGTGAGTCTCTCGCGCGCAGGATCACCGTTCTCAATATTATGGTCAGCGCCGCCGCAGTTGTGCTGGCATGCGTGGCATTCCTCGCGTATGAAGTGAATAGCTTCCGCGTGAACATCGACAATGACCTCTCTATTCAAGCGCAGATCATCGGTTCGAATGCCGCCTCGGCCCTGATCTTCAACGATCGTACCTCCGCGGAGAAGACGCTGGCGGCATTGCAAGCCTCGCCTCACATTACGTACGCGAGCATCTACACTCCGACGGGCCAGTTTTTCGCCGGTTATTGGCGCGACAAAAGAAAGCAGCCGGAGGCGCTGCCAGTTCCGCCCGTTCTTAGAGGCGAATCGCATTGGTTCGCGAACTGGCGGGCGAACCTTGTGCGCCCGATCATTTTCGATGGCAAGGACATTGGGACCGTCTATATCCGCTCCGACCTGCAAGGATTGATTAGCCGCGCCGGAAGCTACGCAATTATTCTGGGGACCATCTTGGTGCTTTCGCTAATCGCGGCGCTGCTTGCGTCGCGCGTATGGCAACGCAAGATCACGCAGCCTATCATCGGGCTTACAGAGACGGCGCGAATTATCTCGCTCGATCGGAATTATGCTTTGCGCGCCACGCCCACGTCATCGGAAG
>DATNBB010000151.1:0-5225 GCA_035607335.1 Binatia bacterium | reverse complement strand
TGGATTCCACGCCGTTACCTGGCGCGGACGATTGCGACGTTTTACCTCGGCGTGCCTGTCTCGCAGGCGATCGGCGCTCCTATCAGCACGGCGTTAATGGCTTTCGGTGACCACGTCGGAATACCGGGTTGGCGGCTGATGTATGTTTGCGAAGGATTGCCGGCCATTCTCTTGGGAATTGCGTGTCTATTTTATCTCACCGATGTGCCGTCCAAGGCCCATTGGCTGGCAGACGATGAGCGCAATTGGCTGGTGAAGACTCTTGACGCCGAGGAAAAAGAGAAAGCGCTGACAAGCGGTCCTCATATGACGAAGGCTCAGCAGATTCGCCGGGCGCTATCCAGCAAAATTGTGTGGGCGTTAGCGCTGATCTATTTCGGCATTACGAGCGGGTCTAACTCGATGAACTACATTCTCCCGAGCGTGCTGCAATCCTTCCAGCGAACCTTTGGCATGAAGATCAGCCTTATGTCGAACGGCCTCATCACTGCAATTCCGTACGCCTTCGCCGCTGTGATAATGCTTTTCTGGACGCGCCGCTCCGACCGTCATCAGGAACGCCGCAAGCACACGGGGGCTGCCGCACTCCTGGCTGCAATCGCGATGGCGGTATCGCTGCTCATCAACAACCCAGTCGTGATTATCATCGGGTTCGTGCTTCTCGCCGTCGGCGGCTACAGCGCGATAAACGTCTTCTGGGCAATTCCGCAGCGAGTGCTTTCAGGGTTGGAAGCGGCTGCGGGAATTGCGCTGATCAATTCGATCGGTAATCTCAGCGGGTTTTCCGGTCCGTATATCACGCAATTCTTCTATTCAATCAGCGGCAACTACAATACGGGATTTTTGGTAATTGCCGCGCTTGTTGGTTTGGGCGGCATCGGAGCATTGCTCTTGCCCAAGCGACAAGTGGAAGCTGCGGGAACGCCAAATGGATGATCGCGCGGTCGGCTTCATCGGCACAGGCATCATGGGCGAACCGATGGCGCTTCACCTTGTGAAAGCGAGTTACCGCGTCAAAGTCTGGAATCGCTCGCCCGCGAAACTGCTCAAATTGATCGAGGCAGGTGCCGAAGCATGTCCCAATCCCGCCGCTGCTGCGCGCGACGTAGCGTTTCTGATCTGCATGCTCAGCGATGGTCCCACGTGCGACCAAGTTTTGTTTAACGAAGGCGTCGTGGCGGCAATGTCGCGCGGGTCTATCGTCATCGTAATGAGTTCGATTCCCGTCGAAACGGCCGTCTCAGAAGCACGGAAATGCGCGGAATATGGAGTTCGATATCTCGACGCGCCTGTCTCCGGCGGACAGCGCGGCGCGAAAGAAGCGCGGCTCGCGATTATGGTGGGCGGCGAGCAAGGCGATTTTGAGGCCGCGCGCGAATTGTTGTCTGTTATGGGACGGCCTGTATTGATCGGGCCGGTGGGAAGCGGCCAGTTGGCAAAAATCGCTAATCAAATGATCGTGGCCTCGACGATTGCCACCGTTTCGGAGGCTTTTCTTCTGGCCGAGCGCGGCGGAGCCGATCTGGCTAAACTTCGCGAAGCTCTCACCGGCGGGTTTGCGGATTCGACGATTTTGCAACAGCATGGCCGTCGCATGATCGAGAATGATTTCCAGCCCGGTGGCCCAGCGAAGTGGCAGTTGAAAGATACGCATACCGCACTCGCTCTCGCAAAATCCCTGGGGCTTTCGTTGCCGGTCGTAAATCTGGTGGATTCTTTGTTTGAAAATATGATCGCGCACGGAGACGGCGACCTCGACCATAGCGCATTGATCCGCGAGCTTCGCCGCCGCAATAAACTCCCGCTTAACGCTCCAAACAAATAAGCCCTAATCCATAACGGCTCCGTCGCGCAGTCCGGAGCAAACCGAGTCGATAGGAAATTCCTTGAATCGAATAAGCAAAACTGATCGCGTCGGAGGCGTTGTTCGCGCAGAATTTCATTGCAAAAATTTCCAGTCGGAATAAGCTATGAAGTCTGCACTAAGAGGGAGCGATGGGGGATACATCCGCGGCTCCAGTCAGCCGCTTCGGTAGCACTCTGCGTCAGGATGCGTGGTGGGTAGACATCCTGCCTTTTGCAATCGTCTTCACCGGTTTTGCAGTTTATGCCACGTGGCGTTGTCTGTCGGGTGACTTTTACTGGACGGCTCCTTACCTATCGCCGTTTTATTCCCCGCTGATCGATCCAGAACACCACTGGTGGCCGTTCTCTCCTGCGATATTGATCATGGGCGGGCCGCTCGGCTTCCGGCTTACCTGCTATTACTACCGCAAAGCGTATTACCGTTCTTATTTTCTCGACCCGCCCGCCTGCGCGGTAGGCGAGGGGCGGAAACACTACTCCGGTGAACGCAAATTCCCATTCATCCTGCAGAATGTGCATCGGTATTTCTTCTACATTGCCGTCTTCTTTATCGTTTGCCTGTGGTACGACGCAATCATTGCCTTTAGGTTTTCTGACGGCATCCACATGGGCGTCGGCACGCTGATCATGCTCCTCGATGTCATTTTTCTCACGATCTACACATTCTCCTGCCATTCGTGGCGCCACCTGATCGGCGGCAAAGTAGATTGCTTCTCGTGCGCCATGGCGGGCGGCCCGCGCCATTCGGTCTGGAAGAATGTGACGAAATTTAACGAGCATCACATGTTTTGGGCCTGGGTCAGCATGATTTCCGTCGGCTTGACGGACTTTTACATTTACCTAGTAGCTTCCGGCGTGGTGAAGGACATTCGAATTCTGTGACAGCCTCCTACGAAACTCACGAACATGATGTGCTGATTATCGGTGCCGGTGGCGCGGGACTGCGCGCGGCAATCGAGGCGCTGGCGCACGGCGCAAGGGTCGGCGTGGTCTGCAAATCTCTACTCGGCAAAGCCCACACCGTAATGGCCGAAGGCGGCGTTGCCGCGGCTATGGGTAACGTTGATCCCAAGGACAGTTGGCAAACGCATTTCCGCGACACGATGCGCGGCGGAAAGATGCTGAACAACTATCGCATGGCGCAACTACATGCGATGGAGGCGCCCGATCGCATCCGCGAGCTTGAGCAGTGGGGCGCACTTTTCGATCGCACGGACAAAGGCGAGATCATGCAGCGTGCGTTCGGCGGGCACACCTGGAAGCGGCTGTGCCACGTGGGCGACCGCACCGGCCTCGAAATGATTCGCACGCTGCAGGATCGCGGCGTGCAGATGGGCTTTGACGTCTACATGGAGTGCACCGTCACGCGGTTGCTGAAGGACGGCGACCGCATCGCGGGTGCGTTCGCCTACTGGCGCGAAAGTGGTCGATTCGTTGTATTGAAGGCGAAGGCGGTTGTGATTGCCACCGGCGGCATCGGTAAAGCGTGGAAGGTCACGTCAAATTCGTGGGAATGCACCGGCGACGGTATGGCGCTCGCTTATCAGGCCGGCGCTGAATTGATGGAGATGGAGTGCGTGCAATTCCATCCCACCGGCATGGTTTGGCCTCCGGGAGTTCGCGGCCTTCTTGTCACGGAAGCCGTCAGAGGCGAGGGCGGCATCCTGCGGAATAAAAATGGCGAGCGCTTCATGGAAAAGTACGACCCGAAGCGCATGGAGCTTTCGACGCGCGACGTCGTGGCCCGATCGATCTATACGGAAGTGCGTGAGGGGCGCGGCAGCGAACACGGCGGCGCGTATCTTGATATTTCGCACAAACCGGCCGACTACGTAAAACGCAAGCTGCCGAGCATGTACCACCAGTTCAGAGAATTGGCGGATGTCGACATCACGAAGGGACCGATGGAAGTGGGCCCAACGTGCCATTACGTGATGGGCGGCATCAAAGTCGAAGCGGAAACCACCGCGTCATCCGTACAGGGTTTGTTTGCGTCCGGTGAAGCGGCTGCGGGCATGCACGGAGCCAATCGACTGGGAGGGAATTCGCTCTCTGACCTGCTCGTTTTCGGGCGGCGGTCCGGCGAAGCAGCGGCGGCGTACGCGAAGAAAGTGGCTCTGCCCACGATCGATGCCGCGCAGCTTGCCGATGCGGAGCGGGACGCCCTGGCGCCGTTTGAAACCCACGGAAGCGAGAATCCCTATGCGATTCATCAGGATTTGCAGGAGGTGATGCAAAACCTGGTGGGAATTTTCCGCAACGAAGACGATTTGAAAACGGCGCTCGGCGAGCTGCAAAAACTTAAGCAACGCGCGGCACACGTGAAGGTTGAGGGCTCGCGGCTGTTTAATCCGGGATGGCACCTCGCATTCGATCTGCAAAGCATGCTGGTCGTGGCTGAAGCCGTAACGCATAGTGCGCTAGCCCGCAAAGAGAGCCGCGGCGCTCACAGCCGCATCGATTATCCGAATTACGATCCGGTGTGGGAAAAGAAGCACAACGTCATCGCGAAGAAAAACGGCGAAATGACGCGCTCCGAGTGGCCTTCGCCGGAGATTCCGGCGGATTTGCAGCAGATTCTGGCCGAAGAGAAGTAGCAGTCCGGGCGGGCTTGGTCGATGGAGGAGTTGGATGGCTGAAGCAATCATGCGAGTGTTTCGCGGCGGACCTGAAGGCGGCGGCGCGACCGATTACAAGGTGGTGGTCGCGCCCGGTATGGTCGTGCTGGACGCGATTCATTCCATTCAGGCGAATCAGGCACCGGATTTGGCCGTCCGTTGGAATTGCAAGGCCGCGAAGTGCGGATCGTGCTCCGCGGAAGTGAACGGAAAACCGCGCCTCATGTGCAAGACACGGATGGATTCGTTGCCGCTCGATAAGCCAATCACTGTTTATCCGATGAAGAGTTTTCCCCTTCTCAAGGACCTGGTCACGGACGTTTCGTGGAATTACCGGGTCAACAAAAAGATTCAGCCGTTTACGCCGAAACCGGGCGTCGAATGGAAGATGTATCAGAAGGATATCGATCGCGCGCAGGAGTTTCGCAAGTGCATCGAGTGTTTCCTTTGCCAGAACGTCTGCCATGTCCTTCGCGAACATGACATGCATGCGGAATTCGGCGGTCCACGCTTCTTCGTGCGCACGGCTGGTCTCGAGATGCATCCGCTCGACGGTGCCGACCGCATCAAGATGACTCGCGACGAGCTCGGCATCGGTTATTGCAACATCACCAAGTGCTGCACCGAAGTCTGCCCCGAGGAAATCCACATCACCGACAACGCGATCATTCCGCTAAAAGAGCGCGTCGTCGACCAGTTCTACGATCCGATCACGATGCTGTTCCGCAAAATCAGCGGCAA